>JAJPEA010000045.1 GCA_023252335.1 Nitrosotalea sp.
TTAAAAAACAATGTTGGATGTCGTTATTTAAAACACCATGAATAATTACTCATTGATTGAGGAAGGTAATAGCTACGGTAGTTGTAGCAATAGTGCTATCGTTTATCTTGTTTTTTACATTAAAAATACCGGATGGTATTATCAGAGAATATGGATCTGGAAGTATAATGAATGAAAGCCAGACTGTCAAGATAATTGTCGTTCCGTATTTTGATCCTGCTGATCCTCAATGGAATCAGATATACGCAGTTGCTGACGAATATCCAAATACAATCAAGTATGTTATCATAAATCCGTGCAGTGGTCCATGTGGTACTACTTTGTCTGACGATTGGAAAAAAGTAATTTCCAATTTGAAAAATCGCGGAATAAAGACACTAGGATATATTTTCAACACCTCAGAAAGTCTTGAAAACATAGACTATTACATGAAGTCTCAAGTGCCAACTGATGGAATATTTTTTGACAATGAAAGCAGTACTGATAACTTGAAAAATTTCAAACAGTTTTCAGACTATGTACACAGTTTGGGAGGTATTGTCTACATAAATCCAGGTTACAATTATCCTCAAGTTAATAATTACATAACAAGTGGTAGTACAGACATTGCAAACATACATGAATTAGACTCTAACAAGTCAGAGCATGTTTCTATCAATGATCAATTGCCGCCCACAAAGTTGAGCGTCATACTTGGCAATGTGACCTCAAGTGATGAAATGGTATCAAAACTGACAGAGCTTGCATCTAAAGGAATTGGAACTGTCTATGTTTATGGTGATTCATACTATGCTCTTCCACCATTTTTTATGGATGAGGTAAAACAAGCTTCTATGACGCCGGTAAAATAGAACTATTTGTCCAATTCCGTGTTTATGTGAAGCACTAGATCGTTTATTGTGATGGGTTTTCTGATGAAACACTTGACCTCTAGGTTTGGAAACATCTTTTTGAACTCATCATAATATACTTCAAAGGCAGTGAAAAAACAAATCCTGACATTGTTGCTTTTTTTCTTTATTTCTCGGTATAATTCAAAACCATTCATTTTTGGCATTCTTATGTCTATTAAGAGCAAGTCATAGGCATCTGGCTTGAAATTTGAGAGTGCGTCTGTTGGATCGTTATATGTGTCAACTTCAAACCCCTTTCGCTGTAATCCGTTTTTTAACGATGCAGTAATGTCGGGTTCATCATCGACTACAAGTATTTTTGCCATTGTATTATGACACCGATTCCGAATTTAAAAATTTAGTGTAATTTTTATTCACAAGTCCCTGGTTTGTTGGAATTCTACACGTTATAGATGCCCCGTTTTTATCGGCATTGTTCCTGGCCCAAATTTTTCCATCATGTGCTTCTATGATGCTTTTGCAAATGTACAAACCTAGTCCTGTACCGTGATGTGATGATGTGACAAACTTGTTGAACAGATTTGGTATTATTCTATCCTCTATTCCAGGACCTGTGTCAGTTACCGTAATCTCTGTCCAGTTTTTGTCAGAACTCTCTTCTAACTTGATTAGTATGGTTCCTTTATCCGTGAACTTGACTGCGTTATCTAAAAGATTGAAAATGATCTGTTCTAGTCTTTCCTTGTCTGCCTCTACAAAAATGTGCATTGGTGAGATGACTCGCACTTTGATCTCTTGTTTATTATCGTGGTACATGACCATGTTCTCAAAGTCCTTTGCTATTGATGATACAAGCAGATTCAAATCAAATCGCTCTTTTTTTAATTTCAATATTTTTTCATCAATTTTTGTCAAATCGCCTAAATTGTTTGAAAGCACTTTGAGTCTTAATGCATTTCTTAAAATTGCCTTGATATAACTCTCTCTGAATTCATCATCTTTATTCTGTAAAAGTTCAGAATATGTCAATATGGCCTGAATCGATGTCTTCATTTCATGGCTTGCTATGTTTGTAAACTCTGATCGAGCCTCATTCTGTGGTATAAGATACTTTTCCAGTTCCAAATTGCATGTATCATCACACCTCTCAATTAACAAGTAAGGTTAGGTTAATCATAGTTGATTTAAAGAATATGGAAGAATGTTCTATACTACAAAACTAGTCAAATTCTAGGAAAAACATGTTGTCAATATTACAGTCACACTATGGGTTCTATTGCAACTTCACTGTGACTATCATAGTTTTTTGCAACTATTGCATATAGATTTGACCATGGAATCTCGGATTGGAGAAATAATGAACCATTTATTTCTAACATCTTCAAATGAATGTCTGAAATTTCAGATAGATAATCAAGAAGACTATCATTTGATTGTCTTAAAACAAAGACAGAGAATGCAGAGTTTGACTTGATAAATGATATGAGATTTTCAATTCCCTGTCTGCCTCCCTTGACATCTGAAAACCCATTTGCAATATTTGCGCCAACTATACTTAGAGGCTCTTTTTTGTATTTGATCTTCAGTCTACGTATTGTATTCTGTAATTGTTGCACTCTTTTTTTATTTTCATCATCGCTGGGACTGGATAGATAATCTACCATTTTTTGCTTGCTGTCCTTTGACAACACCTCGATAACACTTTTTGATTTTAAACTAGAGTATGATTTGAGGAGTTGGTCAAGATGTTCTTTTTCTACTCCCTCAAATGGGTCAAATACTACTGGATTGCCTCGGTGCATGAAACTTGCAATTATCTTGTTAAGAAATGCCATAACAACCTGTGTGTTTACATGAGCATCAAGTTCCAAAGTTATGATTCCATTACTTGTCAAGCCTCCCTCAAATAGTTCGTCTAACTCTCTGTACCCTGATGGAATGTGTGAGTTTTTTGCAATACTTTGATCTACTGACTTGATATGATTTTTTGAAATTGCCATGTTGGCAAATTCTCTTGGTCTGTAATGCCCATAACTTCGAAATATTCCGTCATTTAGAGAGAAGATGTATGATGGTCTGTTTACCCGAACTCCTCGCAGTTTTGATAAAAAGATCTCTCTAACCTTTCTGTTATTATGATATCCTTGTTTTAGCTCTATTACTCCATCTGCCAGGAAATCAAATGTGTGATCTTCTGGAGACTCTGTTACGAAAATTAGTTTTGCACCAGCCCTCTCTCTCCATGTTTGCAATACTCGTGCATTATTCATCAATGCTTCACGGTCCATGAAAAATCCTATTGCATCCCATGTATCAATAATTATTGTTGGTGCCTTGACATCCATCAATTCATTTGTTATTCGCTCAAAAAGCGAACCTGGTTCATCAAGTCTTGCATCGACAAAAACAAGGGAACCGTCTTCTGAATGTGCTGCATCGGTTAGTTTAGTTTTTCTTGAATTGATAAAAGATTCTCCAAGCCATGGATAATATTGAAACAATTGCTCTGGGGATATTCTAGTTGATATGTACAAACAATTTGTTTTGATTTGTAATTCGTGTAAAATTGTAAGCGCTAGAGTGGTTTTACCTGTTCCTGCATATCCCTTTATTATTAACGAGTAAGTTTCTTGTTTGAGAAAATTTACTAGTTCATCAGGAATTTGTCCATCTGTAAAATCCGATTTAATGTATGGTAAATAGGACATTGATTGTTATTATCTAACTGACTAATATATGACAATATCGAATAAAGTAAATATTGTAAGGCGTTATTGCCTTATGGGATGTTTGTTCTAGTTTTGACAAAGAATTTGGCGTTCCTTCTCTGCTACACTCCAACATGCACTATGATACCACTTGCTACCGTAAATTGTATCGCCGGTGTCAAAGTGTATGGTCTTTTTACATGCCACGCATGTGGGACTGTGGAAGCTTGTATGTTCCATGTGAGAAGAATCATGAACTGAATGAATAACTTTCACCTCCTATGAAATTATGTACGACTACTTTTTTGCATGACTCTGAGATGCTATATCTTTCTGGGATGTGTAGTGTGTTGAACATCATACATATCTTTGCAGCCCCGAGTTATCTTGATTTGCTTAAAATCTTCTATAAGATTGGTGTACTACTAGAATTCTATTTATTTGACTGTGACTGACTTTGCCAAATTTCTTGGATAGTCGGGGTCTGTATCCTTTTCTAACGCTGCATAATATGCAAGAATCTGTATTGGTATTATCTCAACAAATGGATATGATGACTCGTTGGTTTTTGGTATCTCAATCCAGTAATTGTAAACATCACTTGGAATGTCAGAAATTCCTATTATCTTTGCTCCTCTTGCTTTAATTTCTCTTGCAGAAGTAAGTGTATCCATATATGTAGAATCATTAGGGTTTACAGCAATTACAAAAGAATTTGAATCCATTAGGGCCAGCGGCCCATGTTTTAGCTCTCCACCTGGTAATCCTTCTGCGTGGATGTATGTCAATTCTTTTAACTTTAATGCTGCCTCTAACGCAATTGGATAGTGTATTCCTCTTCCAATTATGTAAATGTCTGAAGCATGTTTGATGTCTCTTGCTACTTTTTGAATCTCTAAATGTGATCCCAGAACTTTGTTCATGGATGAAGATATTTTCTGTAGATCAAATTCTATTTGTGTATCGCAGATCATATCTGCAATTTTGTATATTACAGACAATTGTGATGTGAAACTTTTGGTTGCGGCTACACCTATCTCGGGACCACAATTTAGTCCAACAGAAATTGAAGAAATTTGTGCAAGAGAGGAGGTCATTGAATTTATGATTGAAAATATGCTACTGCCATTATTTTTTGCAATCTTGACTGCTTCTATCACATCTGCGCTCTCTCCGCTTTGAGATAGAGCTATTAGGACTGATTGTTTGTCAAAATAGTCAGGATAAAAGCGTGCTTCACTAGAAATTATTGTCTCTATCTTTTTTTTGCCATATTTTAGGAATAGGTGCTTTGCAACAAGCGCTGCATTGTAGCTTGTCCCGCTTCCTGTGATGTACAGTTGCTTTGCATCTTTTATGGCATTTGCAAATGATTCTAGTTCTTTCCGTGTGTTTTCTCCTGCGCGCAATACTGTGAGGGGCTGCTCAAAAATCTCTTTTAGTGTAAAGTGTGCATAATCGCCTTTATATGCATCTGCAAATTCCTTTGATATCTTTGTAATTTGGTGTCTTACTGGCATGCCTGTAAAATCAAACAATTCAATGCCATTGAAATTTACTATGACAATTTCGCCATTGTCTGGATAAATTACATCATCTGCATGCTCTATGAATCCTAAAACATCACTGGATATGAAATATCCGTTTTTTCCTACACCAACTATGAGTGGCTCGTGGAATCTGGCAGCCCCAAGTGTACCGTCTGGGAAGACTGCAACAAACGAATAATCTCCTTTTAATTCGTTAACTGTCTTGATGATTGATAGTCTAATGTCTTTTGTGGTATCATAATGATATTGTAAAAGATTTGCAATGATTTCACTATCTGTCTCGCTTTTGAAAAAATATTTTCGATTTTGAAGGATCTCTTTTAGTTCTTTATAGTTGTCAATTATTCCATTATGTACAATTGCAATCTGTCCTGAACTTGACAGATGCGGATGTGCATTTGTTTCATTGACTCCTCCATGGGTTGCCCATCTGGTATGTCCTATTCCTATGTTGCCTGGTAGTGTTTGCAGATTTGTGCTAATGTTTACTTGCTCTACCCTACCAACGCCTTTTTTAACTCGAATCTGACTGTCTGCAAAAGTTGCCACACCTGCACTGTCATACCCCCTGTACTCCATGCGCTTTAATCCGCTCACAAGAATTTTTGTTGCTGAAATATCGCCTAGATAGCCTATGATGGAGCACATCTTGTCTTCTAATCTTTTTAAATCTTAAATGCATTAGCGAAGAGTCTCTCACTAGGTTACTCTAGAACTTTTCACTACACGATTTTACACGTAGAAATTTACTTATACCTTAAAAAATACGAGACTAAAGTTCATTTGAATTGAAAAAACTAGAGACTTGGATGGATAGGATTACTAATGAATCTAATCTGTGGCTCAACGCCATAAAGATGGAAGACGGAGGGGATTATCTCAAGGCCTTTCTTTTTTATTTAAAGGACTCGGGAGAATGTGTAAAGCAAAACTCACTTGTTAGAGCTGCACTTAGCTGCTCGTGTGCTGCAAACTGTCTTATTCTAGTTGGTAACCTGGCTGGGGCACGCCAACTGTATCTGCAAACCGCCTCTTTATATGAAAAAAATGCTGAAAATGTGATTGGAAATTCGGTAAGAGAAGCACTCTGGTCATATGAAGAAGCATACGAGTACTTTAACTTGGCATGTGAAAACAACAAGGCTCAACATACCTATGAGAAATATGTATCTCTTTCAAGAAAAATAAATCCATTTTTTGGAGAAAAGGAGGCAATGGAATCCCTGAGAATAAGAAAAACGGATGCCATATCAGATTCCGGTACCCATGGAACAAACATGCAAGTATCTGCAGATGTTGATAATGCTATCAAAAACTTTCTCAATGATCTGATGCCTGCTGATAACAAATCAAATCCGCATGTCTTTCGACGTATCTTGGATAAAATTTCAGAGGAGAAGATATGAAAAAAGTTTTGATAATAAACTGGGATTGTTATCCAAATTTTGCAACAGGAGGAGTCTATACTTGGACAAAGACATTGATAGATTCCATGCCTGAATATGAATTTGCAGTAATCAATGAACTATCAAATCCCAATAGTAATGGTATCTACAGTATCCCAAAACATGTCAAAACTGTAATCGAAGTTCCAATTTTTGGCGCTACACGATACGAAGAATTTTGTAAACGAGATGATAATCTCCAGGCAAGGATTCTCAAAACTACCAACAAAGTAATAAAAGAACAATTCATTCCTTTGTATACTGAATTTATTAGATCTGTACTCTCTGATCGTTGCAATACTAGTGTTCTAACAGAATCTGTCATCAAACTACATGATCTGCTTGTCAAGTATGATGCAAAAAAATGTCTAGAGACTCCGCTGACATGGGATATTTTCATCGAGTGTCTCAACAAAGAGCCGATCTATAGTAGCATGACTTTCAAGGAAGCCCTTACGGCATTTCAATTAATACAAAGAAACATACAACTTTTTTCAATCAAGGTACCAAAAGTAGACATCATACATTGTTCGCTTGCATGGCTTCCGTCACTAGTTGCAGTATATGCAAAGAAGGAGAGCAACTGTCCTGTAATAATTACAGAACATGGTGTAGCGTTTAGGGAACTGTTGTTGTATTATAACGCATATTTGTTTGACGAACCATCCAAGATCTTTTGGAAGGTTTTCTCACACAATGTTGTCCGAGCAGTATATTCTATTGCTGATGTTATTACTCCTGTTTGTGAAGCAAACAAAAACTGGGAAAAAAGTCTAGGGGCTGACCCTGCAAAAATAAAGGTTATCTACAATGGTGTCAACACATCACGATTCAAGCCCATGCAAGTTGCAAAGGAAAGCAACAGGCCTACTGTTGTTACTGTGGCAAGAGTGGATGTTTTCAAGGATATTGTGTGCCTAATTCAGGCCATAGGATATGCAAAAATGCAGATTCCAGACATTCAATGTCTGATTTATGGAACTTCAAGTGATCTTGATTACTCATTGCGATGTCTCAAAACTGTAAAAGAACTACAACTTGAAGACAATATAAAATTCATGGGAGGAACAAAAGAACCTGAAAAAGTATACAATCAAGCAGACATTATTGCAATTAGCAGTATTACCGAAGGATTTCCGTTTACGATAATTGAGGCAATGGCTTGTGGCAAAGCTGTGATTGCATCTGATGTTGGAGGTGTAAGGGAAGCATTAGAGGGATGTGGACTACTTGTGAGAAGCAGAAGACCACACGATCTTGCACAAGGCATGGTAAAATTGCTAAAAGATGACAACCTTAGACAACAATTTGAGCAAGCCGCCATAAAAAAAGTCCACGCTGAATTTACATTGCAAAAATGTGTAGACAGCTTTAAGAAAGAATATGAAAATCTCACCGTATCTCATGTAGACGATAATAACAAAAAACTTGAGGAGGCACTTGCTCAATGACTAGAGCCATAGTCACTGGTGGAGCGGGATTTATTGGAAGTCACATTGTAGATGAATTGCTCAACAGAAAAATTGAGACATTTGTAATAGACAATCTCAGTACTGGCTCACTTGACAACTTGCATCAACATAATGGTAATCATTTACTACATGTAATCGTTGACGATGCAAGAAACATTGGAACATTACTAGCTGATGTTTCTGACATTGATGTTGTATTCCATGAAGCTGCTATTGCAAGCATAACTCGCTCAATCACAGAGCCGATGGTAGTACATGATGTTAATGTGAACATGTCACTTGAAATAATGAATTTCTGTGTTGCAAAAAAAATACGAAGACTGGTGTTTGCATCATCTGCTGCAGTGTATGGTGTAATCAAGGGACGCGCATCTGAGGAACAGATCTGCAGGCCATATTCTCCATATGGTGCAACAAAACTTGCTGTAGAAGATTATCTTAGTGCGTATTACCAAACATATGGGTTGGAGACTGTGGCATTGCGATACTTTAACGTGTTTGGTGCACGACAAAAACTAAATGACTATAGCGGCGTGATTACAATCTTCATAAA
Source organism: Nitrosotalea sp. (assembly GCA_023252335.1). Classification (GTDB taxonomy): domain Archaea; phylum Thermoproteota; class Nitrososphaeria; order Nitrososphaerales; family Nitrosopumilaceae; genus Nitrosotalea. The sequence continues at coordinate 8,583 of JAJPEA010000045.1, forward strand.
TCAATTGATGAGCAACCAAACGCCTACCATATTTGGAGATGGTCTACAGACACGTGATTTTGTAAATGTCAAAGATATCGTGCAGGCAAACATGCTTGGCATGGAATCCAAAAATGCAGCAGGAAAGGTATTCAATGTGGCAACAGGCAACTCGACTAGCATATTGGAATTATTAATGACTCTAAAATCTGTAACAAATACTAGTCATATACCTCATAAATTTGGGCCTCCAAGACCAGGTGATGTCAAGTTTGGCTTGGCTGATGCTGATAAAATAGTCAACGAGCTTGGATTTGCACCAAAAGTTACCATTTCTGAGGGTCTAACAGATGTTGTCAAGCATATCAAATCAAAACTAGTGACTGAGATTGTCACGTAAAACCTGAGGTAAAAAAATTGCTTTCAGAAACACAACAAACCGAATCAAGAGAATCTAGAATGTTTGCACAAATGGTTGCACGCTCTATTATTGAAGTACAACCTAATGTGAACAATACTGCAGACATTGTGGTATTGCTAGAGTGTCTTGGTTATAGGAAAGAAACTTTGCAACACTATGGGTTTGCAGACTTTCATGCACTTGCAAATCACATCTATGGTTTTCTTGACATGTATGAAACAAGAGGGAAAAGCAAAGATCTGTTTATAGAGTCTTTTACAATGAAGATTCCAAGCATACCAAAAAGAATTGCAGAAGGAATAGGAATGATATTTCCATGGCTTGGATCTCTTGCACTATTGTTTATCACAGGTGTATCATTGTGGATGGCGTGGGGACTGCCAATACAAATCACTACTGCTTTTGTAAGTGGAGTTTTTCTTGGACTTGTCATAACAGAAGGAACACTTCAAGTTTTCAATAGACTATTTTTGTTTTATAATGCACAAACCAACATGGGAGAAATAAAACGATTACAAAAACGCACCTATGGTCTTGTGGGTGTAGTGTTGACTGCATCTATAGCTGGACTCTTTGTAATTGGATACATGATACACATTCCTCCAAGTCTTGTTGCTATAATGGCAATCAGTACAGTTACAGTATCGTTACATCGTGCAAGCTATATGATAATTTATGCACTTAAAAAATTAAAACATTTGATTACTGCATACACTGCTGCATTTGCATCACTGCTATCTGTGTATTACTTTGCAAATTCAATAATTCTTGATAATGTTACAAGATACTTTGTTGGACTGGTGACTGCTTTTGCCATACTGTCCATCTTTTCGATTTATCAACACTACAAGCTGCTAAAAATGAATTCATCAACTGTAACTGTGGGGGCTCCTCATTTTTACCAACCAATAAGCAGGACAGACAAAACCATAAAATCAAGATTTAGTGTTCAGCTCTGGGAGGTAACATCATACTCACTTTATGGTACGTTTTATCTTGTTACCATGTTTGCAGACAGGGTTTTGTCATGGATTTACAACCCCTTGGTCCTAAAAGGTGACCTTGGGTTGCCAATGGCCTTCAATTCAGTATATCACTCAGGCGCAGACATGGCTTTGGTTGTTTTACTTCCTGCCTCTATAATCCAATATGTCTTGATGGAGCCAATTCACATGCACATGAATAACGTTAGCATAAAGATCAAGGTTTCACAAGCAGGTGAGATAAACAAGTATATGCAAAAAACGTATAGAAAGATATTTTTGATTACTATACTTTCATCTGTTACAACTGCATGTGTTCTTAATCTTATGACGCCATACTTGATGTCAAATGTGGGATTATCATTAACTAGTATACATGTACTTCAAATTGCTTCTGTCGCCAATGTCTTCTTGTCTATTTTTACTGCCAACGGTTTATTTTTGATGCTTACAAATAAAATTAAATCACTTGCAATCATTGTAATTATATCTGCATCAATTGTTGTATTTGGTGGAATGTTGTTGGTCCCGTCTGGATTTACAAATCTAATCTTTGCATATCTTGCTGCAACGGTATTTTTATCCATTGTATCAACAATTCACGCACGCAAAGTGATGAAAAATGCAGGCAGTATAATATTTGCAAGATTGATTTAATAAAATATATTTTAAAACTAGAAATAATCTGGAATAAACGCATCTGAATGTCGTACTTTCTTTTCACGTTCAACTTTTTTATATGTTGAATATGGTACGTATACCTCATTCCAATATCTCATACATACTAGTTTTCTGTATTCTTTCATTTTGATATTTTCGCCTAGTACCAGATTGCGAAATACAATGTCTGGTTCATTTATTCCAGCAATTGCTCTAAGTGGAACTGTTGCAGAGAATCGTGCATTAATTTCAAATATTTTTGGTTTTCCATTTACCATTTTTGCTTGAATGTTTATGGCTCCCCTAGCTCCTATCTTTATTGCCACTTGTTCTGCAGACTTGCGAACAATTTTGTAATTGTCTATGAATGCTTTGTAAGTCTGTCCTCCTTTTAGAAATTTATTAATTGAAATAGAAGACATTACCTTTCCATCTTGGCTTACTGTAACACCTGTAGTAAATTCCGAATCATCACCTTTGAGATATTCTTGTAACAAAGGTCTCCATCCTGCATTTCGGATTGCATTTGCTGCATTGTCCAGTTCTTTGCTGTTGTGTACTATGTAAAAATGCAAAGAACCGTGGCCTTCTCTTGGCTTTATCACTACTGGAAATTTGTATTTGTCAAGAAACTTTTCTTGGCCTTGTAAAAGCGAGGAATCTGCACAAGGCAAGCCATTTTCATTTAAAAACTGGAATGTCTTCCATTTGTCACCTGCGTTTGATATGGTTTCTATAGGATTTGCTATGACTATGGCTCCTGTCTTGTCTTCTATCTCGCGTTTTGCCGTGGTCAAAGGCAAAAGCTCTTCGTCAGATCCTATGAATACAGCCTTTATTTTTTGCTCAATACATGTTTTGATGATTGTTTTATAGTAGTTTACAGATGTAACAGGCGGGACCAAAATTCCTATATTTGAACGGTACAAACCAGGAGCTTTTGCATTTATATCTGTTGCAAAGATCTTGTAATTTGTACCGGATTTTCCTTGTTTATTTGCAAGTTTTAGACATTTTATAATTCCTTGTGCGACAATTCCGCCAGATGCGGTGACAAGAACATTTGCATTCATAAGTTTGGTTGTAATTCTTGATTTATTTACATTCTCATAAATAATTCATAATTTTGTTCAGGTATAATCTTCTATGTTTGCATCTAAACTGGAGTTTAACTACATATCTATTGTTCGGACTTTTTTTATACTCTAGAAGATTGTTCTAGACTGTAATGACACGACAACAAAATAGAAGATTTGTCGGGGGCATTTTAGCTCTAGTAATTATCTGCTCATCATTTTCATTTGCAACACATCCTGCATCGGCTGCATCCCAAACAGGAGTAATGGTTGCACTGTATACATATCCAGACACTACCTGGGATACTGTAGCACAAGCAAAGATTGCACATCCATCTGTACCAATTGTTGCAATAATTAATCCAAATAATGGACCTGGAAGTTCACGTGACGCCAATTATGTGTCAGGAATACAAGAACTACACGCAGCAGGTGTCATAGTAATAGGCTATGATGCAACAGGTTATACATCAAGGGGTACAAGTGCAGTAGAATCTGACATTGACACTTGGAAGAGCCTCTATAATGTTGATGGTATATTCTTTGATGAAATGTCAAATGTAGCAGGAGACGAAAATTTCTATTCTACTGTAAATCAATATGCTAAATCTCAGGGTTATTCCATGACTGTTGGAAATCCTGGAACTGATACCATATCAAGCTTTGTTGGAACAGTTGACAACCTTATGATATATGAAAACCCTGGACTGCCACCACTTTCTGCACTTGAGGGTTGGCACACAAGCTATGCCAAGAGTAACTTTTCCATGATTGCATTTGGTATGAGTTCGCTATCTACTAGTTTTCTTGCAAGTGCATCAAAATATGTAGGCTATATTTACATAACAAATGACAATCTACCAAACCCATACGATACAATTCCTCCTTACTTTGGTACTCTGGTAGCAGACTTGGATACGAGCTCGTCAACTACTATTCCACAGTCTCCGACAAACTTGGCTACATCTGTAGCTTCTTCATCACAGATTAATCTATCCTGGACTGCTCCATCAAATAATGGTGGCTCTGCAATAACTGGATACAAAGTTGATAGATCCACT
>JAJPEA010000139.1 GCA_023252335.1 Nitrosotalea sp.
GATGGCTCTGAGTTTGGAGAATAAATATGAGATGTTGCAGGTGAAAATCCTGACTGGATAAAATTATGATACCTGTTCAATATGTTTTGGCTATCTTGAGTTAATGCCATTGCCTGGGAACCAAATGTGAGTAATACTAGCACGAATAGGGTTGAAAATATTATAAAATTTCTCAACATGATAATTATTCATCAAGTTATAGATAACTTTTAAGATCCTTTTCTATTTTTATTTCATTCAAACAAATTAGTATTATTGTTTTATGTCAAAACAGGATGGAATCATGTACTAGTTCATGGATGTACAAGTGTCTTAAGTTTACAAAAAATTCTTTTGACTATCCTACACCAAGTTGATCATTGTGGGAACAAAAATGTCAGAAAAATTATGATTATTTGCGTTCTGCAAGATACTTGTCTACATCAATTGCAGCCATGCACCCAAATGCCGCTGCAGTAATTGCTTGTCTGTATCTGTGGTCATGTACATCTCCTGCTGCAAACACTCCTTCTACATTTGTCTGGGTGTGATTCTTTAGTGCAATGTAGCCATTTGCATCAAAGTCAATCTGCCCCTGGAATAGTTTTGTATTTGGCTCGTGTCCTATTGCAACAAACAGTCCACCAACTTCGAGTGTTTTTACCGCATTTGTTGAAGTGTCCTTTACTGTAATCTGGTTTACTTTTTGATTTCCCTTTATCTCTTCAATTACAGTATTCCAGTGGAATTGGATCTTTTGGTTTTCAAAAGCCCTGTCCTGCATAACCTTGCTTGCACGAAGCTTGTCTTTTCTGTGTATGACATGAACCTTGTTTGCAAATTTAGTCAGAAAAATAGCTTCTTCCATGGCAGAATCCCCTCCGCCTGCAACTACAATATCTTGATTTTTGAAAAATGGTCCGTCACATGTTGCACAGTATGATACCCCCCGTGCGCTAAATTCCTGTTCTCCTTTTGCACCAATCTTTCTTGGAGTTGCACCTGTTGCAATGATTACTGCATCTGCTTCATACTCTTCAGAGTATGTCAGTATCTTAAACGGCTTGTGTCTAAAATCAACATTTACTACTTCATCATCAATGATTGTGGTTCCCATTCGCTCTGCCTGTTCTCTCATTGTTGTCATTAGCTCAGGACCCATGATTCCTTTTGCAAAGCCTGGAAAATTTTCAACCTCTGTTGTAAGCATCAGCTGGCCCCCTGGGAGAATTCCTGATATGATTAATGTCTCGCGTTTTGCACGTGATGTGTAAATTGCAGCAGTATATCCTGCAGGGCCTGCACCGATAATTATTACATCAAACTTTTTTCTAGTCTCTGGTTTTTTATTGTCTGATCTTATTTCTGCTTGCACAAGTCAAACTCGTTGAAGTTCATATTTAAATTATTCAGGCTTTCATAGACTCGAGAATTTTCTGATGATGCCCACACAGTTTTCCTGATTGCATTTGGGAATGGATCAGATCTTCTTGCCAGTGTGCGTTATACAGGATACATTCCTTGGAATCACAAAATGGATCTGCCGTGGTATAATAGAAAATTGCCTGGAGTGCATATCCTCGTACAACTTGAGCCAGATTCTTGTCATGATACTCTAGAAACCTGCCTTGGAACTGTTCCTTTAATGCATCAAGATTGAGGCCTTGTGATATGGTTTGATGCATGCTCAGATAATACTCGCGAGGCTTGGCAGGTGCTTCTATTATCCCAGTAGTTGAGATGACTGATGGATTTGAGCAAATTACTGCTCTTCCATGATACCTGTAATCATCATAATCGTATGTGCATCCTAGTCTTGTGGTAAAGACAAGATGAAATATTCCACTTGACAATTCCTCTTCTGGAATAATATCCTGTATGATTTTTTGCAGCTCAAAACCATCATACAAAATTATATTGGAATTGGAATTGTTCTCAAATGATTTTTCTTCAAAATCAATCTCTTCCTCTGTTGGGACATGTTTCTCAAATGGAATGTATGGATTGAAGACACGAGATGATGCCAAACTGTATGCAGTGTTCTTGTCAGACTTGAAATGGGAAAAGAAATTTTCTCGCACTTCTACTGGTATGCATAATGTTTTTTGCAAAAACTTGGACAGCTCGTCTATCTTGATTTCAGGAACTGACGATTCATCATAGACAAAAATTTTAGATATTCTCATCAAGTACTTTAAAAATCGAATTGATTTATCTTCTTAGTTCTTTTAGTTTTGCAGCAGTTACCTCTGCTGCCTTTTTGCCTGATAATAACATGGAGCCGTATGTTGGACCCATTCTTGCTAGGCCATATGTTTCAGTTACAGACATGCCGGAAATTACCAGTCCTGGATATACTTCACCTGTCTTGTAGACAACTCGGTTCTCACCATCGTCTATCCACATTGGATCCATTCCTTTCCATTCTACTAGTTTTCTATCTACTAGTCTTTTTACTGCAACAGAATCGTGGCCTGATGCGTCAATTACCATTTTTGATTCTAGTGCAATTGGGTCTACACATGTTATGTTTCTTGGAAGTGCAGATACTGGCATCCAGTTTACTACAATTCCTGAGACACGACCATTCTTCAAGACTAGATCATCAAACTTGGTTAATTGCAAAAACTTGACTCCTGCATCACATGCAGCTGCAATCAATTTTGATACTGCATGCGGTCCTGGTGTTAGGTAGAGTCCTTCTGAGATCTTTTTGTATGGAACTCCTAGTTCATCCCATATCTTTTGTGCTGGGGCTCGAACTGTTACTGGGTTCATCATGTAACCTCCTAGCCAATAACCTCCACCTAGATAGTTGTTCTGCTCAATTACTAGTACCTTAAATCCCATCAATGATAATTCTCTGCTTGCAGTAAGTCCTGCAGGACCTGCGCCGATGATAATAACATCGCTGTCTGATCTGTCAATTAATACTGAATGAAACTCGTTTGCAATTGCTCTTGTAATCTCTACTTCTCTTAAATCTGCAAAAATCTTTGGTGCTTCATCACTAAGAGTTGCTTTCTGCATGAAAAATTCTTCCCATTTTGCACATTAATAGTTTGCT
>JAJPEA010000046.1 GCA_023252335.1 Nitrosotalea sp.
AGGTTGCAAACATACTTGGAAACGAGACTGCTGCCAAGCTTGACGCGCAGCTTGTACTAAAGCAGAGGCAGGCAGCAGCAGGCCAGCTGAAGCAGGACTTGGCAACGCTTGCGCAGCAGACTGCCAATACCACATCCGATGCGGCATATGCAGGGTTCCTCAATACGGTAGACGATGCAAGGGCAAGGCCTGTATTCCAGGACGAGTACAACTTTATGAAGCAGAGGCTTGGGGCTGCAAACACTGCAATGGAGAATGTGCTGGACAGCGGCGGAAGCCTTGGGCAGGCACTTGCCACATTCAACAGGTATGCCACTATAAATCACGTCCAGATGGTCAGCCTCAACACGGAACTTAACATTGCATACGGGCTTGCAGACAGCAGGGTCCAGTCGTGCTTTGACAGCAGCGGCAGGCTGCCAACTGTCAACGGGACAAGCCAGTGCCTCTCAGAGATACAGGGCAACTTGACTGGGCCTGGCGGAGTTGCAATAGTATCAGTCCAGGCAACAGACCAGTACGGCAGCCCTGTATCACTTCTCCAGAGGGGCCAGACAGGATACGTCAAGGTGGTGCTTGACTCGGCCCTCCCCTCCCAGTCCCTTGTTACGATAAACCTCTTTGACTCGGACGTCAGCAGCCTTGGTACGGCATCTGCCCAGTATACGCTCAGCCCCGGCCAGTCAGAGGTGGTCCTGCCGTACTATGTGCCCCCCACGTCTGCACCAGGGCTTGCAAGCGTCTATGCCAACATATTTACCGACTGGCCTGACAAGGGAGGAACGTCAAAATCAAATGAACTGTCATACTTTGTCGGGCTCTCGTAAAATAGTGCTGGTGGCACTGGCAGCACTTGCGGTGGCATCCTCCCAAATTTTACCGTGCCTTGCCCAGGAGGACCAGTCAATCACAATGACTACAAATAAAGACCACTATTCCCCTGGGGATACTGTCCAATTGCAGGGTGTCGTATCAGGCGGGCCTGGTGCACTTGTGGCACTGCAGGTCAAGGACTCTGATAATAATTTGATCCTGATCAGGACTGTACAGGCAGACCAGGGCGGAAACTTTGCAATCCAGTTCAAGATCCCGCCAACTGCAACGTCAGGCAAGTTTGGCATAACTGCAAGTGCCAAGGTAAACGGCTTTGTGCTTACCCAGGACAAGGTCTTTGACGCGACGGTGCCCGAGTTTTCGCTTGCAGTACCTGTCATGCTTGCAGGTTTTTCTGCCATTTTATTTTACAGAAATGTATTTCCAAGATAGAATAGCCTTGTTCTAGTGTACGTGTACAATTTTTGGCTTCTTAATAATTTTAGATGAAAATGTTACTTTGCTGTTTATTAGTAATTATCATGTAGCAATCTAAAGAATTTGGTCTACAATATACCAAGATTGTATGAAACGGACGGGATACCGCTTGAAGAAAAGATAATTTATCAAAAGTGGGCGATTCCGCAGATTGACTTTACTGGCTCATCTCAGAGCTTGATAGAAAAGAGAACCCTGTGTTTGAGTACGCAAACCTCAACGACCACAACTTTGCCGAGTGTGGATACATCAGCATCGAGGAGCTATTGACAACGGGCAATCCTTGACAGAGAGTGGAGGCCTTGCTCGTTTTATGAGGCCCAGAAGAAGATCAAGCAATGCCAGAGCAGATCCTGCTAAAGATGAAAAAAGAGTTGTTGAATACAGTGTGAGCGGGTCACTATAAATTAACAGGACCCTAAATTGTATTAAGCGTAATTATTGTGACTAGAAGAAATATCTTGCCCGAAATATCCATTATTCTCATTCTACATCATTTTCCTTTTTTGAATTAGAAAAAAATCCATATTGTACTGATTAGAAAGCCCAGATTTTACTTGCTATTTTTGCAAACTCGTTCTGCCTCTTATTAATTGAAGAAATATCCCACTGATGGTATTCTGTATTATTACTTAGATCTTTTGTTATATCAATTTCGGATATGCTGTAAACTTGGCTTACCTTCTTGTCAAAGAAGTGATTACTAGCTTGTTTGTTATATGGTGGTAAAAGCAATGTGAGATTTCCTATTCGATCCACAATTTCATCTTTTATGATTGGCGGGTTTTGTTTTTTCATAAACTTTTTCCATTCGGTATCTGGTTCTTGAGGTAGAATATGTTCTAACTCTACATTTTTTTTCACTTCCAATTCAGATGTGGGCCCTTTTGAATTTTGGTTTCTTTTATAATCATTTATCTTTCTCAAAACATGCGTTGCAATTCTGGAATCACCTATTACAGCTGAAGAGAATTTAGTCTCAAATTCTCCATTGCTTGGACAAAGTTTTCCTAATTGTTTTTTTATCATGTTTAAATCCAGTTTATTTTTATTTCTAATTTTCTCACAAATAGTTTTAGAAATCAACTCATTAATTGGGCCTGCGTGTTCATCCTCTATAGTTTTTGTTCTAAAGAAAAATGATGTGCATAATCTAACAAGTTCCTTAAATTCAGATTTGTTATTTGCCATTTCCATTCCAAGTATTAGTAATGGTATTGGTGCATCTGCTCTTAGAATCAATAATTCTTCTAAATAGTCCACAATTTGGTCGTCGTTAAACCAAAAATTTCGTCTTACTTTCGGATTCAGTAATGCCTTGTAAGTAATCGAATCTACTGATAATTGATTAGTCATTTGTTCTACATCAGAAGCAGTCTTTATGGTATTTCGTATTTCATGATATAATTTTTTTTTCTCGCAATATCCCTTTCTTGCCCACCAGTAATATCGTAGAAAATCACTTGGATTGGCATCACCTAAGAAACGAAATGTGTTCTCCCAAGAATCATATGTTGTATCAAGGTTTCCAGATCTTGCTAGGACAAAATTCTTAACTAAATCCGCAGCAGTCAATCTTGCACCTCGTTCATTCAAAGTTTCAAAAATCTGAAAAGCTATTTCTTCATCTTCTACACTGATATTTATCACATTAAGTGATTTTAGTATGTTATCTAGGAAGATAATTAATTCTTGATTTTTTTTCTTTCCTTTAATTATTTTAGTGATTTCATAATGAAATGTTTCGTAAGCTAAAAGAAGTTTTTTGTTTCCACCAATTGCTATTTTTCTAAAATCTTTGATTTTAACTATCGGTTTATCTATTCCATATACTAATTTCTTAAAGAATTGATCATTTCTTTGACTTAGTTCTATTCTAGGTGTATCATCACTTGGTCGTAACCCCTGCTTTCGAATTTTTTGATCACATCTTGTTTTGAGTCCATCATCACCGATCTCATGAAAAATATCCCGAATTACTGCAATCAATATTGCAATAGTTGCTAGTCTTTGTTGGCCATCTACAATCGTGTATAGATCTTCTTTTTCTTTATGTACAAATACCATGGGTCCAATAAAATATTCGCCAATATTTTTTGTGTATTCTACGATGTCTACCCAAAATTGATTTATTTGATCAGAGGTCCAGCTATATTCCCTTTGATTCTTGGGAACTTTGTATATGAAATCTCCTTGAAATAATTCATTGGCACTCTTTGGAAGTGAAGTAAATAGAGGCATAAATGAAACTAAAATAACTCAGATATTAACACTCTGGATCCATTGCCTATCCGAAAATGTTAAAGGTTCAAATTTTTTTCCAATCTCCCCTTTTTGAAATAACTCGTCTTATTCCTCCACCAGGATTTTCTGTGTCATTTTTCCTTCTTGGGATTAAATGAATATGACAATGAAATACAGTTTGCCCAGCATCCTTTCCAACATTTGCTCCTACGTTGAAGCCAGTTATGGTATCATCTAGTTTACACAATACAACCTTAATGACATTTATCAAATTGATACAATCCATGTGTTCTACATCTGCCAATTCAAAGTATGATTCCACATGTCTTTTTGGAATTATCAAAGTGTGGTATTTTGTTACAGGATACTTGTCTAAAATGGCAAAAGCAGTATCTGCTTCATACTGGATTCCTTCCTTTATGTTACAAAATCTACAATTACTCATTATTCTTCTGATGAGATTGTTAGAACATAATATGACATTTTACTTTGGATTTTCTTTGCATTTATTGAAACTACTTGAGCATCGTCCTCGAGGATCAAAGGATTTTTGTAATTAATCGAGGCTTGGGCATAATTCAATTAAAAAATAACGGCTAGTTTCCGAGCATGTATCTGACACATCTTGGCCTGTCACTGCCCGTGACACAGTTATAGTATACTGCCACCTGGTACGCAAATACACACGCAAGCAGATACGACGATACGCTCTCAAATCCGCGCACAGGGACAACAGATACACAAAATGTTTCCTTGACGCAGTCAAACAGCGGTTCGATTGAGACTCGCCGTGTGCGATATATTTTCTGGTCCTTCCTTGATCTGTAAAATCGTATCAGCTCAAGCCTCTTCTTCTTTGTATGACGGAATCTCCGTATGGGACACACAAGTACAATCCCACGCTGCCGTGAATAGTCGTGCAGTTTGTAATCGCGGTATCCAAGGTCGCCTGCAACATAACGTACCGTCTCCGGCAGGCACCCTACTAGTTCCCGGTACTGCAGGTTGTCATGTATGTTTGCTGGCGTGATCTCTGCAGAAAGTGGCACCACAAGTTTGCCTGTGGAGGACACCATGTGCATCTTGTATCCAAATATCCACCCCTTGGTCCTTGCAAACCCCCACCTGGCGTCAGTGTCTATGCCCGGGCGCGGTATGATTCCCTTCCTGATGTGGTTCCAGTGCCACATGGGCCCTCTTGCAGTTACCAGGCTGCTGTCAACCGCTACGATGTCCGGGTCTACCAGATTCTCTGCTGCAAATCTCCGTCCCATCGCAGATATGATATCTCCAATGGGCAGCACCTTGAACCTGCGGTCAAACGTCCTCCTGTCTGGCAGCATCTTCAGGCCGCATGCCCTCATCACCTTTCTGCTATACGTGCTGTCAACAGAAAAATAATAATGCAGGCAGTTGTTGGACGGTATCCTCATCCATATTCGTACGATATAGCACCGCAGTATCACGGTAGTCGGGTAGACATATGGCCTGCCTCGCCTCTTGTCATCATCTCTATACAACGATAGCAAACGTATCAGATGCAAAATGCCAATAAGGAAGGATTCCGATTGTATCATGCTAAAGGATCTTCCCTTGGTAGGCATGTGAGCAGTGATTATCAGGCGAGAAGATCCTTGGCTTTTTCTATCAGCTTGATTTTATTTTATGATCAAAATGGCTTGGAATTATGCCCAAGCCTCAATTAATCTCATTATTTTCTTTAAGTAATGGATTAATTTTGATTGTTTTATCTGTAGTAGGTGCAGCCTGCAGTGATTCCATTACACCTGCAATCAAAGAATCAAGATCTCCTACATAATCACTTGTGTCTTTACGATTAAAAATATTTTCAGCGTGAACTTTTAATTCCAATTTTACTGGTCCTTTGAGAGGCCCTTCTAGTTCTAATTCATTACGAGCCTCTAATGCTTTTTTACGTAGATTAATGATGTTTTTTACGTCTTTATTCCCCCAGAAAGGTCCAGTACTTTTCTTAGGGGGTGTACCATTGACTGTGAAGGATATTGTGTGATTTGTCATTCAGACTTTTCTCCATTCAGAAGATATTTCATTATTGCTATGATGTATGAACTATTACGCGTGATCTTGCCATAATGACTTGTCTTGAACGGCTTGGTTACATCTTTAGACACTATCCACACTTTGTGAAATTGATCTCTTGTTATTGTTCTTAGTAGAGTAGTAGATGACGGAATAATCTCGACTACGCCATATCTTTTATCAAAAGTAGATTTAAATTCTTTCTTTTGAGTTAATGTCTGAAGAGTCGTTTCATCCAGAGAATAGAGTTTTGACCAAAATTGTTCAAATTTCATTTCATCTCACCTACAATTTGTATTGTTTTCCTTCTTCAACTATTGTAATATTTCTTGTTGCTTTGACATATTCTGTAGGATGTTCGGTATGAATTGGATATAGCATTTCAGCATCAATGTCCTTTACTACCTGGAACAGGTCTTCACCTTTTGCGTGCCCAGAGCAATGAATTTGATATTTTTGCATGTCAAAGAACTCTAGCCAATTATTTACCCTATCCTGGCTTAGCACCTGTTCTTCGTTGTATGGTTCGCTTGCTGAATGGATGTATGGAGTTCCTTTGGCAGGTTTGATGTCTATTAGTGATGTAAACTGGAAGTAACCTAGAGCACATAGATACTTGTCAGGTTTTGCAGCAATCTCTGTTGCAGTTAATGCATTAGGCAATGATGCAAAGTACGAGTCATCCCCCACATAGTCGCTATTTGCATATGTTCCAGATCTGTATTTTGGCTTGTAAATTACAACATTTTCATCATCATAATTTGGGACCATCAGATTTGGATCTTTGGACAAATGTTTCAGGTAGTGACAGTCACGTATCTTCACGACCAGTTTCCTACCACTTTCTTTTGCCACTTCATAGAATGTCCTTACCCTGTCTATGTCCTTGAAATTAAAATCTGCAAAAATTAGCTTGTTTGTACTTGAAACTAATTTGCTACTTTCATTGTATACTCTTTCTTCACTTTCATTTGTTGGTTCTTCAGTAATTCTTGTCCCTTCACATAGCAACGCCACTGGTTTTGCAGCCTTTGCTTCTCTTACAAACTCTTCTGTCATCTGAGGTTTCATACCATGTAATCGAATATCTCCGGTATACACAACAGGTCCTTCACTAGTATAGATGATGAAACCGTAAGCACCCGGTATTGAATGATCCACGTGTATTGGATGAATCTCTAGTGAGCCTATCTTGAATTTTTTTCCAGACCTGAAGGTTTTTATCTTTCGTTGAATCTTAGGATCTCCTCTCTTCGAATGAACCTGCTTGTATTCCAACACCTCCCTTTCAAAGTCGCTACTTGAACGATCCTGAATTGCTTGTAGTAGCATGTGACATGTGCTACCCATATGAATTGGAATTTTTTCATGTAAAAATGAGATATAGTCTACATGGTCTGCATGCGCGTGTGTTAAAAGGACTGCATCAATATCTGGTGCAACCAGTTTTTTCCCAGCTTTTTCCATCAGATCATCTCGGTATACTCCTTCAATGTCAGGAATTAGCCCCATTGTAAGAAGATCCAAAATCCCATTTGATGAACGTGGTTTAAGATATTCTTCAAAATATTTTTCACGCCTAGAGAAGCCTTTGCCAAAATCAAGGAAGATTTTTGTACCTTTATCCTCAAGAAGTATTTTGTTTCCTCCAATCTCATTTACACCACCATAAAATGTCAAAGAAGTCATTAAGATTTGATCATTCCTCAATCCGCTTATTTTTATAAAATAAGAATTTTTTATAGATCATCTTATAATCATATACAGTTTTTTCAAAATTTTTCCATCCAATAGAGCTAGATCCATATCAACGTGAACCAAATCCTTACTGGAATATTCATTTACTAGTTCTAGGAATGCATGTATTGAATCTCTTGTAATTCTTTCAAGGGTGGATGAAATGTCTTCCTGCTGGTAAAATTTATTTCCTATCTTAAAGGGTTCTGGGTCACCGTGAACAATTTGACTTCTTATTTCATAACTTTTCTTTATGAAGATTAGAAGTTTAGTACGTTTTTCAAAGTCTTTTTCTAAGAGTAAAGCTATTCTGTAAGCCATTTTATGTAAAATGTCTGGGCCTTTAGTAGAAAATAGTGATTCCAAGCAAATCATGAAATCAACTATTTTGTCCTCAAAATTTCTCTGATCAATTGCAATATCAAATCGTCTGATTGCAGCTTTTAGGAATAGGTTTTCTTTTTTACTTAGGTCCAGCCGCTCAAATTGAGAATAAAATTTCTTAAAGTGAAGGCGATCTTTGGAAGTCATAAGATACGTCATATTTGATGGATTATGATATTCGGTTGTGATTTTTTTAGGATTTTCAACATCCCATTTTTCGGAATTAACCCAGTAAATTCCTCCCAGTTGGATTTCTCCTTGTTTGAAGATTTTGAAAGAGCTGATAATTTTGTTGAATGATTCTCTTGCAATTTTAAGATTATCTTGGTCGGTTTTCTTAGTAACTCTCTTTACAATCACATATCTTAGATGGGTAAAACGTGGATCTGGTTTTGTTGTTGTGCCATCAATCAAGCCAGAAATCACGGAAAATTCTTTTGCAGTAATCTCTCTAATCCACATGTCTTGGTCAATTTCCATTTTTATAATATCTCCATCAAAATTATGCAAAGGAGAAAAATAGAATATAGAAAACAAATCTTCTTGAATATACATTTCAAATTTTCGATAAATCTTACGGAATTCTTCTTTTGTGAATTTGGTAGAAAAATTGGTCATGTATATTGCCAGAAATTCGAGGACCTTTTCTTGTGCTAATTTGTCATGGTTAATTGCATTACCGTCGCCGAACTGAGCCTTTGCCAAATTTTTTATTTTATGACTTATGAGATGTAGGATGATATTATAGAAAGTAGTGGCTGGAGTTATTTTTTTTAAAATTGGTTCCGATTCATTGGCAACCCACAGATAGTCTATTACTTTTTGTTGTTCTGTCTTGCAATACTTGCCATCTTTTAAAACTGGAACATAAATTAACGTATGATATTTTTCTACGTTTTTATCTAATTCCTCCTTGCAATGTTTTAAAGAAACCTCAACAAATTGTTGAAGATACTTCGATAATGATGTATCCATATGAATCAGATAGAACTATTGCCTTGTGGCATACCTTTTGATGGAATATTCAATGTCTTAGTTATAATTTCTGCAAGCGTTTCACCATGAGGAGTTCGGTAGTTATCAACAATTACGACTTCAGGTGAGGCCTTTTCTACATACCTTAGAATTGAAGAAAAGTTGGCGTGATCATCAAATTCTAAATGAACGGAATTATCTCCATGATCTATCAACGCAGATCCCCCTCCTGGACTACCCATCAAAAAAAATCGTCGCATTCCAGCCTCTTCTCTGTCAGTAAGATGTAGATCTGGCCTGAACTCAAGATATGGGTAAGTACCATTTGCAATCTTCTTGCCTACATACGAATTATAATCTACCAGTGGACGAATCTCCATACCATATATGTCATAGACTCTTGCTGCGCTAATATCCCTTGCAGAGGATAGAAAACTCACATCGGGATTTATTTTTCTGGATAAAATATGCATTGCATATTGTAACCTTCCACGATGGGCATGAATACAGGCGGGTTTTCCATTTTTAATGGTATCTTCAATCATATCCACAAATCGACGTTCTACACTTTCTGGGTCAACTACAGAATCAAATCTAGGATCTCCATGTGTGGAATCTAGCACAAGAACGTCACATTTAGTGGGGACTGAATCTTTTGATGTGAAATCACTTGAATAAAATATTTTCACTCCATCACTTGATTCAACCTGAACCTGACTTGCACCTAACATGTGACTAGATTCAAATAATGTGATTTTTTCATTTTGCGGCATCTCGGAATCTTTGTAATTAATTCCATGAAAATTATTTTTCAAGCTAAGATATTCACCTTCCATTGCAGTAAGTAAGTCATAAGTCTGTTTTGAAACATAGACATTATCACATCTTCCAAGACATGTTGGAAAAGCTTCTGTATGATCGGTATGGATGTGAGTGAATATTGCAGTTTTTCGTCCCTCCTCAAACCCATCACATACTACCGAACTCCCGAGTAATATTGCCCCACTAGCCGTGATTGAAGCTTTATTGAACAAAATATTGGCAACACTCATTTAGAATCCTTTCCTTTCAAACAGGTTGTTTACAACATCCTTTAACAAAATATCTGAATCGTCTACCGTTTTGTGTAATATGTCATGACCCTCTTTTGTCAAAGAAACTCGGATAAAATCATCACCTATATGCACATTTTTAACCGATCCTTGTGTAAAGTGTGATGAAAGTATCTCTAATGCAAATTCGTCGAGATTTTTACCCTTCTTCTTAGATGCTTTAATCAGGTTTTCATGGATTGTGTCTTGGAGTCCAGAAACAAATAGGAAGTGTTTGACCAATTTTGGTCTCATTTTGACTATCTCTGCAATACAATCTTCTATTGGTTTTTCTTGATTTTTTTTCTTAAGAATAACAATGTTTTCAACTTCGGTTTTGCTTATTGGCCTGGGAAAACTTAGTACTGCCAATCCCATTTTTAGCATATCTTCGGCGTCTTTTAATTCGGCTATTCGTGCAGCAGTAGTAAATGAAATTCTTCCTTTAGAAGATTTTGATGTTCCGAATGAAATAGTATCTTGGATTTCTGGAGGCAATTTCAATAATAATTCAAAGTCTTTTATGATATCTCTCTTGACACGTAACCTTCTGGAAAGTTCCTCATAGTCATCATTCAAATCATGCTTGAAATCAGAAATTCCATTTGATACTTCTATAGGTGTTAACGGTCTATCTGAGCCTTTGACCTTGATGCTCATTAATAACAGAGCTAGCCTTTTTTTGTTGTTGAGGATTCTCAATTAATATCCAGACTTTTCTAGTCCAATGTCAACTAATTCTTCTGCTGCTTCTTCAGTAGAATCTAGTTTGTTATCAGTCTTGAATTTCTCTATACGTGGAACCTGGTCTTCAGTGAATTCAATTTCGATCTTATGTGATATAGGTGTTTGTTTTGCCATAGAGATTACCTGTGTCACAGATTTGCTGGGTTCGTTCTGTTTGATTTGTTTTACTTTAGTTTGTTGTACAGGACTCAATTTTTTCATTTCATTGGCAAGTTGTAGGACCTCTTTTGCATCTACTGTTGTTTCTTCTCCACCCATTGCATCAAGAGCTTTGACGGCATTATCTATTGTAATTTCTTTTTTTGTTACTGCATCTTGAACGGTTTTTGGTAATCGCGCAAAATTCAGATATCTTCTAACGGTGTACTTTGATAAACCCAGTTCTTCAGCTACCGCGCTGGTTTTTCTATATTTATTGAAAAACATTTCTATTGTGTCAACATAATCCTGATAGACCATGTCTTTTCTTGCAGCATTTTCGATTAGTGATAGTTTTTTTGCTTCGTACTCATCCTTTGGAGTGGAATGAATAATAGCCTTGATGGTCTTAAGTCCTAGTTTTTTATGTGCTAAAAGCCTTCGTTGGCCTGTAAGTAATTCATATCCTCCGTCTTTTTGGTAGACTATAACCGGATGTAATAATCCATTTTTCTTGATACTTTCCAAGAGATCGTCATCGACAGAAACTTTTCTTTGTCGAGCTTGGCTTTTCCCTATACTGATTTTATCAAGGGAGATTTCTATGATTTCATTAAGATCTGGCATAGAGTTTTGTCATATAACAAACTAATAAGCTTTAACTCCATAACCTAGTGTTATAATCTAATTTTAGATAGTGTTTTAGTTGATTCAATTATTTTATTGGTAGTATATTTTATTTCTTCATGATCATTAAACCTTCCAAATCCTATGCGTATCGATGAGTGTGCTCTTTCTTCGTCAAATCCAAGCGCTAATACCACATGAGACGGTTCAACAATTTTGGTCGTACACGCCGATCCAGCAGAAATCGCAATTTCTTTTGAAATGGTATTAATTATTGCTTTGCTTTCAACTCCTTTAAAGTAGATATTAATATTGTGTGATAATCGTTTGGTTGGATGCCCGTTAAGTATGCCTCCACTTAATTCAAATGAGCGGATCATTTCATTCGCCCATTTTTGAAATCTGACATTTTCTTGAGCCATTTCTATTTTAGCAATCTCTAAAGATCTGCCAAATCCAACAATTCCAGGTACATTTAATGTTCCTGATCTAATACTACGTTCCTGACCACCGCCAAAGATTATTGGTTCTGGTTTAACCCTATGATTTCTGCTTCGGATGTACAGCGCTCCAATTCCCTTTGGCCCATACATCTTGTGAGCAGACATTGACATCAAATCGATATTCATTTTCTCAACATCTATTGGGATATGCCCTACTGCTTGAGCAGCATCAGTATGAAAAATTACTCCTGCATCATGGGCAATTTTGCCAATTTGTTCAATCTCGGCTATGGTTCCAATCTCATTGTTTGCAGCCATGATTGAAATCATCACGGTCTTATCAGTGATGGATTTTTTTAATAAATCAAGATCAATTTCACCATATTGGTTTACAGGGAGATATGTCACTTTTTTTCCCAGACTTTCAAGATGCCTGGATGTATCTAAAACTGCCTTGTGTTCTGTAACACATGTTATCATATGGTTCCCTTTATCCTTGTATTTCTCCATTGTTCCAATCAATGCCAGATTATCTGATTCGGTAGCACCGCTGGTAAAGACAATCTCTTCGTGTCTAGCATGTATTGCATTTGCGATCT
>JAJPEA010000047.1 GCA_023252335.1 Nitrosotalea sp.
CTATTTAGCGAAGTGTCCACCCTATCAAGTGAAAAACTCCTCTCTTTTGTGAGGTAATTGACAATTCCAGGATAGTCCACCTCTCCGAATTTAATTCCAGACACGTCAGCAATTTTAGGATTCAAGAAAATATCTCGTATCTGCTTGTAATCAATCTCTGCCAGTTTTTCCTGTATCTGGGATACATTCTCAAGTGAGCCATGGTCTTTTATCATTTTTAGTGCAGTCTTGGGGCCAATTCTCTCAAACCCATCAGGGTTAAAGTCAGTACCAATCAGTATGCCAATGTCAACAAGCTGCTCCCGTGTCACACCAAGTGATGACAAAGTCTTGTCCAGCTGTATTATCTCAGGCTCGACCTCAATTGTAGTATTGCGATTTGGCAGTTTTCGCCTGCCGCTGTTTGTAAAGTTACGAACAAGTTTTTTTGCACCAAACAACAACGAGTCAAAGTCCTGGCTTGCAGATGCATATGCCTGTCCCGATATTGTCATCTGCGCAGCAGTTGCCTCACCCTCAGACGGTGCCTGTATCCAAGGTATGCCAAACAAGTCCAGGAACTTTTTGGATTCATCAACCATGTCATCTCGTAGAACAGATGTCTGCTGGGCATATTTTTTTGCATCAGCATAATTTCCCTCGCTTATTGCTTTTTCATATTTGATAGTGGCATCTTTTTTTACCTGCTTTCTTCTCTGGATCTCAGCAGACTTGAGCGACGGAGCTTTTCCGTCAAAGACATAGACTGGTTTTATTCCAAGTGACAAAAAATTTATGTTCCTATAAAATAGTCCGCTGATGTGGCTTGTTATTTTTCCATTGTAATCAGTCAGTGGTAGCCCGTCAGGTCCGCGAATTATTGACAAAAATTGGTATATTGCATTGTATGCATCTATTGCAACAATCTTTGATGTAAACGACTCGAGATTTGTCCTGTCCCTTACACAAAGCTGTTTTAGATCTAGGCCCATCTCTTGATGTTTACGTTATTTTGTAGCATTCTTATTTCTTTTTTAGAGACTTGTCCCAGCCTTTTTCAATTATCTCTTCGTAAATGTTTGATAGTTTCGGTATTGCCTGCCCCTTTTCTGCTGCGATTTTTACCTTTTCCCTATAGTACAGTTCTATCTCCTTTGCAGTCTTGTCGTCAATTGTTATGGAAATTCTAGTCTTTGCCAATTGTATACCACTAGATCATAATACAAGTATCAATAATAAATTATCTATTATCAATTTTTTTCTGTTTGCGGTATGATAAGAAATCCTTCTTTTGTCGGGATCATTCGTACATGAGTGTCCTCTGGGAGACCAATTTGAACAAGGATTGAGGATACTGTAAGGTCATCTGAGACTGGATATTTTTGCCCTAGATACTCTATTGAGACTGTCTTTTTTGTTACTGTCTCCATGTTTTTGTGATATATTATCTACTTTATATCCTTTATTATATACTTGATCTACTGATCAGTTTTTTGTAAACCAAAAACCAAAAATGGAAAAATCATTTTACAACATACCAAAAACAAATATCTAATTTCCACCAGTGTACTTTGCCCTACCAGCCCAGTCTAGGACGGGAAACGAAATATCTGCGATGTAGTAATGATTTTCTTCCATGGCCCGTCTGGAACATCAGAGTAATCAACAAACCTCCAGCTGACCTTGTTTGTCCCATGCAACAAATCAATGTAGTCTTTCACAGCTGGTGACACATCCAACCCCGCATGATGATTTTGCTCATTTGCAGGTGTTGCGTCTCCGAACACATATGCAGAATCATTGTACACAAACGGGCCAGAGTCTTCCCACTGGGCATATGCAGTCTTGTCATCTTTTGAAATTTCTATCCACCTGTTTTTCAACATGGATTCAGAACTATTCCAAGATTTTGTGCCAGCCCAGTATACAACACTTGACGCATCAGACCTTCTTGTACCATCATCGTTAAAGTCATTGTATGGCAATGCAAAGTAAAACGGATTCTCTTTTGGAGTAAATCCAGACGGTAGATACCCGGTTCTATCCCCTGGTGCATCTATTCCACCATAATGATTTGCCCAGTCATCATCCCATGCGCTTGCAGAATTTGCAATAAATGAATTGTCAGCATCAGCAGGCTCGCCTGCCCAAAAGTATGTCGTGGTGATATCAGCATGCCATGGATATGTATGTGCAACAGCATTTGTCACAATTAATTTCTGGTTTTTTAGATAGGTGACCAAGTGTATCAATTCAATGTCTGTAATGCGGTTCTTTGAGTACCATTCAAAGTCTTGGTCAAGCCATTTGGGATAGACAGTTTCAAAATTTGCATTCTTTGGAATGTCATCAAGTGTCACAGTCTGGTATCCATCATTTTGTATCAGCCCAATCAATGAATCAAGCTCATCAATCTGGGTCTGGTTTATGGCATTATCATACACAAAACCCGGGTGCTTGTTTGCATAGTCTTGCGGGTGTAACACCACAACAGCAAACCCATACTTTATCACACTTCGTAGAATCTCGGCATATGTTTTCGTGTGGTCAACGCTTATCCATGCAGTACTTGCCTTGTTGACATCTCCAATTTTGGCAGTAGAAGGAAACCTGAAAAAGGCAGCATCAGACAACTTGTAGGGCGGTGGGTCTTCGGTCTCATTGGTACTGAGATAAGTCATGTTATTGTCAAAAAGCGATATCATGGTGTCGCTGTTGATTGCATCATATGGTGCAATGAAGATATTTGGCACGACGCCTAGCGTGTCAGAAATTTTTTGATTTGTGTTGTGTATCAGTGCAGACTGTTCATCTCTTGTAAAGGTGTCAAAGTGCTCATGGTTCCACCCATGGTTTGCAACTATTACTTTGGAGTTGTTTTGATGTATTGCACTAGATATGGCACCAACAATCTTTGGGTCCTGGCCAAAATAATTTCCAATTATACCAACTGTAAGATCGGTGTTTTTGTGCTCAAACTCGTTTATAACCCCAACTTGGACATCATCAAGCCAATAGTCCTGAATGTCATCCATGCGAAATGCAATACATTGGCATGACTGGACTCCAAAAGCTTGATGAGCAACCCCAAAAGATATCAAAAAAATCAGAGCCAGAATTATCTTCAAGCGTACAAGAATTTTGCACTCGACGTACTTATGTCGTATGATTAACAGATACGTGAATTACACAATGGCATGATACACCATACTATCATTCCACAAATACATAAAGCCCATTAGGATGATATCGCAACAACAAATGCGTGTCACAACAAAAAAGATTTGATCCCATACTGATTGTAATAAGCTCTGCAATCTTTGGGCTACTTGTCTTGATGGCATACATGGTCCTTTCCCCAATTACAATGGTTGCAGTAGGTCTTGGCTCTGCTATAGTGATATTTCAGATGATAACACTGCAGAGAACTACAGCATTGAAGATCAAGTCCAAAAAGCATTTCCCATCAGTTTTTTTCATCTTTTTGCTGGCATCACCAATTGCACTAGGAGTTACAGTGGGCTATGATACCTATTCAGTCCAGAATTCAATATCAAAGGCAATCCTACTGTGGGGCCTGACACTAATGTTTTGGAGTACGCTCTTGTTCATCCCGCTTGCATTATACAGCAAGCGCAGAGAAATGTCAATTGAAAACATCACGGTATATCCAAAGATTACAGTCATAGTTCCAGCATATAATGAAGATAAAGTAATTGACACTACAGTACAAGCACTTTTAGAAACAAAGTATCCTGACAAGGAGATAATTTTGGTAGATGACGGTAGCAAGGACAAGACATTTGATATAATGTCAAAATACAAAAAGCAGGCAAAGGTTTTACAAAAAACAAACGGTGGCAAGGCAAGTGCGATAAACTTTGGCCTTGCATATTCAACCGGAGAAATAATCGTAGTCGTTGATGCAGATACAATAATTGGGCGCGATTCCCTGATTCACTTGGCCACAGTATTTTCAACAGACAAGAGCATTGCAGCAGTTGCAGGAAATATCAAGGTAAGAAACAGAAAGAACTGGCTCACATGGTGCCAGGCAATAGAGTACGTTGGAGGAATACAGATTGCAAGAAGGGCGCTAGATGTCTTTGGTGCAATATCCGTAGTACCAGGTGCACTAGGATCTTTTAGAAGAGACATATTGGAACAGATTGGAAGCTATCACAAGGATACACTTGTCGAAGATTTTGATGTGACACTCAAGATACTAAAGACAAAATCAATCATTGCGGGAAGCACAAATGCCACTGCATATACAGAGGCCCCAGAATCTCTGAAAAACTTGTACAGACAAAGAAAGAGATGGTATGGTGGAAACCTCCAGGTCTTTGCAAGACACTCTGATGCATTGACAAACCCACGGTTTGGAATCTTGCAAAAATTTGTCTTTCCCTATATAGTATTTTCAAGCTGCATCATGCCATTTGTCGGTTTTGCAACACTAGCCAGTGCAATATACACAGGAGTCTTTGGAGGCGGGGGGTTGTTTGTGCTTGCAATGTTTGGCATATTTTCAACACTCCAGTGTTTGCAGGTAGCGCTTGCAGTACGGCTTGACAATGAGGACCCAAAACTTGTTGCATATGGAATCTTTCTTGTTCTAGGGTTCAAGCAGATACTAGACATTTTGTTGATTGGTGCAATATTTGAACACATGACAAAAAGGAATGTAGTGTGGACTAGTGCAGATAGAGTCGGGATTTGAAATACAACAGACCCAAGTATACATCACATAGTTTGTCGTATTTTTCCACATGGACTTTTAATAACAACCAAATTCTAGCATGGATCAGGTAAGAAACATTTGGACATATTCAGGCTTTCACAGATAAAATTTTTCATTTTCCTGCCAGTGTTATCATTGCTCTGTTTAATTCCGGCATCATCATTTGCAGACACTACGGGTTCAATTGCAGTTACACTTGTTTACACCAACGAAGACACTGCAGACTATTGGCCGGTTTCACTTGTAATATACCAAGACTCGAGCCAGACCCCCTACAAAGTAATGGAATCACTCACAGGAAATCCATTCAATATTGTATCTCTTCCGTTAGCTCACCAGTACAAGATAGTAGCATATGCAAACAGCATGTACTCTAGTGTTGCATATGTCAACTTGCAACAACCACAACAGGATGTTACAATAAAACTTCCACTTCCAGGAGGAATGCGAGTCAATGCATTTTACAGTGATGGGCTCACACCAATTGCAAACGCCACAGTATACGTAAGAGCTGCACAAGACAACAAGACATGGGGCCACAGTGTTACAAACGCAAATGGAGAGTCGTTGCGTTTTTGGATCGAGCCCACAACATCGCCAGGTGACCATTACATTGTAGATGTACACATTGGAAACCACTTGGTGTATTCCTACTCTCCAGTATATCTCAGGCCAGGAACTTCCCAGGAGATCAAGGTTACAACAAATTGGCCTGCAATAGTAAATTCACTTGTAACAGTAAAGGTCCTAGATTCACAATCGCACCCAGTCTTGCCCATTGAGGGCAAGTTTTCAGTCAGCCTCTTTGACAGTGCTGGAACCAAAGTATCAGAGTCTCCTGTAACATCAAGAGGTGAGGCAGATTTTGCAAATCTCAAAGTTGGCGACTATACATTCAAGGTCACAAAGACAGGCTACAATTCAACGTGGGCAACTACAAGTGTGACAGAAGATGGAACGCAGACTGTATTTCAGATAATTCAAAGTCAGGTTGCACCCACACCTGCACCAACTGTTGTACCACCGAGTCCTCCAACCAGCACCCATATTCCTACTACAATTTCCACACCAAAACCAATCCCAATCTGCAACTGTGTAGCATTTAGGCTTGATAACGTACAAGATTATTGGCTTGATAACGTACAAACCAAGATAGTTGACAGTTTTGACAGCAAGGATGCAGGTATTACAGTTGGCATAATTGGTAAAGCATTTGGAAATGATTCCATGCTAGTGAACTATCTAAAATCAAAGATACCAGATGGCAACATTGACATTGCAATAAACGGATGGAGTTTTGAAGACTTTACAGCATTGACAAAAGACCAACAGTCAAACTTGCTCCAACAATCAAAGACAAAGATATCCAACCTTCTTAGCGTTGCCCCAGCAGTATTTCTGCCGCCATATGAAAAAGCCAACAGTGACACATTATACTCTATGGCATCAAATGACATGACAATCACAAGCGCCAGCCCGACACTCAAGATTCCATCCGACTTGGACAAGATCCACAACTATCCTGCAAACATATTCTCAGGAGTTCTTGCACAAAATACAAACCAGAGCATGCTAAATGACAAGCTAGTATCAAGCATAAGTGATACAATCAAGACAAGCGGTTATGCAATTGTCACAATCAATTTCCAGGATTATGCACAAGGCAATGCATCAGCCAAGACAAACACGCCTGACATGGAAAAAATCCAGAATCTCCAGTTGCTAATTGATGACATACAAAACAAGGGATACAAAATCACAACCATCTCCAACATGCCAAACATGTTCAAGCCCCAGGCTGCATGGACAGCAAGTGCATTCCAGTGGTCACAAGACAAGATACCAGATGCAGAGTTTCTTGGAACGGTAAAATCAATGATACCGTCAAGCATGGCACCAAGCTATAACTTTACAACAATTCCAAGCTGGGTCAAGGGCACTGCCAAGCTCCAGTCTCAAGGGCTGATTTCAGAAGACGAGTTTCTAAACGCTATCCAGTATCTTGTCCAAGCCAAGGCAATAAGATAAAACTCATGGGTCCTTTGGGCCAAGCATCTCACTGTCTTTGACACTATTGTCCCATTTTCCACGCACTCCCTTGTACATGACAAACCCCCCTATTGCCAAGATAGTAAATGACAAGAGCATGTTCAGTAGGTGGTCATAGCTCTTCTCAGAGCACTTGACATGCATTGCAACACCTGTGGTATAGTCATAGCAATCATCAAAGTTTTGCTGCTGGACTGCATATTGGGCATAGTCAGCGTTTCCTATACTTGCAACCACAAAGCCCGCAAATATCACAGCTGCGCCTATCATGACAAGCCGTATGTCACTCATGATGACTGGAGATTGTTTTGCATAATATTTAATGTTCTTAAATTACCATATCAAGTGATCAAGAAAAATGGTTTTTGGCTTTGGCAAGAAAAAAACACAAGAACAACAACCGGCTGCCCCAGTAGAGACTGGAAGAAAAATATCACTAGAAGAGATACCAAAGATACTACACGATATAGAAGCTCCACAGGCAGTAGAGGCAGTAGAGATTGCAAAGACAACAAGAGATGATATAGAAATACATCGAAAAAAAATTCTTGGCCTAATTTTACACCTTGAATCAGACGGACTAAAGCTTGATGATGTAGACAGAAATCTCAGCATCATTGTAAAACGAGGCAAGAGTGCAATCGTATCAACAATAAAAAAAGAGACAACTACTGTACTGACAAGTGTCACCAAGTATGATCAAGCAGTCTTGCTCAATTTGGAAATAAGCCAGATGTTAAAAAAAATGGGTGATGTCCTAGGACAGAATTCAAGAATAATTCACATCTTTGCAAAAAAATATGCAGACAGCCTCAAAGAAGAGATTGCAAAGGTTGCAAAAAGCAGAAACCAATTACAATTGTCAATAAATGCAATAGAGCAGCTCAGAGAAGAGGCCAGAGTCATAACAGACCTGAGTCAAAAGATTACAGAGCAGAGGGCAGAAATTGCACAAAGAACCGAGAGATTAACTGAGATAGAGTCCGAGGTCAAGTCTCTCAAAGATACCATTTCAAGTCTTGAAAAACAGATTCATGAATTACGGTCAAGTGACGGACACAAAAAATTCCTTGAGATAAAAAACAGGATAGACTCGATGGCATCTGAAAAGTCAGATGTAAAAAACGTCATAGACTTGCAGTTCTCAAAGATCTCAAGGCCCCTTGGCAGGTACAGCTATATCTCATCGTTTGAAAAACCAGTAAGAATGATGATGGATGAACTGCTTGCCAACCCATATGATGTCATATCACAGCAAAACAAGGATTCAGTAGTACACATACTGCAGGCAGTAGAAAAATCAGTAATCTCAGGCTCCATATCTGTCAAAGATTCTGAAAAATCAATCGAACAGGTACAAGAGACAATAACAAGACTTGATGAATTCATAGCACTAAAGGAGAGATACTCAAACAAAGTATCTGCACTTGAAAAAGATCTTGCAGTATTTGACATCAAGTTACTTGAATCAAAAGAGCACGACTTGCACAAGGCAAAAACCGATGTTACAAACATGGAACAGATAAAAAAGAAACTAGACGAAGAAGTCAAGGACACAAACCACACCCTAACAAAAAACATTTCACAACTAGAGACAGGTGTCTCCAAGCTAACAGGCTCCCAAGTCTTGCTAAAGTAACTGCTCCATTGAAGATTAATTAGCGCGTGACACAAACAAGTTTCCAGTTGATATTTTTCAAGAAAGAAAAACTCAGGCGAACTATAACCATAAAAAAAGAGATCAGAGACAGCATCTTGTCATATTGCAAGATGAATCATCCAAACGAGTGCATATTGATACTCAAGGGCAAGTCAAGAAAGGGTCAAGTACTAGTAGACGGATTGGTCATTCCACCGTTTTTCCACACAGGTCCCACGTTTGCAGGATTTCCACATTCTTTTCTTCCACTTGATACAAGTTACATAGGAACAGTGCACTCGCACCCATCAGGGGTTGCAAGACCATCAGTTACTGACTTGCACAACTTTTTTGGCTTTGTATCAATTATTATCCAATCACCGTATGAAGACGGTGACATTTTTGCCTATGATCGCGATGGCAACCTGCTTGAAACATCAGTTAGCGAGGATTAATCCTGACAAAAATTTATAAGCTTTTTGATGTAACCACTACCAGTGATTAATTACAAAACCTATCTAGTATTCCTTTTTGGCTCTTTGGCGTTTAGCATCGGTATCCAGTTGCTTGCATCATATCTTGGATGGCCGCCATTTTCAGGCGTGGCAATTGCACTAGCAGTATTCATAATCTTCCCGTTAGTTCTAAGAAACAGGTCAATCAAGCGCATGGGCGGAATGGGCTCAGATACAGGTGTTGGAGGCGGAGGATTTTTCGGACAGAGTCAAGGAGTCAGATACATCTGTCTTGCATGCAACAACAGATACAAGGGCGGAATGTGTCCACGATGTGGCTCTAAGATGAAGCGAGCAGATTTCTAGCAATAAAAAATGACCCTTGAAGAATTAAGGAGTAAAGCATTATTCCAAAATACAATAGATACATGGATAATGACATGCGAAGAAAAGAAAACAGACTGGTACTTGCCTGAGAATTATAAAAAATTCATTGCACACTTGTTCAAGAGCGGACTGAAACTGCAAAAGTTTCCCTTGTGCATAAAAGAGACTGGCGGAATGTACCAGCGAGGAAAAGACAAG
Organism: Nitrosotalea sp.; assembly: GCA_023252335.1. Lineage (GTDB taxonomy): Archaea > Thermoproteota > Nitrososphaeria > Nitrososphaerales > Nitrosopumilaceae > Nitrosotalea. The sequence goes on from JAJPEA010000047.1 coordinate 9,452, forward strand.
ACCCAGTTTGCAGAGACACTTGCCCAGTCAACTGACCCAAATGCTGCAGCTTATACAATTAGATTATCAGATGATACGATTAAGATAATTCGCCAGTTCAACGCTGTCGAAGCTTAGGGTTTACGATACCATCCATTGCGTGACCCATAAACACAAACGCAAGACCTGTTATTGCAATCATTATTCCAGGTGGTAAGATCCACCACCACATCCCGCGAGCTGCTGCACTGTAAGAGCTTGCATCATGGAGTATCTGACCCCACGTTGGAAAAGTCGGATCTCCCAGTCCCAGAAAACTCAAGCCGGCCTCTGTAGTGATTGCACCTGGAACAGAGATTGCAATGCTTGCAAATGCATATGGCAAAAGTTGTGGCAGTATATGCTTGAATATGATCTTGGAATTTTTCTGCCCCATGAGTTGTGCTGCCTCGACATACTGGAGTGTCTTTATCTGCATTGCCATGCTTCTAGACACCTTTGCAATTCCCACCCAGCCAAATATCACTAGAAATCCAACTATCAAAAATATGCTATTTCCAATTGTCACTGCAAGAATAATCAAGAGAGGTAGGGCAGGCATGGCATAGATTACATCATTAAAGCGCATCATTACCTCATCTGTTGCCCGTCCCTTGTAGCCAGCATAGACACCATAAATCAAGCCAATCACTACAGAGCCAATTGATACAGTAATTCCTATGAATAGCGCAAGAGGGGTTCCCCAAAGCAGTCCAATTGATAGGTCCCTTCGCAGCTCGTCTGTGCCCATCATTCCATACACCTGGCCTCCAAGAACCAGACGGGATTGTTCCAGGACTGGTTTTGCAGATACATCATAGAGATGGACATGAAATACATACTGGCCCTTTAAAATGGCATTCTCATCCAGTCTTGAAAAGATAATTTTTTCAGATGGTATGCCGTCAAGTGAAAATGCATAATGGGATTTTTTATCTAAAATATTTTTTTGTATAACATTTTGTGTTGAAATTACCATGCTGCTGTATGTAACATCATTTTCTGCAAATGGCAGAGAAGTTGATACAAGGGGTAGAACAATTCCGTCAGGCCTTGTTACAGATATTTGCAAGAGTGGCGAGCCTGCATATTTTGCAGTATATTGATAGATAAAATCACTTGGAAAGCCATCATACTGGTAGTTAACTGCAAATGAATCATCAATTACATTTACAGAGCCAAGTTGTTGTGTTGATACCACAGGTGATAAGATCAAGTGTTCTGGGATTTTTTCAGACTGGAAATAATTTATCCATGCAGGCTGGGCAGACTTGGGATACAGCAACCAACTTGCAGGGTCGTTCCATGTTTTAAAACTGTCAAGAGGTATTGCAACAAATGCAACAATAGACATGAAAAAGAGAACACCAAGTATTGCAACTCCAGTCATCCCAATCTTGCTGTGTGAAAATTCTTTCCATACTGCTTTTGGTGAAAAACTCATTGTCTTCTCACCCTTGGATCAAAGTATCCATACAGGACATCAGCGACAAATACACTTGCAAGAAAGAATGCAGTCAAGACATAGGTTGCGCCAATTATTACAGGCAAGTCAAGTACACTTATTGCCTCAAAGTACAGCCTGCCCATGCCAGGCCAGTCAAAGACTGCCTCTGTAATTATTGCACCACCAAGAGAGCCCGATAGGCTTAGTGCAAGTATTGTAACAATTGGTGGGGCGGCATTTTTTAGCGCATGAGAATATAGTATGCGCTTTTCATCAATGCCTGCAGCCCTTTTTGCCGTGATAAAGTCCTCCTGGAGTACACCTACCAAGAAATTTCTCACAAGATATGCCCAAGAGCCAAACCCAATGATTACAAGCGTAATTAATGGAAGCGCCATGTGATACAAGAGCGATCCCAGATACCCAGGGTCTGATATGGATACATCAGGGGTTGCCCTTGCAGGAAATATTGGATACAAGAACGCAAAGACAAAGATCATCAAGACTCCAATCCACCAGACAGGAAAGCTGCTCGATATTATTGCAAACCCAGATGTTATCTTGTCAATTGTCGAGTTGACTTTGCTTGCAGCAACTGCCCCAAGAAATATCCCAAGGACTGATACCAGGACAGTAGCTGTTGTAAAAAGAAGTATTGTTCTTGGAAGTTTTTCAAGTATGATATCTTTGACATCAGACGAGCCGCTGTCACTTGTAAGAAATTTTGCATGACCAAAGTCTAGTGTCAAAATTTTATACATGGATAATCCAATTCTTTGTGGCGAGTACCATGGCTGGTCAAGTCCAAGTGCAGTGATTCGCATCTTTACCTGATTGTTGATATACGAATCAAGTTGCTCTGTTGTTTTAAAACTTGAAAGAAGATTCTTGTTGCTTGTCACTTGTTGCCGTATCTCTTGGGCAGCACTCTGTTTTGATATCGAATCCATGTTAGAGCCAACAAGAACAATAGTAAGAAGAAGTGTTGCCATCAATACACCAAACATGGTAATTGCACGCTTGACAAGGAATTTTTTAAATCCCATCTTAGGATATCCTCCTTTTTTTGATGAGATACCATACCAATACAATCACAACTAGAACTGACATGATTCCAAAAATGAGATATCCATAATTTTCTGCAAGCGGCCCAGTGCTAGATACACCATTGTCTACAACAAGTGGAACAGAACCATTTGTTACAAGAAAGCTAGTGTGATACATGTCTGGCTTGTATGCCTCATCGGAGACCACAAACACCTGAAGGTCATTTGAGCCAAG
>JAJPEA010000048.1 GCA_023252335.1 Nitrosotalea sp.
TATTTTTCAAATTGGTCTATTGCACCAATCATCGGTCCTGCACCATTGCTGACAAGTGCTACTCTTGGACCTTTAGCTTCTGGCTGCCATGCTAGTGCTTTTGTAACTGAAGCAAGTTCTTGATAACTTTCTACTGAAACAATTCCTGCTTGTTTGAATGCTCCTTGGATTATTGCATTAGAGCCTCCAAGCGAACCTGTGTGCGATGCTGCTTGTTTTGCTCCTAGTGCAGTTCTTCCACTCTTCCAAATTACAATTGGTTTGCGCATTTCTTTCATCACACGTTTTGCAGTCTCGATGAATTTTCTACCATCGCCAAAGCCTTCAACGTATAATGCAATTACTTTGGTTTGAGGATCATTTGCCAAGTACCAGATCATGTCTGCTTCGTCTACATCTGATCTGTTTCCATAGCTTACCATCTTTGATAATCCAAACGAGTCTGCAGTTTCAAGGAAACTGATTCCCATTGTACCACTCTGTGATAGTAATGCGACTGGTCCAAGTTTTGCGCGGACCATTCTTTCTTGACCTTGGAATGCACAGTCTAGTCTGTTTGCTGCATTGAACATACCGATGCAGTTTGGACCAATTATTCTGATCTTGTGTTGCTCTGACAAGCTCTTGATTTGAGATTCAAAGTCTGCTCTCTCTCCTCCAAGTTCTTTTCCACCACCTGATACAATTACCATGTTGTGGATTCCTTTCTTTGCACATGATTCAAGAACTGGTGGTGTAATGGATAGGTCAACACATACTACAACCAAATCAATCTTGTCTGGTATTGCTTCAATTGATGGATAGCATTTTAGTCCCAAAATTTCTTCTGCCTTTGGATTGATTGGGTATACTTTGCCCTTGTAGTCATGTTTTGCAATGCTGTCAAGAACAGAGTTTCCTACTTTTCCAGGAGTTGCAGATGCACCAACTAACGCAACTGATTGTGGAGTAAAGAATGTCTCCATGAACTCGATGTTTGGTTTTGCTGTTGAGATGGCATCGTTTTTGATCTCTTTTCTTAAGATTATTTTTGCGTCAACTACATAGTATGACTTTGGATAAACTACGATTGGGTTGAAATCTACACTGTCAAAGTATTTTGCATTGTCTACTCCGACCTTGCTGATTTGTACAATTGCTTTTGAGAGCATGCTCAAATCAATTGACTTGGTACCTCTATACCCTTGAAGGATCTTGGAACCTTTCAATTCTAAAAGCATTGATTTTGCATCATCTACTGTGATTGGTAGCATTCTGAATGCAACATCTTTGAATATTTCAGTTAATACACCACCAAGTCCTACCATTATCACTGGACCAAACTGTGGGTCATTTTGAAGTCCTATGATAAGTTCTACTCCTTGTGGAACCATCTTCTCAAGTAAAATTCCTTTTACGTGAACTCCTTTCTTCTTTGAAAGTCTTGGATACATTTCAAGAAATGCTTTCTTTACTTCTTTCTCGTTTTGTAGTCCAACTTTTACTCCTCCCACATCACTTTTGTGAAGTATCTGTGGTGATACTACTTTCATAACTAGTGGAAAACCTAATTTTTTTGCAGCCTTGACAGCATCTTTTGCATTTGTTACAAGTGCATAGCCTGGAACTTTGATTCCATATTTTTTCAATACTGCTTTGGATAGATCTTCGGTGATTACCTTATGATCTGTTGCAAATGTTTCTTCAAAAATTTTTGTTACTGGGTTCAAAAGGATCTCTCCTCTTTATTTGCAGATCGCAATGATGAGATCTGTGTTGTTTTATGTATCATAACGAAATTCGAAGGTCTAAGTGTTTTATATTAAACTTTTGTCAAAATGTAGTAAAACACCATCCGCCAAGTTTACTTTCAAAAATGCCTTACCGTGGTAATCTGTACAGTTTTCTGGTTTAAAGATTAAACTCTGACTTGAAATTTTTATAAAATATCTCTAGATTTTCTCTGACAATTCCGATCTTTTGCGGTATTTGTTTTTCAATCACATCTGGATGGATGTAGGTTGCCTTGCTTAGTTCATCTTTTGATTTTTCTAGCCAGAGTTTTATGGTTGACTCGTCTACCTCAAGATGAAATTGTATGCCAACTGCGCTTCCTATCTTTATTGCCTGATTCTGATAATCCCTTGAATGTGCCAGTCTGACTGCATTTTTTGGTAGATCAAACGTGTCACCATGCCAGTGAAATACAGAAGATGGGCTCTTTATTCCACGGAAGAGCTTAGACTGGGAAACATTGTCAAACTCGATATCGTCATAGAATCCTATCTCTTTTCTTGGTCCACTGTACACTCTGGCGTCAAATGCTTTGGCAATAAGCTGCGATCCAAGGCATATGCCTAAAACCGGTATATCTTTTTTTACAGAATCGCAAATCAACCCCATCTCTTGTTTTAGGTATGGAAGATCATCGTTTGCACTCTCCGGGGCTCCTAGAACTATGATTCCATCATATCTAGTCTCTGGAATCTTTTCATTTTTTGCAAGGATTGTCTTTGTACTAAATCCATCCGCTTTGAGTAGGTCTCCTAATGTACCGATTCCTTCTATCCTTGTATTTTGGATTATCAGAAATTCTGACATGTGGGTCTGAAAATTGCTTAATAGTTTGGCTTGTAAATAAGTTTGTGAATTTTAATTCAGACGAAGTCTATCAAGTACATGATTTTATAAAATCACTCAATTCTGCACATGACAGCATAATTGTTGTGGAAGGAAAACGTGACGAGGAAGCATTATGCAAATTGGGTTTTTCTGGAAAGATATGTCAGTTTCACAGCTTCAAAGGTCTCATAAAATTTGCAGACAGTATGCCAAAATACAAAAATCTCATACTGTTACTAGACTCTGATCAAAAGGGACGTTATCTTACAAAGAGAATAATCTCTCAGCTCCAACATAGAATGACAATTGATCTCTCGTATAGAAAACGGCTCACTGTTATAACAAAAGGCAAGATAAAAAATGTAGAAGATCTGTCGGCGTATGCATTTGAGGGTTAACGCGAAGGAAACAAGGAATAAGCACTTATATCATACCATTAAGAAAAATAATTGATCAAAAATTAAGAGGATAATGATTTGCCATATACAGGAATTGTCAAGTATCACGTTAAGCTCAGCTTCGACGTCGATGGACTCGTTGAAAAAGCAGATATCATAGGTGCGATTTTCGGCCAGACAGAAGGTCTGCTTGGCCCAGAAATGAACCTGAATGAACTCCAGAAGGTGTCGAAGGTAGGACGAATAGAGGTCAATACTACGGCCTCGTCTACTCAAACAAAAGGGGATGCTCTGATTCCTATGAGTACTGACATCAACACTGCCGCTCTTATTGCAGCTGCAATAGAAAGCATCGATAAAGTTGGCCCATTCCAAGCTAAATTCAAACTAGATGCAATTGATGATGTGCGCACTGCCAAGAAAAAGGAGATTGTAGACAGGGCAAAGGACATTGTCCAAAAGTGGTCTACAAAAACAATCAGCGAAGGTGAAGAGATGCTCAAGGACGTATCAGATATTGGTTCTGCTGGAAAACTTGCATCATTTGGAAGAGAAAAACTTGCATGTGGTTCAGGCGTATTTGACTCTCCTTGGATAATTCTAGTCGAAGGCAGGGCAGATGTGATAAATCTATTACGAGCAGGTTTTGATAATGCACTTGCAATAGAGGGTGCAAGAATTGATGAATCAATCAAGTCATTATGTGATTCAAAATCCAAAGTGGTTGCATTCCTTGACGGAGATAGAGCAGGCGGATTTATACTAAAAGAGCTAAAATCTCTTGTTACAGTAGACGTTGTACACAGAGCACCAGAAGGTGTCGAAGTTGAAGAACTAACTCCTATACAGATTGCAGATATTCTCAAGGATACTGCAGAAGACATGAAAAAAGAGACTGCAAAGCCGGTACTCAAGGATACAAAGGATGAACCAATTGCTAATGTTGTAAAAAAGGTATATCCACAGCTCAATGAATCATTGGAAGCAATAGCACTTGATGATGGCTCAAATCAACTCTTCAAGGTGCCAGTAAGTGAGGTTGTGGGTAAACTTGCTCCTGGCTCTGGCATCAAGTTTTTGATACTTGATGGAATCATAACACAAAGACTAGTAGACTCTGCAAAACAAGCTGGAATTGGGTATCTGATTGGTCACAGAATGGCTAATCTAAAGTCCACTGATGGATTGACACTCAAAACATTTACAGAGCTTGGTGTTGCATAAAATTAATGCCAGAACTCAAGATTCAACATATTCTTACACTTGCAGAACTTTTTACCAAGGGCGCACGCTATAATTTTGTACCAATAACTACCTCTTCTCTTGGAAAAAGCATCAACAAATCACAACAGGCTGCATCAAAACATCTCATGGAACTAGAAGCAAATGGATATGTGGAGAGACTTCGAAGTGGACAAAAAGTTTCTGTGAGAATAACAACCAAAGGTCATTCTGAAATGATCAAGATATCTTCTGTATTAAAATCAAGTCTAGAGTCAGTTCCAGCACATTTGGAATTCAAGGGAACAATAATTTCTGGAATGGGTGAGGGCGCATATTACATGTCAATGAAAGGATATACAAAACAATTCAAAACAAAGCTTGGCTATGTTCCATTTCCTGGAACACTCAATGTAAAACTAAAGGACAAGGAATCAATTGAAGCCAAGCGTTCACTTGATGCATATAATGCAATACTGGTTGATGGCTTTTCAGATGGCAAGAGAACATATGGATGGGTAAAGTGTTATCCTGCAAAAATAAATGGCATCAATGCTGCACTGATTTTACTTGAGCGTACTCATCACGATGATTCCATAATTGAGCTAATATCTGAAGAAAACATCAAAAAGGCAACAAAACTTTCTACCGGTTCCAAGGTTACAATACGGGTTCCAATAACTGTAAAACCTGTCTTGGGCTAGATTCCGTAAATTGACTTGCCATAGTCGTTTTCTATCTTTGAACTCTTGATGTCTGGTATTGGGGACTGGAGTCTTGCAATTGATACGTCGATTCCAATCTTTTTACATCCATCTATTATGAACTTCTCTTGGTGCACCTGATCATAGCCTAGTGCAATGATGTTTGGCTTGATGATCTCTACTGACTTGAATATGTCACCTTCGTATCCCACTATGGCATAATCCACCATTGAAAGTGACCTCACCAAGTCCTTGCGAAGTTCCATGTTGTGTAGTGGGATTCGTTTTTTCATTTTTTGTGCAGTATTATCGGTTGCAATTACTACCACTAGCACATTGCCAAGTGCCTTTGCTGCCTTGAGTGTGTGAATATGTCCTGGATGAATTATATCAAAAACTCCTCCTGCCAGTACAACTCGTATGGAGTTTCTTCCAAGTTCGGTAAGGGTTTTTTTATCATTTTCAATAAACCCATTTTTTACAAGATGCTCTATTTTTTCTTGGATGTATTCTGGACTAAGTACAAGTTTTTTTCGTATTATATCGGTGGCAGTATCACCTGAAAGTGACGCCACAAAAAATGCCGTAATTATCTCTTTATCAAATGCATCCAAATCTTATCACTCGAGCGAAACTATTACAATTTGATTTATCTATAAACTCTGTGTCCAAGGATCGACTCCTCTTGAGAGGCGTAATGCATCCATCAATCCTTCTGCATATCCAATACTTAGTACTGCAAGCTCTTCTTGTCCATCCTTTTGAAACTTTTCTGCATCATCGATATACAGTTGGGCATTTTCTATAACTGGGCCAAGACTAGAGTCATTTTTGAACATTTTTACCACTTCCTCTAATGCTTGTCTTGCCTTTGGGATGTACTTTGCTAGCATTTGGTCTGATATTTTTTGAATCTTTGATGAATTGTCAAATGGTTCATCAAGACACTTGGAAAATGTCTTGATTGCATCACTTTCTGTAAAGTGTAGTCTTCCTGGAATGATGATGGTATGTGGAGGCTTGCCAAAGTCTGTCTTGAGAAGTGTTGATATTTTTCCTGAAATTATTTTCTGATTCTTTGCACCAATTCTTGATGCGACTATTGCAAATGTAGATTGGTCTATGACATTTCGTTTTTGACCGTTTTCTGTTTCCAACAAATTAGATAACGCATCTTTTGGTTCCATAAAGAAACTCGAACTTTTGTCAAATTCTAGTATGAGCAAACTATGGCTTCCCTTTACCATGTTCTCATAAATTGTATAGTACACTGTATTTAGTGATAGAATTTCTCTCATGATTGTCACAGGTCTTCCAACTTTGTAATGGTGTAAACCACATTCTCCAATCAAAGATGTGATTGCTGATGCACCATGGATTGTCTTTGTTTTTATCTTGTTGTTCTCCGCTCTTGTACGTAATTCCAGATGGGTTGTTGCCACATATGGGTCTCCATATGCAAGCAGAACGACATTTTTCTTTTTGGCAAGTGCCAAGATTGCCTTGCCATCTTCTACCATCCATCTGGGTGATATGGTCATCTTTCCTTTAACCAATTTTTTTATCTTTGATAATTCTGATTTTCCAATGGGACTAGTGAAATTTTCAAAAAATGTCATGTCCGCCTTTTTTAAAACTTGAATGGCATTCACACTTGCGCCTTCAAGTCCTGAAATACCAAGACCCACAAACCACAACATTGTAAAAAAACTCCAGCCACTCTATATTTTGAGCTTCGTTTTAGGGTTTGGGATGATTTTTGAATTCATGTAATCTTTTTAGGTGAGATAACATTCTCTTGAAAACCTCAATGCTTCTTAGAAATTCGTCAGTTGATACTCGTTCATCAACTGTATGTGATGCATGAGGATCTCCTGGACCGTATGTAACAACTGGAATGTTTAGCGAATTTCCTATTATGTTCATGTCACCAGTACCTGTCTTTCGAATTAGTTGCGGTCTTGCCTTTTCTACATCCATTATTCCTAATGTTAGTGCCCTAACAAGTGGAGAGCTGTGTGGTGCCTCAAAAGGTTCAGTCTCATCTATTACAGAATAAAATGCCTTGACTCCTTGTTTTTTTGCAATCTCTTCAACTGTTGTAGCAATTCTTTCTCCAACCATTTTACAATTCATGTTTACTGGAATTCTAATATCCATTATTGCATCGCATTCTAGTGGTGTTACGTTGTGACTGGTACCGCCCTTGATTTCAGTCAGAGATGATGTGAGCATCATGCTCTTTGCTATGCCGTCCTGGTTTTGTTCTAGTGATTTTTTTAGTGCGTTGGTAAATACATAAGATTCCTCAATTGCATTTTTTGCAAGCCATGGTGCACTTGCATGTGCGCTGTCGCCTACATTTACTCTCAAGTTTATTGCAATTCTTCCCTTGTATGCAATTGTGATATTTTTAATTCCGCTTGGCTCTCCAAATACTGCATAGTCTATGTCTGGTTTTTGTTTTACTAGACTTTTAATTCCAGTAGCATTTCCTTCTTCATCTACTACTGCTGCAAATATTATTGTCCCATTGTTGTTTCCTTGTACTGATGCTGCTGCAAGAAGCATCGAAATTAAAGGCGCCTTGGCATCAGATGCACCTCTTCCATAAATAAATCCGTCCTCATTTCTTACCTTTATCTTTCCTGGAACTGTATCCATGTGTCCGCATAACATTATTCTTGGATGTCCTGAACCCTTTGTAGCGATAAGATTTCCTACGTCATCTATGCGGATATCTTCAAACCCAAAATCATCGCACTTGTCTGCAAGAAACTCTGCTAATGGTTTTTCTGCAAGCGATGGTGTATAGAGTCTTAGAGCCTTCTCTAGAACTTTTACTGAATACCTTGGTGTACTAGTTACTGAAGAATCCAATTCTTATTTCCCTAGGTTTACTGCGTAATCAATCATCATTGCTGGTATATTTACGCCAGTAACTCTGACAGTATTTTTGTATTCCGTTGTATTGTTTACTTCGTGTACTACAAGGCCATTTTCTTTACTTTCCATTAGATCTACTCCAACTATTTGTCCATGAACTGCATCTTTTGCCTTGATGCAAATGTCTTCCAGTTCTTTTGTTACTTTGAGTTCTTCTGCCCTGCCACCTAGTGCCATGTTTGTCTTCCACTGGTCTTCTCCTGAATAGCGATAAATTGCAGCAACAACTCTGTCTCCAACCACAATTGCCCTAATGTCTCGTGGAGGTCTGTTAACAAATTCTTCCAAGTAGTATACTTGATAAATTGGATACATGCTCTCTCTGCTTTCTATTATTGCCTCTGCTGATTCCTTGTCTTTTAGCATGGCAATCATTCTTCCCCAACTGCCTACCGTTGGTTTTATCACCATTGGATATCCCTTTTTGTCAAGAAGATCAAGTGCAGATTCTTGTGAAAATGCAACTGCACTAAATGGAGTTGGTATTCCTTTTTGCATCAAAAGCATGTGAGTAAATAATTTGTTTCCTGCAAAGATGCTGGTGTTCAAGGAATTGATTACCTTTACTCCTTTTCCTTCAAGTGCTGCAGTAGAGTGGAGACTACGATAGTAACTAACACATCTTTGTATTACTGGACCATAATCTTCAGTACTTTTATCTAAATTAATGGACAAATTCTTACAGTCTACCATCTTTGCATCGATGCCTTTCTCTTTAGCGGCATCAAAGAGTGCTTTTTCTTCCCACCTTATGGTATCGTAAAGAATCGATAAACCTGGGCTCACTGGCCCCAGTCCTCACCAACAGATTGTGCTGGTTTTAACTCAAAGCCGGATGATGATCCTTTAGCAAGTTCAAAACTTGCACCGCAATCAGGACAGGTTACTATCTCTCCTTCCATGGAATCCTGTGGAGGGTTGATGTTTGCATCACATTCTAAACATTTCATATTATTTTCCTGCTTTAACCTTCGTTTCTGTGTCATTAATTATCTTTCGTTCAAGTCTGTCATCAAGTGGTATCTCAAGCAAGTCTCCCATTCTAAGATTCTTCAGGCCAGCTGCTACTGCCTTTGCATGAGTTTCATTTTGTTCAAGACCTAATAATGACATCAAATATGCTGCACCATTCTTTCCAGCAAGTTCTCCAAAGACAATTCTTCTCCTGTTTCCTACCACCTTTGGCTCGATTGGTTCGTATGCAGCTGGGTTTCTCAAAATGGCTGCTAGGTGTGTTCCAGCCTTGTGTTTGTAAGCAGTAGGACCTACAATTGGCTTTGAATCATAGGGTATGATTGTGGTGTATTGTTCAATTAGTCTTGAGAGGTCCATGAGCATGTCCAGTCTGAAATTATTTGGAGAATTGTACAGGTATGTTAAAGCCACTGCTGTTTCTGCAAGTGCAGGTATTCCAGTTCTTTCTCCTATGCCATCAATTGTTGTATGAATTTGGTCTGCACCACCATCGCATCCAGCCAACGCATTTGCAAGTGCAAGCCCAATGTCATTGTGACAGTGGACATCAAGTGGTGTTTTTATTTCATCACGAATTGATTTTACAAAATTATACATTCCATTTGGTCTCATTATTCCAACGGTATCTGGCAAACTAATTCTATCAACTCCTGCATCAGAGATTGCTTTGCAGACCTGCATTAGAAACTCTGGGTCTGCTCTGCTACCATCTTCAACTGTAAATCGCATCTTAAGGCCATGTGACTTGGCGTATTCTACGGTTTCAACTGATCTTCGCAATGCCTCTTCTCTTGTTATTCGTAGCTTGTCCTTCATGTGAATTTCAGAAATACCAAGATATGTTGCCATCCATGTTGCATCACAATCTATTGCAACATCTACATCTTCTTTTAATGCTCTAACGTGTGCAACAATGTCTGCCTTTAATCCTTGTTTGATGATTGTCTTTGTTGCTTCCTTGTGATCAGGTGACACTACAGGTGATATCTCAATTTGGTCTACTCCAAAATAGTCAAGCATCCATGCAATCTGGATTCTTTGTTTATTTGAAAAAGTAACACCGGGGTGTTGCTCTCCTTCTCTTAGTGTACTATCAAGTATTCTAATTTTTTTTGGTTTCACACCCATCTCGTTGTATTGATATGCGTAATAGTTCGCGTCGTCCATTTCTCGATTTTTTACCTGGGTTTTACAAATATAAACATATTCGTACAGAAATCGTCTAATTTGGTTATTTTTGAAACGGTTTTCGGCGATTTTCAGAATCAGACAACGATATTCGTTTTATGTGACTGTACGCAATATTATGACAGTGTTTGTGTCAAACACACCTGGAACCTTTCGCAATTCGTCGATACATACATTGATGTCTGTAATTGTAGGTGCCTTGATTATTGTAGCAATATCATACTGTCCTGTTATTTCAAACACTGTGTGAACTCCGCGCAGTTTAGAAAGTTTTGCAGATACCTTTGATGTATCAGTTGATGAATCAACTGAGATCAAAATTATGGCACTGGTAGAATTTGCATCTCCAGTTTCGATTGTAAATTTTTTAATTACTCCTCCATCTGTGAGGTTTTTTACTCTACGTCTTACTGCTGATTCTGACAATCCAAGTTTTTCACCAATCTCTACAAATGATTGTCTCGAGTCTTTTTTTAGTATCTCCATTATTGTCTCGTCTGTTTTGTCTCTAGACATTTCTTCGCTGCTCCTCCTTTGTTAGTATTGCATCTAGAGTTTCTAAAGCTTTGTTTATGTCAGACTCTGATATTACCAGAGGCGGCAATAATCGCAGTATGTTCTTTCCAGAATAAAGCAAGAGTAGATTATTTGCAATTCCATCAAACAATATGTCTTTTACTTCAAACTTCATTTCAACACCAATCATCAAGCCCTTGCCTCGTATCTCTCTGATTATCTTGTGTTTTTCTTTTAGTCTTTCTAACCCTTCTCTGAATATCTTTCCATTCTTGTCTGCATTCTCAACTAGCTTGTCTTCTACTAGTGCATCAATTGCCCCAATTCCTGCTGCACATGACAATGGGTTGCCACCAAATGTTGAGGATTGCTCTCCTTTGCTAATTGAAGCCAAGATGTCTGGTCTCACTAGGGTTGCACCCATTGGTACACCTCCTGCAATACCTTTTGCAAGACACATGATGTCTGGTACTGTATCCCAGTGCTCACTTGCCCACATTTTTCCGGTTCTTCCAAGGCCTGCCTGAATCTCATCAAATACAAGAACAATTCCCTTTTCGTCACACAATTTTCTGACTTGCTGTAAAAATCCATCTGGTGCAACATTGATTCCACTCTCTCCCTGGATTGGCTCCATGATTATCATTGCAGTATCAGAATCTACTGTATTTCGTAATGCTTCAATATCGCCAAATGATGAAAAACTTACCGAGTCAACAAGTGGCTCAAAGGCTTTGCGATATTTTTGATTAAATGTAACTGATAACGCACCAAGTGATTTTCCGTGGTATGAGCCGTTCATGGCAACCATCTTTTTCTTTCCAGTAAACTTGCGGGCAAACTTGATTGCAGCTTCTACTGCTTCTGTTCCACTGTTGTTTAGGTAAACTTGGCTGAGATTCTTTGGTGAAATTTTTATCAGTTTCTCAAGAAATTCTTCTCGTGTCTTGTTGTAAAGTGAACTGTGTACTGTGATTATTTTATCAAGTTGATCTTTTATTGCCTTTACTACTCTGGGATTACAATGGCCAACTAGTGCAACACCATATCCTCCCATGCAGTCGATGTATTCTTTTCCACTTGCATCCCACACATGAGCTCCTAATCCACGCTCTATTGTTACAGGAAATCTCTGATAGATACTTCCCATGAATTGATCTTCTGTCATATTGATATCACCGTACAGTTATCATGAGAAATTGCCGCAGATATTGGGTTTTCCTTTTTGCCGTTTGCAACAAGTGCCTCCTTGACGCCCATTTCCAATGCTTCTGTTGCAGCAAGAATCTTCTTTTCCATGCCAAATCCAATCTTTGGTAAAATAGCTTTTGCCTCTGCTAATGATAATTTTTGGACTAGTTTTTCTTCCATGAGTAAACCATCTACATTTGTAAGAAATAGTATCTTGTCAGACTGCATCTTGCCTGC
>JAJPEA010000049.1 GCA_023252335.1 Nitrosotalea sp.
AACTTCCAGTTCCGAACATGTCATTTAGGCCAGAGCCAGATCCAAAACCATAATTATTATTTCTTTTAGTTTTTCGCGATTTTGATGAACCAGAACCGAACATGGAATCATAATTCGAAGATTTCTTTTGTGGTTTAGGTTTAGAGGAATTACTTGAGGGGATTAGACCAAGGGGAGTCGTATCATATCTTTTTACGACATATCTGTCCCCATACTGCCTTTGTTTCTTTTTTTGTAACTTGGATAATTTTGAATTACCAGTTTTTACTTCCACAATTTTTGGTTTTCCTTTCTTCCCAGTTAGCCAATCTCGTTTTGTGACTTTGAGATCTCCACCTCTGTGAATTTTTTCCACCTCATGCCCGCTAAACTCATATTCTCTTCGGGCTTGCTCTTCACCTTGTTTGCCTTGATATTGATTTTCCCTTACGACTTGTTTTTTTTGATTTTTTACCGAAAACGTCGAAAATGCCCACGACTTTCAACTCAATACTAGTTAATAAAATTAGTAGGCAATTTCCAACAAAATCAACAAAGTCATAATTCTAGTTATGGCAAAATTTCTAGGCGCAGTTTCGGGGCTTACTATTTTTACCCTGTCAATAAAAAAGAAAAGCACTCAACTTAGGCGTGAAAACGGTGTACTAGCTATCGTTATTACGAACGTGGGATTTGTTGAAGTTTTATTGTTGTGGAGGGCCAACAAGAATTACTTCCGTCCCATCTTTATGTATGTGAAATTGCCAACCAAACACTGGTTGGTCAGAAACTGTTGCACTCCACACTCCTGTTGCATTCCATCTTTGTGATATGAGAAAATCTTTAATTTCAGTTGCATAATGATATGTTTCTACATCATTTGAAACTACGTCTACAACAAGAGATCCTTTTGGCGGATGTTGTTGTAAAATTTCAGTTAATTGTTTCTTATCTGTGTCATTGAGTATCCGCTGAGGTGAAACAGAGTTAATAGTTGTATTATTAACTATGGTGGTCTGCTGATTTCCAAAGTTTATGCCATTGTTCCCTGCTATTGAAATATTGTTAACATGGATCTCATAAGTTGCACCACCAATTCCTAAAATTCCTAGTATAATTCCTATGACGATCTTAGATTTTCGAGATAGGCTAAATGTTCTACCGCTTTGTTTTTTAGAAAATTTTTTGATGCCTTTGCCAGTAGGATCCTTAGAGCTAAGAAGCGATAAACCATTCATAGTACTCAATATGGAATTTTTGAAGGCAATGATTGGCCCCATTACGATTCCTGCTTCGCTAATGTCCTTTTGTCCAAATTTTAATGCGCCCACAGATGCAAGTGCACCTGAGTGACTATCACTAAGCGGTTGACTACTATCCAAAATAGCATCTCCGTATTTTTTTTGTATTTTGCCAAAAATTGTTTGGATTTTCAATCCCTCCGCATGTAATTTTTTATAAATTGATTCAACGTCTGATTTGTTTAAAATTATGTTTGGGATATTTTGTCCTCCGGGGTAAGAGAAGTCACCACCCTCATGTTTTGAACGTAATAATCCGATAATTTCATCAACTTCTACGTGTAATTTCTCTAACTGATCTATTATATCGTCAGCCATATGAAAACTAATGATGCTTGATATATTAGGGCTGTTTTTTCCTTTTTTAATTTTGTACCAATCCCTTGTATCCCATGACAACAGAATGCAACCAAAACGACGTGCTTGCCCTTGACATGGGCTCTGGCTGGGTTAAGGCCGGCTATGGAGACAACAAGGTAAGGTTCCCAAGCCTGTACGGGCATAGGGAGCCTGTAGAGGGTGAGAAGAGACTGGTAGAGGCAGTAGGCTGGGAAGTACCAAAACTTGCAGAGTATCCATCCGCGGTCATACTCAGGGGTGTCTCTGAAGGCATGCCGCTTTCTGAGAGGGCGTTCAAGGCTTTGCTCAGAGAAGCTGTAAGGAAGCTAGAGATTCCACAGGAAAAGATTCCGGAGACAAGGGTGGTAATTGGCATACCGTACAACAACAGGGACCAAAAGGAGGAGCTCAGAAGGCTTGTGATGAGTACCATACACCCCAAGGCATGCCTTGTAGTATCCCAGACCCTTGGCACCCTGGTATACGAAGGAAAAAAGACCGGCCTTGTCGTATCAATAGGCCAGGGAACAACCGAGATTGTATACTATAACGACTTGAAGCCGGTCCTTGGTAGGTCGCTTGGGCAGGCATGCGACTATCTCCTACAGGGAAAAGAGAGGCTTGCGTACCTTGATGCCAAGGATACAATACCAAGGCAGAGACTTGTATCTCTTGCAGACCTGGTCTCTGACGAGATCAATTCAATTGCGTCACAGCTGAATACCAAAATAGATGCCATACTCTCAGGCGGGACGATCCTATTGGGTGACATCCACAAGGAGATCCAGTCAAGGCTCAAGGGTATGACGGTGGTGCCGTCTGCTGATCCAGTGTATAGTAACTGCCTTGGCCTGTCCATGCTGTATGGTATCACTCAAAGCGAGACTCGAGCCTCTCTTCCAAACTAATCTCCACTTTTTTATCTTCCTGGTACATTGAGAGGATTATCTTTTCGCAGTCTAGTGTCAGGTAGATGTCAGAGTTTTTGGAAAGGCCTAGTTTATGACACCACTTTAACGGTATTGATACTACATAGGAGGGGTTCTTGTGTCCGCCACTTGACCTAATCTTTTTCTTGATTTGAATCATTAGTATCTTCGCTCCATAGGGTTACGTGGTTTCCTGACAGTTTGACTACTAATTTCTGGCCTGTGGTCCAGTGAAGTCTTTTGACAAACCTCATTGGGATTACAATCCGGAAGCTCCTGTATTTTCCGTTCTCACTTGTTATGGTACCAAGCCTTCTCTTGGATATCTTCTTGAACTTGCTCATTGTATTGATAGGATTTGGAGAAAATTAAAAACGGTTTTTTACCTGTATTTTGAAGAAGAAAGAATTTTTGGTGATTGAATATTTTTTTAAATTTTATTTTTTGTTTCTTGTCTTGTGAAGGAATGCCGAAAATCAAATATTTTTACAATCATGCTTGCAAAGTTAATTTTTCTACAATCGCTTACGGGCATGCAATGGTCAGTTTTGAAATTTTTACAAAACCTTCATGGAGAAATTATATCATGAATTCCAGATCCAAACTTGGCAAAGTTTGTCCGTGGAGAGATCGTCAAACTTGTACAATTTTGAAAATTATGTAATGCTATTGTAACAAGATAAAAAACTGTTTTTACAGACTATACCACGATATGAACAGATACGTCTTTTTTCAGTTCAGGATCAAGACGTTCATAGATATCTTCGACAACCTTTGACTTGGTCCAGACCTCGCATCTTGCAAATCCAAGCAGTCTCCACTTTTTCATGTTGTATAATACCTGTTCTGGATGCGAGTATACCTCCTCTTCAGACTCTATCTCAATCGAGATTGGTGCCTTGTTGGAATACTCGTATGATACCAAGTCTGTCCTGTCCCTTCCATTACGCATGTCCTGGCCTGCTATGGCAATATAGTCACCTTTTGCCAGATGGTAGTCAAATGCCGTCTGTGCTACTTGCTGTATATCTTTGGCACCCCTTCCCAGTGTATCAAATGATGCTGGAAAGTATCTTGAGCGTGTCCTGTCTGTGATATCGTATACCTTCATGGTTACGGCGCCCTTCTTCTCAGCACTTGATATCCTGACTAGTTCACGTGCAAGCATCTTATCTAGTATCTCACTTGTGGAATCCCTATCATTGCTTCCCGTTTTTTCCACTATATCAGAGAGGTTCAAGTGGCCGTCCTTTAGGGCAATGACTATCTTCCATTCTTCTTGAGGAAGAAACGCCGAAGGGTCTTCAAGCTGCAGCATCCATTTTGTGGACTCATCCTGCCCTTCAAAGATTGATCTGATCTCCTCGGTTTCTTTTCTACCGTATTTTATCTTCATTATTTCGTTGTACTTTTCTGCCTCCTCTTCTGGCATCTTCAGCTCCGGTGGAGGTAGTGCCCTGAACTTTTGTGGGGTTTCCTGCTCCTCTCCTATTGGGGCTCGAGTCTTGATTGTGAACTGGAAATCTGGCTGGGTTGCAATCTGGTCTGTAAGCTCGGTGCTAAACTTTGGGTCGATGTTTCTTGCAATCTTTGATGCGTCTTGGCCTGCCACCCTACCGTAGATCTGCGTTGCAGTATTTCCTGCTGTTGCGCCAAGCAATACATCGTCAATCTGCCTCAGGTTCTGGTGTGACAGTACCAGTCCAAGGTTGTAGCTTCTTGCCTGCTCTAACATGGTTCTCAGTATGGAAAGTGATTGTACACGCTGGAACTCGTCAAGGCATAGAACTACAAGATTTCTCTCTGATGATGGCTGGCTGGTTCTTGCAGCCCTTTCCTGCAGAGAGAACCATATTCCAATTACTATTCCCATGATGGCAAGCCCTGTGGCATAGTGTGGTGTCTCTGTATCTGAGATCCTGATGAAGGTCTGCCTTCCGGGCTTTAGCATCTCGGCAAAGTCTATCGTAGACCTTCTGACTGAGAAGACCTTGCGCAGGTACGAGTCTGTTGCAAACGGCTCTATCCTGTTCAAGAGGGGCTCCCAGCTGTCTGACTTGAGGCCTGCTATTGACTCCAGTGCTGCATCCATCTCGTACGCGCTTACGTTCTTGAGGTGCTGCCTTATCCTTGCAAGCTCGTCTGTTCCGTCCCTTTGGAGCCGCACTATAATCTGATAGAGGTCAAGCATGGTAGGGCTGTCTGTATTCTGGTAGAGGTAGTTGAGGAGAAGCTTGAGGATTCGTTCCATCCTGACAAATGTCTGCTGCTGGTCGTAAAACTCTTTGAACATGTCCATCACATTTCCAATCTTTCGTGCTATGGTGTTCTCCCTGCTCTTGCCGTCTATGTATCGTGGCAGCTCTAGTAGGTTAATTGCAAAGTTGGTATGGTTGATGTCCAAGAATATGACGTTTCCCTTCTCGATGCTTGTCTGTTCGGATTGCCTCAGGAAGAGCTTGGCGTCCTCGTCCTTGACATCAATGTAGACAAAAGCACTTTTCATAGTTCCACTCAGGTTTGTAATCTCAAGGTGCTTTGAAAGGTGTCTGATAAGTGTAGTCTTGCCACATCCACTACCTCCTACGAGATACATGTGTCTGGAAAGGTCCTCTGGAGATATGGTAGGACCGTTAAAATCTATGTTTTTTACCAGATGACCGTAAATTTGTTTGAATCGAGTTTCTTCTAGATTCATTGATATGGATTATAATAGTCCAAAATTAAAAAATGAAACGGGTTCGCAAGCCAAGAATCAATCAATCATATCTTGAATATGCTCTGAATTTCCTCATAACTGAAATTCAAATCATTTCGTATATCTGCATAAGCATCCCTTCTATATCTTGAAACAAACTCGTCCAAATATTGTCCTAGATTTGATTTTATAACACATTCTTTTAAAAACGGTTTATCTAGTTCTTTTCTAATAGATAGAGATGCAATATCTCTATAGTCCTTCCATATCTTAGGCGGCAAACGACTATTTCCTAATGCATCATATTCTTTTATTCGTGATAATGCAGCTATGATTTTATTAACAATAAGCAACTCTCTTTTTGGTACAAAAAACTCTAAACCTCCTGCATTTTTTCTTTCTTTAAATTGCAGCATCCATCCCCAGTGGAATTTGACATCAAGATCATACATTTCTTCTCTTTCTTTATCTCCATCAAATACATCCACAATAATAGTATCGGTTGTCCCAGATATCGATTTTTCAAAATATTTCACTTGATAATTGATAGATCTTGTTTCATATCCATTATTTTCAAAATATTCCTTTCTATATTTCTCACTATGCAGACTAAGACTGGGAATTACTATGTCTATATCTCTTGAACCTAATCCTTGAGTATACGCCCATACTGCCCAACCGCCAATTATTGCAGTATTCACATTTTTCTGATTCATCCAACCTAATAACTTTTTAAGTTCCGCAAAACTAACGTTGGTTATTTCATCACGATAAAACGATGAAAAACTCAAGTCCACACCTTCTTGATAAATTGCTCTGCGGTGTAAGACATGTTATTACAATACAGATCAATTATAGTTCTAATTGGAGAGGTAACATTAATGCTCTCTCTAACCTCTGGCACATCAGGCAGATCAAAATTGTATAAAATCACCTTATTTTTTCCCTCGGCTTGAGAATGGACTTTGGGTAACAAAGTTGTTGGATTTTTTACATAGACATGTATCGTTTCATCGCGAAAATAATTATCATAATATTGTAAGGCAGTTGTCAGACACATTATTCCGCCATTATCACTCAAGAAACGTATCGTTTCATTTCGGTCTATACCTAACTGGTATGCCTTATTTACCTCATTTTTCATATCTCTAAATCTACTAAAGAAACTCAATAACGCATCTCTGGAAGGTACTTCGTATGTTGGTTTTCCTTTTCCAATCTCATATGTTCTTACTACTAATTTGAGTTCCTCGAGTCGTTTTATGAACAATTGAATTTTACTTCCATGTTTGATGTTCAAATCCCTGGCCATCTGTCTTTGACTAAATTTAGGATGTCCTAGAATGTAGTACAGTTGTAGATACCTGTCAGTAGAGAAGAATTTACTCATCGGCATCACCCGATCCGCATATGTAGATCATGATCAACATACATAGATCTAGATCTACAAGATATGATCATGATCCATATATGTGGATCAGTATTAAAAAAGGTAGTGCTAGCTACCAAATTAAGCAGAATAATTGTGTGAAAAATAGTCTTTTAAGATGCAAAAAATAGAAAAATATGTTTTATGCAAAGCAAAAAAAGCTTAGAGGATGACGTAAAAGGCCTATTTATAGACGATTTTAATCGACCTAAAAGAAAGCCTATGCATGAAACTGCCATACAAATAGCCATGGAATACAAATACGATCATAAAAGAACTTCATATGCATTAAGACAGCTTGAAAACCACAATATCTTATTCTCTATTAAACAGAAAATAGAAGGTATAGGGAATATTAGATTTTTTATGGTAAATAATCAGAACACCTTAAAAAATCAAGACAGGCTCATGAAAAAGATTTCAAATTATTCTTACTGGATAAAACGATACTCTGATTACAACATAACAAAAATGTTAGGGGCGCATCTTCATGCATTAGTTAAAGCAGAACTGCAGGCAGAAGGATTCAAAATCATAAATGAGTATACAAGTCAATTTAAAGAAAATAAATGGCCTGGTAGAGAAACATTAGATATCATAGCAGAGCATAGTAACCATCACTTACCAATTGGAGTAGAAGTCAAAAACATGCTATCGCTCATTCCTCATGCTGAGGTTTCAAAGAAAATTGAAATATGCAATTTTTTAGGTGTTAAACCAGTTTTTGCATGTAGATGGATAGAACCTTATAGAAAGAAAATACAAGAAAACCTAGGTTTTGCCTGGCAATTTAAGAATCAGATCTATCCTCTAGGGCAAGAAAGTTTTGTGAAAGAACTAAGAAAGAGGTTCAATTTCCCAGTAGAAGTGGCCTCTGAATTACCAAATGAGAATATTTTAGAGTTTAAGGAATGGTTAGAAAATATAGAAAAGAATATCTCCGAGAACAGGAGTATTTAATCGTGAACAACTTAAGTGATCTTCTCAATTATACCTATGGTCTTTGTGAAGATGGCGATTATGATAATGCATTGGAGTACTTCGATGCCATTTTAAGAAGAGACCCAGAAAATATCCAAATATTAATCGACAAAGGCATCACATTAGAATATCTCGATAGATTTGACGAGTCACTGGAATGCTATAATAGTGCTCTAAGATTAGACCCAACAAACGCAAACGCTCTTATCAATAAAGGTGCAGTACTACACAAAATGAATAGATATCACGATGCGATAGTCTACTATGATCAAGCCTTAAAATCAGATAAAGAATTAGTAAATGCACTAACCTACAAAGGACTGGCATTAGGGGAGTTAGGAGAACTAGAAAAAGCACTTCAGTGTTTTGACAATGCGATTTCAGTGGATCCTATGTATGAACTTGCGATTCAAAGCAGGAAAACTGCGTTAAAATTACTACACGCGCAAACCAAGTAGTACTCTTCTTCACAACTTAGTACTAAAACTGTTAACCTACCGGAGTAAGAATGAAAATTAAAAGACTGAGCATGCTTAAATTTGAATACCCAAGACCCACAAAATCAGGAGAGAAAGTCTCCAAAATCTGGAATGAATTGCTGTCTACCTGGGGAGAATTTAAGACGGCAAGATTGGAAAATAACACTCTTAAAATGCGTGAATGTGCAACAAGAATTAGAGTTTTACAGGATGATTTAGGTATAACAAAGGCCGATTTCCCTGAGTTGAATGAAATCGAAGTGGCTATTTAGATAGGATGAATTTGAACCAACTAATGGTTCAAGTCTGTTTAAATCCGTAAAAGGAATATGACTTTACCCTTTTCTAGTATAAATCTGCATAAAATTAGGGATCAATTTTAATTCCAGCTAATTCTAGTACAAGAATTGCTCACACAGGAAAATGAAGTACCTAAAAGTTTTCATCAAAGTGTAATTGACAGCATAGAAGAAAAAGTTCAGGAAGCTGAAAATAACAATTATCTCAAAGGAAGAAAATTCTTAGAATGGGTTCTACCTAGATTATTTGAAATCACTCATGAACAAGTTGAAAATCAGGAAATAACCGATCGTTCACATGATGAAGGGATTGATGTATGGGATTATATTGAAACGGGAGAAGATGATGAAGAAAGTGGGGTTGTAAGACTTTTTCAAGTCAAATATGGTAAAACATATGATATTGAGAAAGAAGTTGCAGGGTTTGAGAGAGACATCTCCACTTTTCTAAGAAAAAAACCCTATGAGATAAAGCGGGATGATTTAAGAGAACTTCATAACAAAATCAACGAAGAGCGTTATAGAATTGATTTATTTTTAATAACTAACCAAAGTATAAACGTAAAAGCTAGACGTAAATGTAAGATCATCGGAATAGACCAAATCGTAACAAATCTGTGGGAAGAAATAGCGGGCAAACCCAAAGGAAAGCAGGCAAAATTAACATTAGAAAAATTCATGCCATATGAAAAATCTCTTATTGGAGTAGTGTCTCCCTCAGAGTTAGTAAGGTTCGTTACTGAAAATGAATCATATATCTTTGAATCCAACATAAGGAAATACCTTCAAAAAACTAAGGTAAACAAAGGACTAATTCAAACCTTACGAGATCGCGTAGGAGATTTATTTTATTTCAATAATGGCATAACCATTGTTGCAAAAAAATTCGACGTTGAAGACCACAGCATATTGCTTTACGAACCACAGATTGTGAACGGTGCTCAGACATCTAGCATCATAGCCGAATATCTTCCTAGAAATACCAGAGCCAAAGGTGGAGTTCAAGTGACAATAATAAAATCTGATGATGAAGCTACTAGAGCAGAAATTACACAATATCGAAATTCACAAAATGCTGTGAAAGGCCGTGATCTGATATCATTACAAGCTTTTCACGCAAAAATTCATGCAGAACTTCATTTGAAGAGATATTATTATGAACAACAAGCCGGAGCATGGATTGCTAAACCCGTTGAAGAAAAGAATAGGTATACGGGGGAAGATGCATATAACAAATACTTAGGGGAAAACCATGATCACGTTATTCCTGCATATGAGGCAATTCAAGCTATGGTAGCTGGACTTTGGCAAAATCCTACAAAGCCATATTCTAGTATAGCAAGTTTTCTGCCTAGCGGTACCTTCTATCCTAAAATTTTCACGCATGATTTACCTGAAGATTTTCGCCTTCTCTTCTATCCATACTTAGTAAAAATTTATGCAACTGACGAATTCGGTTATGGCACTAAAGATGATTCGAAACAGCAGAAACAATATGCCCGACTACTTTTTGTCACAGTTTATTTCAAAATTCTTACTGATTTCATTATAAAACGTGATTTACAAGAGATTAGAAATAATCCATTCCTAATGGAAAAATATTTTAAAAATTTTGAAACTAATTCGAAGTTGTTAAGATTCTGTCATCAAGCTATTGAAAATAATTATTTTCCTAATGCCATGGAATATTATAACAAAAATGAGATATCTACATGGCATAATTTCTTTGCACAGCATTCGTGGAAGCCAGAACTAATTGAAAGCCTCACCAACTATGTCAAATATAACAAAGACGAGTTGGAGAAAATACGAAGAGAATTCAGATAAACAAATAGAAAAAAATCGAAGTACGGAAGACAATTGCAATGCTTATCTCAAGGCTACTGAGGTTTATGATTAGTGAATCAACACTAACTGAGATACGCCATATGGACATTAATTGAGATACTCTACATTTAATCTTCGTCTAACATAGATTGTTAATTGGTTTAGTCTGAATTTTTATCTATTAAATTATGACTTTCTAACACAGAATAAATCCCACTTTCGATTAGAGAGTTGTCTTGTAGTTATTGCGTTTATTGTTTTTCTTTCGTTTGTATTTTGTTTTTCTTTCTGTTTTCTTCATCACATGGAATGGAAAAAACTTTGATTTTACACTACCATCATCATCTCCGCTTTTCTTAAACCACCAATTGAGGTTTTGAGGAAATGTTTTAAAAACAGTACCCAAATCCATCGGAAAAGAATTGAATGGATCCATGATCTGGGTTATTCCCTCAAATGAAGGATTGTTTACAATTGTATATGGTTCATTATCTTCTAACAAACCCATGGATGCTTGATATGTTTTTCTTCTTACGATTGTTGGGTCATGCCATGCAGATTTATTAAATAAAACATCATACGCTGCTTGTCTGACTCTTACTATTACTCGTATTACATCTGATTCATAGATGAGCTTATTTCTTCTATCTGCGTGAGTAGAACCATCTCGTAACTCAATTATCCATTTTTTTATCTCATCTTTGTGATAAACAACATCTGATTTACTAAGAAAGACATGTAGTGCATCAACCAATTTGTTTGAATTTAATGCGAATGCTCTTTCAAACAGTCTTACATATTCATGCAATTGACCAACTACACTTTCTTGGGATAATGCTACTGCAAGAAATTCACATCCTTCTTGTCTATCCAGAAGTGGTTCCTTCATAATTATATCTTGCAAGCTAAATTTGAAATCATTATTTGTATTGGCAAAATATTCGATTCCAGTAGTGCTATTTAGGAAATCTAATTCTTTTTGATTTTCTGGTATAAACACTACACATGGAGTAGGAGAACTTATGGTTCGACCACGAAATTCTGAGATTGCTACAAGATTTCCAATTATTTGTAATGCCTCTTCTAATTCAATTCTATCTTGTTCTGGAACTACCAATAACTTATCTCGAGTAACTTTTGGTTGATACTTTAAGTTCTTCTCTGCAACTAAAATCAATCGCTGTTGTCCAGATTTTTCTACTATATTGCTTTGTATGGATTTGATTGTATACTGTCCAATATTTATCTCAAATAGTTTCCAGCGTTCTTGCGGTGTGGTTAGACTAAGACATACTAATCTTGCTAATTTCATACTCAGACTAATTATCTATCAGACTTTATTTAGTATAGCTCTCCTGTTCATTTATTGACTGATAAGAAAACTAATGATTCAGGTGATCAACGGAGGAAACTATTAGGAAATTTTTGAGCAAATATGATCAAAGATGGATCAAAGTTGCAAAAACTTTATGTTTTTGAATATGCAAGAAGCATTGTAAACTTGAAAACCAATACCACGTTTTTCATTCATTGGGTTTCGAATCAGGACCGACGAACCCACCCCCGGTATACA
>JAJPEA010000050.1 GCA_023252335.1 Nitrosotalea sp.
CAGCGACCCCCGCAGTGTGAGTGCGATATCCTAACCAGGCTAGACTACCGATCCAGATTTGTTTTTCAAAGTAGGATTATTTAGTTCTTGAATTATAGTTGATTTCTTATTACATCTTGTTACCACATGTGGTACAAAACTTGGCCATTGCAGATACAGATTTACCACATGATACACACTTTTTTTCATTTACAGATATTTGACTCAAGACTTCGCTTCTGCTTGGAAGATTTTTTGCAGAAATAAACGAGGTTACAGAGTTTTGAGGTCCGGATTGACTTGACGCCATTCCTGCTCTCAATCCAGGCCCTGGTGAACTAGAAGATGATGCATTAGCCATCCGATTTAGCGCTTTTTTTATCTCAAACATGGCTTTTAACCCTAGAAAATCCAATGCTGAATACTTGAGAACCGCATCAGTCATGCCATAGTAATAATCTCTTTCAGACAGTTTTCCTTGCTTGTAAAGTTCATGCATTTCTGTGAATGCTTGAATGTACGGATCATATCCGCGGAAGATATACTGGAGTTTGTCAAACATTAAAGCAAGTGTATCTACGTCATCTCCTCCAAATTCCATTAAAGTATTTGACTCAAGACCACTACTTATTTTTTGATTTGCCTAGTGAGTATGTTGTTTAAAGCAAGTACCACAGAATTCTTGATTACATTTGGGACAAGATATCAATTCTCCAGGCCTGTAACCTACAAAACATTTTGAACATGCAAACGGATTCATGGCAAATCAATGATATTCTAGTACTTAATCTTTAATCTTGGTTTGAACTCTTTTGAACTCCAATCTATCCCATGGAAATACCACGTATTCTTGGCCACGAGTTTTTTTAGCATAGACAAGACGCTTGGGATATTTTACTCCCTTTCTTGCAACAAGCGTAGCATATACAAAATTTTTGGGATCCTTGACTAGCGAAAATATTTTGTTAAATGTGTCACCAGAATCAAAAATATCGTCAACAAATAATGTTCTTTTGGGAATCTTTTTTTTATCTATACGAATTTTCTTTATATTAAAATAATCCGCAACAAGTCTTGCAGGCACCAGTCCGCCTCGTGATACGGTGGCAATCTTATCAAACTCAACTCCTGTTTTGTTAATTTTATCGCAAAGAATTGCCACGCATAATTCCATTTCCTTCCATGTGAAATTTGAGCTTCCTTTCCAGCTTTTCTTTATCAACAATTAATTATGTTTTTATTCTCTATTAATCATTTTGAAAAACCAGAATATGCAAAACTTAGATGCGGTTAAATAATTTAGCCCTAGCTAACTTTTATATGCAGATTAGATTAATCTGCAATTATTACAATATGATCTCACCTAAAGCAAAATTATCTCATTTTAAAAATTCGCTGAAAAAATTCATTGCATATTCTGGCCCGGCACTCATTGTAAGCATTGCATACATGGATCCTGGAAATTATGGGACAGACCTGCAAGGTGGAGCAGGATTTGGTTATTCATTACTGTGGGTAGTATGGCTTTCAAGTGCAATGGCCATGCTGGTACAATACCTGGCAGGAAAATTGGGAATTGCAACAGAAAGAGACATGGCGGATATTTTGAGGGAAAAACTAGGTAGGAAATTATTTGTTATCCCGTATTGGCTAAGCTCCGAAGTAGCATCAGCTGCAACAGACCTTGCTGAATATCTTGGAACAGTAATTGCATTGAACCTATTATTTGGAGTACCGATGATATATGCATCAATTTTTGGAGCAGTTGATGTCATCATCATATTGGCTCTCACATCTAAAAGATTTCGTATCTTGGAACAGTTGTTTTTGCTTTGCGTTTCAATCATAAGTTTTGGATATATCTATGAGTTACTTGTTGCGCCTCCAACCGTACATGGAATACTTTATGGCACATTTGTACCACATTTTGTAAACTCTAGTGCATTGTTTGCTGCAGTTGGAATAATTGGTGCCACTGTAATGCCACATGTGGTATTTTTGCACTCTTTTCTTACAAAAGAAAAAGCAAATGGCAAGCCACTTGAGGAAAGAAAAAAGATGCGA
The DNA here is from genome assembly GCA_023252335.1 of Nitrosotalea sp. Classification (GTDB taxonomy): domain Archaea; phylum Thermoproteota; class Nitrososphaeria; order Nitrososphaerales; family Nitrosopumilaceae; genus Nitrosotalea. The sequence continues at coordinate 2,044 of JAJPEA010000050.1, forward strand.
AAGTTACATCTTGCAGAGACCATATTTTTGCTCACCATAGCTGCTTTGGTAAATGCTGCAATTTTACTAATGGCAGCAGTTGTATTCAATCCTGCCAACTCTCAGATTCAATCAATAGCCGAAGCGTACAAGACACTTGTTCCCTTGTTTGGTGCCGCTGCAGGATTGATTTTCTTGGTCACTTTATTATCATCAGGTATTGCGTCATCAGCGGCAGGAACACTATCAGGTCAGGTAATAATGGAGGGATTCCTAGGAAAAAAAATCAATGTATTTTTACGTAGAATAATTACAAGATTTGTAAATGTAATTCCAACAACTATTGCCATACTGTTGGGTTTTGATCCATTACACATACTTGTGTACAGTCAATTTCTCCTTAGTTTGTTGATACCAATTGCAGTAATACCAGTTGTCATACTTACAATGAACAAGAAGTTGATGGGTGAATTTGTAAATAGAAAGATAACAACAATCATTGCTTGTGTTTTTGTTGGAATGATTTTAGTATTCAATATTCTTTCGCTGGTCAATCAAGCAGGTATAAACTAGATACTGGATTTATCAGGTTACTACCTTGAACTGGACGTTCTTTTTCTTCAAGAATCGTATCAACTGTTGGGCATGCTCCAGGTCCTGTGTCTCAAGACTCAATGTAACTCCTGCAGTACCAGCAGGTATGCTGGAACTTAGCCTATCATGAATCACATCCACGATATTTACACTCAGAGACGATATCTGGTCAACTACTTCCTTGAGAGCCCCAGGTTTGTCGGTCAAAAGGATAAAGATCTTGACCATTCGTCCCATTTCTGTTAGGCCTTTGGCTACAATCTGCCCAAGCAGGTACATGTCCACGTTTCCACCAGACAAAATTGTAACCACCTTTTTGCCCTTGGCGGGTTTTTTGTCAAGCAAGTATGCTAGACCAACAGCGCCTGCTGGCTCTACCACAGTCTTTGATCTCTCCATAAGTAGAAACATTGCCTTGACTATGGAAGAATCGTCAACTAGAACAATATCATCAATCAATTCATTTATGATTTTAAATGTCGATTGACCCGGGGTTTTTACAGATATACCGTCTGCTATCGTCCTATTGCCTGAAACGGATTGTAACTTGCCAACATCAAACGATTTTTTCATTGCAGGAAAACCAGAAGATTGAACACCGATTACTTTTACCTTTGGTTTTTTTGTCTTGACTGCTTTTAGTATTCCAGCTGCAAGTCCTCCCCCACCTATTGGAACATAGATCTCGTCAACATCAGGGAGGTCTTCCAGTATCTCAAGTCCTATCACACCTTGTGCAGCTATGACAGTTTCATCATCAAAAGCATGTACAATTGTTGCTCCTGTTTTTTGTGCAATGGCTGCAGCTTTTGCAGAAGACTCGTCATAGATTGCACCTTCCAGTATCACATTTGCGCCATATGATCTTGTGGCAGAAACTTTGGCAGGTGAAGCTGTTACTGGCATAACAATTGTGCAAGGGATTTTTTCAAGCGAAGATGCATAAGCTACACCTTGTGCATGATTTCCTGCAGATGCTGCAATCACGCCTTTCTTTTTTTCTTCTTTTGAAAGACTTGCAATCTTTGCATATGCTCCTCTGAACTTGAACGAACCAGTCTTTTGCAAGCATTCTGATTTTAGATAAACATTAGAGCCAGTCATTACACTAAATGATTGTGAGTTTTCAAGCGGGGTTCTGCGAATTACATTACGTTGTAATTTCTGTGATTTTATAATATCTTCAAAAGTTACATTCATCAGAATTTCCAGCCCATCTCGGTATATTTGGTTTGTTGAGCCAAATGCTCCAAAAAACAGGCCTTTATTTTACAGAACTTTTGTGTATTTCAAGCAAAAATTATGTAATTAAACCGTAAATTATCAAAATTTTTAATAGATCAAAAAGGCCTAAATAATATTCTGAGAACATGAGAGATCTAAGTCAAGGTGGTCATAAAGGCCACATGGTGTCAACTCCCCAAACTTTGCACCGTGGCGTGCAGTTCTGACCCCTTGACTTGTAATATCATATATTTCAAAATACTTTGATATAAACAATTTTTAATTTTTCAGAACTTTTATGATATTATCCAACAATGCAAGCAAGTTTGTCTTTGTCTGCTCAGAAATCCTTGTGAGATTTATGTTTCCTTGTCTTGTGTTGTTTTTTACATATTCTAAATTAAAATTGCACAGACATCCTTCCTCTGCTGCGATCATTTTATTTTCATCAATTAGGACAGGAGTGGTGTGATAGACTTCAATTAGCATGTTATCCAGTTCGCCAAATAATTTATCCCTGTTTGTTACAAGTTTTGTGTGTTCTGCATGTGATACTTCGATTGTTTTTACAATACCTTGCGTAATATCTTCACGATTAAACAATACTTCAAACAATTTTTGCTCATCCATTCCTTGATATCCTTCTGCTCGTAGCTTTTCTTCTATTATCTTGTCATTTTCAGGTCCCACCCTAACCTGAAGTTTTGCAATCATGTCTGATATGTCTGATAGTTCTTTTAGGATTTCAATAACACGGTGATCTAGTCTGTAAAACAGCAAGGCATGATATTGTAAAGACATGTGTCCAGAAAGGAGATAGTTTCCTTCTTGTATCTCAAACTTTATGAAACTCCGTCTCAGGTCTTTTTCAGTGGTTGCAGATACTCCTTGATTATTCCATGTTGGTATTTTTTTCAACACATCTTCGAAAAACTTTCGTACAAGAGCAGGATCAAAGGATTCCTGGTCGGTTACAGTACCATCCCCCAACATAACTTTCAAGGGGACTTTATTTGTAAGGGATACAATATGCTCCAAGAACATGGCCCGTACTGTCTCAGCTTTTGCACTCATTGCTACCATGAAAGGATCAGGATTGCTTGCAGGTATTTGCATCAGAATATTACTAAAACCATCCACATAAAATCGGTATGTACTTTAAATACTATATGAGCCCATTTTGCATCAGATGTGAGTAAAACGAAAAAACCGGTTTTTAAGAAGATAATCTGCTGGAACTGTAACGTCGAGGTCATCCAATACTTTGATATAAAATACAAGGGAGAAAGAGGTGTATGTCCCGTTTGCGGTGTCAATTTCCCCCTGGAGTAGATAACAATGAGTGAAGAGTCTGAAAGAATCCAAGATGAGAGTACATCCACTCGAAGTATCATAGACATGATGCTAGGAGGTGGCAAGACAGGTACACTTGACAGTGAGAGTTTGATAAAAGAGACCCAGAAAAGAGTATGGAGTTCACTCAAAAAAGGATACGAGTATGATTATTCAGTAGATGAGTCAGATACATTTCTTCGAAAACATGTAGCACAAAAACTACAGATGCTTGTAATGTTTGTAGACCTGGTCGGCTCTACTGACATGGCACTGCAACTCCCGCCAGAAAAACTTGGGATAATAATCAGTTCCTTTTCACAAGAAATGAGATCTGTAATACGTCATCATGGAGGATATGTCCTAAAATATGTAGGAGATGCAGTCATCGGATATTTCATTGCAGAAGAAAGCCCACTTGTGGTATCAGATAGCGCTGTCAACTGTGCAAGAACCATGATAGATGTAATAGAACGTGGAATAAATCCAATACTTAGCGAATATGATTATCCAGAGTTGCGTGTAAAGATTGGCATGGACTTTGGTGAGAATGTGATAGTGCGATACGGTGCAGACCAGATCAGATCACATGTAGACATTCTAGGTCCTGCTGTAAGCATTGCAGCAAAGATTACTGCACTTTCAAAACCAAATCAGATCCTAATTGGAGAAGATGTCTACGATAAACTTCATCCGTCACTGAAGAGTCTTTTTGAGCGAATCGAGTGGTCAGATAACAGATGGTCATATCAGGACAAGAAGACTGGAAAGATTTACAGAGTTTATGCAATGCATGCCTAGACAGTGAATTTGTCTGGACACTCTACATGTTCATAATGATGATCTGTAAACTTTTGATCAACAATATACATTACAATTTTGTATAAATCAAGCGAACCAATATTTTTTTTACATTTTATACAATGCATTGATATTGTTTTTGACATTAAACTAGTGTCGATCTGGCCATTCTATAAGGATCAGAGATCGATAGAATTTGATAAAAAATGACTAGTACTTGACACCGTACTATATCTAATGCGTGGTTTTGTGAGTAAACATGAAATAGAGGACAGCAAGAATTCCATTCATGTGGCCTTATGACGTAAGAAAAATGATGGAAACTTTTGGACATCCATTAGATATGATGAACTCTCCATTTGCATTTCCAAGACTGCCACCACGTGCAAATCCACCGCAGGGAATTGCAAGTGCTGGAATGGTTAAAGACAGCATAGTCAAAGACGCTAACATGATAACAAGCAAACTCTCAGGTCATCACACCATGTTTCAAAGATATGCAGCAGGCTTGTTTAACATGACACCAAATGCATTCACACCAGGCCATCCAATGCATTCAGCAATGCATACAGTTGATACACTAACTGAAGAAAATGAGAGACTGAAAAAAGAAAACTTGGCTTTAAAGTCTGGTCTTGACAAAGAAAAGAAAAAGTAACTTCCAACTTTTATAAACCATAAACTATCTAACTTAGTCATGCAAAAGACACCCAATCAAAAGTGGGCAGAACAGATAGCTCAGCATAGAAAAAAATGTCAAGGCATCATGGAATTATCAAAATCAATTAGATATGTGGGACTGATAAATGAATATGGCAGGACTCTGACTGGAATATTCAGACCAGGACTAGATGTGTTATTATCAAACGAATTGGCAAGAAACGAGTTTTTCTTGGTCTCTACAATGTTTGCAATGCGAAACAAGGCAAGTTCAGCCATTGGAAACATGGACAGTGTCATACTCAAACATGACAAGGTTACAATCATAATTTTCCAGAGAAAAGAGGGTATTTACTATATCTCTGTAAACAAGATGGTAACACCAGATGCAATAAACAAAATTATTGCAAAAATTAAAAAAATTATTTAGAGTGGAGCAAATCCATGGAAACCACGGGCTTGTTTTGCACCATCACCAAATGAAGGCTCAAACAGTGACACCATGTACTTGTCAGGATCAAGTACAATGCAATTTTTGCCTGCCTTGTGAGATACAATGTCTCTATACACTGTGACATTTTTTGATTGAAGTTCTTTTACTGCAGACTCGATATCTCCTACAACCAATCCTATTACAATTCCATTATCAATGGATGTTCCAGTATTGATTGGCTTGCTTGCAGGATGTAATATGACAGTTGCACCCTCTTTTGCCAATTCTACCCAGTTTTCCCGGCTATTTTTGACTGGCAACCCAATCACTTCATTATAAAATTTCAGAGATTTGCTCAGGTCCGAGACTGCAAGAATTACGCTTCCAAGGTGTCTGATATTCATGTACACAGTGTAAGGGTTCGTAGCGTTAAAGGGTTATGGTAAAACTAGACTACCTGAACCATTGTTTCAGTGCGTTCTACACCTTTTATGTTTTGAATTTCGGTTGTAACATCTTTTATTGATGACAGTTCCTTGACCTCGATTAGTGCGACTGCATCAAATTGTCCGCTTACCGCAAAGGAATCATAGACTGATTTGACCAAACGAAGTCTTGCAGCTATGAGTTTTTTCGGAGATTTGACCAGTACTACGGCTTTGACCAACCCATGTCTACCTCCACTTCGATTAGAGTCTCTGTTGAAACAATTTCCTTGATCTTTTTAAAATCAATTACAATGTTGTTAATGTCGTCAATTGTACCCTGGAGAACAACTACAATGTCTGCCCTTCCTGTCACAACCATTACCTCTCTGAGTAATTTTCTTGCTTTTTTCAAAGAAGCAATGACGTGATCAACTTTGCCAGGTTTTACAGTTATCAAACAAAGAGATCTCATTATACCTGTAATAATGTAATCACGGATAAGTCTTTTTAATCAAAGAGGGAGAATTAGGGAAAAATTTAATCGTCGCTTGCTTCTTGTGAACGTGCTTCTTCCAAGTATGCTTTTCTTGCCTCTAGCTCTGCTTCCTTGTCGAGACCTGTATCGTCTTCGACAACAATTATGCCGTCATCTTCTTGAACTATATCCTCTTTTAGCTTGGTCTTCTCTTTTGGTTTTACCTTGGGAACTTCCTTTTTTGTTACTTCTTTTTTGGGGGATTCTTTTTTTGGGGCCTCTTTCTTGGCAGGCTTTTTAGCTTCTTTTTTCTTGTCCTTAGTCATAAGACGATTATCCAACAAGTAACATCGTCCTTTTAAACTTGTCTCATGATGTCAATGGTAAATAATATCATAATATTATAGGAAAAAAGCCGAATTTCGCAGATTATTGAATAACAATATCACTTGAGATTCTTTATTTTCTCAATTATAGAATGATGGTCTGATGTTGGTTCGGTGGATAAAATCAATATGCCGTCTTTTTGAAATATAGTCAATAATTTCACCTTGCCTTTTGATTCCACAATCCAGTCGGTATTTCCAAGTTTATCAGTGAACATCTTGTCCATCATGGCCTTGACAGAGACCTGATGATGTGCTAATGCTGCAAGATCTTTGTCAAGTAGAGGTACAACCCCATCCTTTCTTGCAGTAGATACCAGTTCTCCATCAACAATCTTGCCTGCAAATCTAATCTGTATGTCAAGTGCCAATATTTTCTTGCAATAATTGATAGTATCTGGTGATGAACTCATTTGTAATCAAAATATCTTAAAAAATACCCTATTTAAGATATGTTTTGAATTTCTACCATAATTAATTTTATTAAAGATGGTGTCAAAATTGAAATGAAAATGAACCGTGTTCAAAAATATCTAGTTGCAGTTCTGATATCAATATGCATAGTTGGCATATTTGGAATACCGTTAGGTGATCCAAAGTTTTTTGTGCAAGCAATTGCACTAGAATCATCATTTATTGCGCTTGCAGTATTATCATGGAAAAATTTCAGATATGCATACATTCCAAATTTTGTTATTGCATGTCTTGTGGTAATTGGAAATACCGCATCTCCAAAACATTTGGCGATAATGTCCACATTACACCCGTTTTACAATGGGGTTGTATTAATTATTGGAGGATACATCCTGCAAGGACTGTTACTTGTTACAAACTCAATGGCACTCAAACAGTACAAGAAAACCAAATGAGAGATAATGTTTCCATGATGAATTACCAGTCTTTTATGAGAAATTTAGAATTTTTAGGCACAAAATATCAGAACTAGAAGGTGCCGCCGGCAAGACTTGAACATGCGACAGCTCGGTCTTCAGCCGAGTGCTCTCCCGGGCTGAGCTACGGCGGCACATTTCATTAACCAATTCTGGGGGAATTAAAGTGTGTCTCTTACTTTTTCCAAGCAACATCCGAAATTTTTTTTCTTTTGTTTATTGTACGCGCTAAGACAAAAAGAAGATCAGATAATCTATTCATGTAGATTAAGCATTCATTGTTGACATGCTCTGACTCTGTCAAGTGTACCATGTTTGTTTCTGCCCTCCTACAGATTGCCCGTGCCAGATGAACATGGGACGCAATCAAATCTCCACCAGGCAAAATAAAATATGTTATAGGAGATAATTTTTCTTCAAGACGGTCTATCTCTTTTTCAAGATACGATACCATCTGAGGTGTAACCCTGTTTGATTTATTTTCGAGATTTGGGTTTGCAAGGTCTGCACCAACTACAAAAAGATCATTTTGTATTCTTGTCAGCAGAACACGAATGTCTTTTCCCAATTTTGATGATAATATTATACCAAGAGAAGCGTTTAGTTCATCAACCATACCATAAGACGCAATTCTTGGGTTTGATTTCTTGACGCGCTTGTTTCCAATCAGACCAGTAGTACCATCATCACCTGTTTTAGTGTAAATTTTCATAGATGTATGAGGATATCACAATTGCCATTTTAATCTTGTTTGTGTTATAATATGGATTTAAAATTCAAACATACTCAAAGATTAAAACTGACGTATTTCATATAACTTGCAAATGTTGTTTGATTTTTTCTATCTTGCATCAGAGCTTAAAAAAGTCCAACGCAGGGGATGGAAAAACAAGGTGGGAGTAGAACACCCCGAATCTGTGGCAGACCATTCTTATGGAACTGCAATTATGGCCATGGTCATCTCAGATATACATGGTCTTGATACTGGAAAAATTCTCAAGATGGCGCTTCTTCATGATTTGGCAGAATCAGTTATTGGTGATTTTATGCCAGATGAAATTGTAAAAGAGAACAAAAAAGCAGTTGAGGATGAATCTATGAAGGAAATTCTTGCAAAATTACCAGAAAATATTGCGCTAGAATACAACAACATATGGCAAGAGTACCTGCAAGCAAGTACAAAAGAATCTGTTCTGGTGCATGAGATTGACAAGTTTGAGATGGCCATTCAAGCTGTAAAATATTCTTCAGAGGGTTTTTCAAACGAAAAACTTGGTGCATTCGTCGATTCAGCAAAAAAAGAGATCAAATCAAAAGAACTTGTAGACATACTTGATACACTATCGTATAAATAACAAGAACCGGTTTTTTAATCATGCAATATTTTGTGGCACTCAAGATTGGTGAAAAACGAGTAAAAGAGGCCCGTGAATATCTCAATACACTGTGCAATGATCAAGCCATGCCCGCATTGGCACTGCGAGACAACAAGACCAACGTGTGGGAGCCTGTGGGTCAAGAAAATCTTTACGCGGTCTTAAATGATGTAGGAGGATATGTTTTGACAGATTCTCCAGGATACATGATAGTAATTTGTGATAAAAATGGAATTTCAAAAGCTCTTGTCAGGAGTCTTGATGTAGAGCGAAAAGATGCAATTGTTGCAAGATTAAGATCAGACAAAATTGAAGAACACCAGGGGGACGTAGTCCTTCCAGTCTAATGATATAACAGTACAGACCAATTAGCATCAAGATTAAATTAGTACAACCCATTTATTTTAGGAAATGGCAAAGTTTTCTCATGACATAGAGGTCAAGGGACATCTCATTGATTCCATGATTTTAACAAAGATTTTTGACGTCATTATGGACCTAAAGGGCGAATTTCAAGTTCAAGAGTTCAAGGTCGGCAAGCACAAAAAAGATGAGAGCTATGCAAAACTTTCAATCCAGGGCCATTCCCAAGAACACCTAGATAAAATTCTAGAGTCAATATACCGTGAAGGTGCAACTTCCAAAATCCAGCAAGAAATTGCATTAAAACAAGCACAAAAAGACATGGTAATGCCAGACGATTTTTACAGTACAACTAACAACCATACTGAAATTTTCCACAAAGGCAAGTGGATTCGAGTTGAAAACATGATGATGGACAAGTGCATCATTGTTAAAGAAAACAGAGCATTCTGCACTCCAATTAGAGACATCAAAAAGGGCGACAAGATAATTGTTGGCGAAAAAGGAATACGTGTAACACCACCTGAGAGACCAAGAGAAGGAGTAAACCTGTTTCAATTTATGAGCAGTGGAAGTTCAAGTGAGAGACCAACACAACACATTGCAAGAAAAGTTGCTGAAGATATCTACAAGATAAAAAAACAGGGTGGAAAAATTGTTCTAGTAGGCGGACCTGCAATTGTTCACACAGGAGCGTCAGATTCAATCTCACTGTTGATAAGACTAGGGTTCATCAATGCAGTTCTTGCAGGAAATGCACTTGCAGTTCATGATATAGAATATTCTACTCTTGGCACATCACTTGGAATGAATGTACAGGACGGTACACTTGCAGTAAGAGG
>JAJPEA010000140.1 GCA_023252335.1 Nitrosotalea sp.
TTTTTTGTAAGCACTGTCTGGTTGTACTGGTTTAGAGAATTCATGCTGTATGAAACATAGGCAACTGTACTAGTGAGTGCAATTATAGAAAACACCATTCCTACAACAGTACTGAGGCCTCGCCGCGTTTTCATGGTGCTGCCACCTGTGTTGTAAATATCGAGCCTCTGTTGGTAGTAACTGCAATGGTACTAACGCTCTTGCTATGCCATGTCAAAGGTGATATATCTAGTAAAATGGATTGTTTGGGCGTTATGGTAGCAGGCAGGCCTGCAGCTTGAGGAGTACTAGTAGGCAGATTCAATGCAAGATTAGTATAATCAGTACTGTTGAACTGGATCTTTTTTATCACAACACTTACAGTTCCAGTATTTGTCAGTGTAACATTGACACCTGGATTTGCCACACCGTTATCGCATTTAGTGCTGGTAGAACAAAATGCTATATTTTCTATATTCAGGTTTTCATTGATTTGGTTAGTGTAAGATGCAGTAGAGTTTGCAAGTGATGTCTCATATGCCTTGAGATTACTGTTAGACCAAGAAACAATGGCGCTTCCAATAATTGCCACTGCAGTAAGCATGATTGCAGAAGTTACTATAGTACTCAATCCTCTACGGGTGCTAAAATTCCTCATTGTATCAAAATTTGATTATAAAAAAAGCCTATTATCATCAAGTATGTAATGAGAGTGGACTTACATCTGACGTTTTTCTATGATTTGTTCTTGTAAAGGAGGCAGTTCATTTTCAATTTGTTCAGTGTCCAAGGTTTGAGTATTAGATGGCCTTTCAATTTCATTATTGGTTGCAGATTCTGGCTCCTTGTAGGGAACAGGCTCATTGGTTGTATCTAGTCCAATTTGCTGGGATGCTGTAATTTCTGAAAGCTTGTATGCAGGGCATGGTATTTGTACGCTTTTAGCCAGGATGTAAAATAGTGGAAAAATTTCCTGATATATGTTGTTTACAACACGTGGGATTTTTCTTTCATCTGGAATAAAAAAACGTGATACTTCTTCCTGATTTCCATAAATGGTTACAGTACCTTCAATATTTATCTTGGTGTTAGTTGGGTTTGAAAGTAGGATAAACTTGTACCGGAGTTCTACCTCGGTTTCTGTATTTTCAATTTCATCAATAGAAGATTCTATATTGTATTTGACAAAGCCACTTTGCTCATTGGTTAATTTAGTAACAGATATCGAAGTAATCCCTATCTTGGGGTTCACAATTTATCATGAATGCACAACTGGACTTAACATTCCGTATGTAGTACAATGATACACATCAGATGATTAACCATCAATCCGTTAGAGATTCCATATTATGAACAATCTTGAAAATGAGACAGATCACAGGATTAAAGAGATCAGCACTTCCAAGGTCAATAATGAAAAATTCACCCTAAATATACAGATATCAAAATTAAAACGGAACACCCATGTTCTTTCTAAAAATTATGACATAAAAAAATACCTGGATTCTGCAAAATTTTCATTCAATCCAGAACTTGATGAGCTGATACCCAAAGATACACCACCTTATCTTGACAATGGCGAAAAGTATGTGGAAAGAATTGGAAGAGCACTGTCTTTTTTCAAGCAATGTGCACTTATTGGGCCAAGTGGTACTGGAAAAACTCACATTGTGTATCTTGTTGCAGAGCTTGCCGGCCTTCCATTATGGGAAATCAACTGTGGACTGCAGACGTCTGTTTTTGATCTTTTTGGGAGATATGTAGGTCTTGGGAAGGAGAACTGGATTGACGGATTGATAACCTCATGGTGCAGGTATGGAGGAATTCTATATCTTGATGAGGCAAACATGATGAAGCAAGACATTGCAACAAGACTAAACCCAATATTGGATCAAAGAGGCCACATGGTTTTAACAGAAAAAGATAATGAAATAATCCAGCGCCACAAAGACGCATTTCTAATAATAAGCATGAATCCGGTATCTAGTGAATTTGCCGGTACAAAGCCAATCAACGCTGCAATGCGAAGAAGAATGAGCGTCTGGCTAAATTTTGATTACATGAGTGTGGGGGCAAAAATAGATGAAAAGGAGATCGATCTGGTTGAAAGAAAGGCAGGAATATCAAGACAGGATGCAGAAAAAATAATTAAAATCGGAGCAGAACTGCGAAAACAATACAAATCAGGTGAACTTCCTTATGGACCATCTGTAGGAGATCTTCTCAACTGGGCAAAGATAGTTGCAGACGGTGTATCAGTGTTAATTGCTGCAGAGGAAACAATAATTGCATTAACTAGTGACGAAGGTGAGATTCAACAGATAGTCAGAAAACTAGTACAAAAAATAGCTGGAACACAATGATCGAAAAAGAACACAATTTTTTTGAATTTGTGTATGATGTATTCTACAAGTTTTCCCAGTCCACATCTGAAAATATTGGATTTGTTTTTTCAAGAAAGAATCAATATCCTGCAATAGAATTTGTTCCAGAGATACAGGTGATCATCCCTTTGCCAAAAAAACAAAATGAGACATATATTTTCGAAGGTATGGTTTTTGATGACACGGAAAATGGAAGAAAAAGTATGTGGTGTATGTTTTTGGCAACCATATATCACACAGCAGCACATGCGTGTGTGTCAAACTATCAAGTTTACGAAGCATGGAAAAAAAACAAGACCCAAGAAATTTGTCACAAAGTTATTGATTTTATCGAGGATACCACAGTAGAAAAATATATTGCTCATACAAATCCTGAGATCTGGAAAAACATACAAAATATCAATTCTCAATTAAGCCTGGCCGAAACAAATCACAAACATAAAAAAAACACTC
>JAJPEA010000141.1 GCA_023252335.1 Nitrosotalea sp.
GCAGTAGAGGATTTTCCCAAACTAGATTCGGTCTTGAGAGAGATGTTTGGAGACAGTACAGAAAGCATAGAAAGACAACTTATCCAAAGCATGATTGCCGTAAAACAGGGTGAAAATGAAAACAAGGAGTGTTTCATTATCGAGGATAGTCATCTAATCAAGTTGATTTTAGAAGCATTTGGTGATGAGGATAAGAAAAACATAATCAATACAGTTCTTGATAGATCCATGACAATTTCAAATATTTTAGAAAACTGTGATATTGCGCAGACTTCGGGTTATAGAAAAATTAACAGTCTGATTGAGAATGGTCTCCTCATAATTGACGGATATGAAATTAAAAACGATGGTAAAAAAATTAACAAATATACTTCCATCTTTGATAACATCAAAATCCAAATAGAGAAAAACAAGATACTGGTACACATGCAACCCACAAAGGAATCCATGAACAATAGCGTCATGATTCAGATCCTAACTAGTGCATAGCATTACGCCATATTGTAATAGAGCGACTCAAAACCTGGATTGTTCTTTGATCTTAATAGATTACACAGTACAAAATAGCAACTTACGTCATTATATGAAAAAATATTGTTAAATTCAGATATGCTTTCCTACTCTTCACTTGGAACATCAAAGATTAATTTCAAACTAAATTTTTTCTTATATACAGAGGGAGTTGTAAAGGCAATTTCTGCAGGCAATTCTTCATTTAGGTGCAAAACACAACCCATGTCTCTTTTGAGTCCCTTGCCTACCAGGTTATCTATCGATTGCTTCACTTTGGTAATCATTTCAAGTTCAGACTTTGTCTTCTCCATCGCTTTAAAGTAGAGCTCCAACTCACCTTTTAGTCCAATCCCATCATAAATTGAGATCGCATCAAAGTTATACCAGTTTGTTTTCTTGTCTTTTTTCTTTGTGGTGTTTTTCTTTTTTGGGTCAGTGTTACTTCCATCTATTTTTTGTCGTAATTCTTCCAAATCTGCTGCATTAGGTGAAGAATCATTAGAACGCATTTTCTCTCCAATCTGTTTTGATAATTTTTCAGATTCTATCTTTAGCTCATTAATGTATACTTCAAGAGACTTTTGCAGATCTTCTGGTGTTTTAAAACTCTGTATTTTTTCTGTCATCATTTGCCTTCCACTCCAGGTACTTGAACTGACGTGTCAGTCACAATCATATCATCTGCACTTGAGCTTGGTAGACGCTTTAGCTTCTTTGTGCCCTCACGCAAAAAGGCGACTTTCTTGCTTTTGAGTTCTCGGTCATCATGTGCCATTTTAATGAGGGTAGGAATTGCAAACTTTAACACATTTGATGTTTCATCCAGTGTAAGCTGATCAAATCTCTTGGTCTCTGACTTGAAATTGGGTTTTATGATATGCAAATCCAAACTTGGAGTCAGAACTATATGGAAATTTTCTGGCATGTTAAGAAGGCCAGGCTGTAGATTTACTGAAAAAGAAAGATACGTTGTGATTATTTTCAAAGAGTTGTACAGGTCATCTATGACGTTTACTTTTTCCTTGTCTAATTCGTATACTTGAACTGCCTCATCAACGAGGTCTTCCATTGCCTTTACTGCTGACGCTAGCGTATCATCACTTACATCGTCACCCACTGACATTACCAAAAATGGTCTTTTTTGCATAAAGAAGGTGCATGTGTAACATAAAGTTACAACCTCATTACGTGTACAATCTCACAAGATTGAGGAATGAATCGACCTGGTAAATTTTTCTACCTCATATGATTGATGTACAGAATCGTTAGAATATTGTGCACAACCAGTTACTAATTAGATATAATTGCCATAAATGGCATAGTTTGAGCATATGAACCACCGCTATCAGTTGAAAGGTGGGTAAATTTCCCATATAAAATTACAAAACCCATATAATTTCCAGCAGGCAGAAGTTGGTTACCAGTATTGCCTTTGAGAGATGCGCCAAAGTATAGCGTTTTTGAGTTACCTCCATTAAGTATGCCTACACTATAATCAGCATAGGAAGTCATCCCTCCTGTACCTGGGTATTTGCTAGTGTCCACGTTGCCTACCATCCAGAAATTTGTGGCTACATTGTTATTAGAAGGCGGAGCAAGATATAGAAGGAACATGGAGTTTTTTGACAACCACAAACTATCAGTGTTAGCATTAGTTTGATTATTGTTTGTAACTGTCACTTGAAACGCCACATTGTTAGATGTGAACCCCCAATCGTTATTCCAACTCCCACCAGTTGTCCATCGGAAGCTTGTATAGTTGAGCGTTATAATTCCAGCATTTTGAGAATAGCTGGTACTGGATAGAGATACTGTGGTTATGGTTGTATTTGCCTGCACAGTTTGCAAGTATCCATTTTGAAGTGGTGGTGTCGTGCTATACTTGTACGAACAAGTGTTACCGCCACCACCTGTTGCTTTTACACTCCATGTAAAGATGGCAGTATTTCCTGGCGCTAACGTGTCATATTTTGATGGAGTAACCGGGCTTGCCGTACATACTGCAGAACCAGTTGTAGTAGGAGTTGGAAGAGATGAAGGAGATATGTTTGTCAACATACCTGTGCTATTGTTAGTCACTATCATAGCCAGTGTGGAATTAAATCCAGCAGATACAGTTGCTGGAAGAAACATGAACTGGATGTTTAATTTTGAAGCTGCTGCAGAGTTTACGGAAAACGACTGACTGGTACCTCTTGATGTTACAAGCTTGACATTGTATGATTTTGTTGGATCAACAGAGAATGCAATGCTTTGGC
>JAJPEA010000051.1 GCA_023252335.1 Nitrosotalea sp.
CACTGCTCAAATCTTTGTATGGCAGAGCATTGACAATCCAAACGCATTGTCGCCGCCTTTGACAACTACAATCAACGTAGCATAGACTAGTCGAAACCAAAACTAACTTTCCCTCTTTTTCCTTTTTATCTTAAAACAAGACCTAACGGCAGTTAAGGTATATTTAGTTTAGAGCAAAATTCACAGGTTTTTCAAAAAATATGTTCGTATATTATCTTACATATTTTGTATCAATATAGAACAAACAATTTTGCGCAAATGTATTGTATGATCTATTACCAAATGTCTTTTATGTTATCGTGTATTGTTTTTGCGATCTTTTCATTTGCTAAGCGATTACAATCTCAACGGAACGCATGTGCTACACCGAGTCTGCACAAGTGCAATTTTGGCTATAAATGGTGGAACTAACAAACTGATTTTTCTACCATAATAAATATCCGTATCAACAAAACCTGCTTGATGATGAATTCAAAGTTTTTATAAAAAATAAAACAAGCACAGATCGCTGACAATCTACAAAACGCTTAAATAGAAAATTAAATCCACGTCAAAATAGCAAATGAAGAAAGTCATTGCTGTTTCAATTATTGCATTAATCGCACTAGTATTTGTTCCACAAATTCACTTTGCAAACGCCCAAGTTGGCACAGATACATCTGCAAAACAATACATCAACCTAAGGGCTGAGGTATGGAACGAGTTCTTTAGAATGACAACTGCAGCCTTTACAGTGGGTGCTGTAGTGTCCGGTACTCTAATCTGGCTTGTCTGGAGATTCCGTGAATCACATCCAAAGAACAAGAATCCTACCAGATGGGAAAAACTTGACGATCCAACCTCTGGTAACTATGAAAAGGAAGGAGGTCACTAGAGATGGGTCATGATACAGCAGAATGGGTATTTGTCGGTATAGTCATTGCAATTCTAGTTTATGTCGGTGTTGATTCTTGGGTTGTCCAAAAAGAAGTAGAGGCAGTTCCTGCAGATG
The DNA here is from genome assembly GCA_023252335.1 of Nitrosotalea sp. Classification (GTDB taxonomy): domain Archaea; phylum Thermoproteota; class Nitrososphaeria; order Nitrososphaerales; family Nitrosopumilaceae; genus Nitrosotalea. Next base: position 992 of record JAJPEA010000051.1, read on the forward strand.
CAGAAACAATCAAAGTTACGGCCCAGCAGTGGTTCTGGAGCTTTGAGCATGCCGATGGTACCAAGGAGATAAGCACATTGCACCTAAAGAAAGGGCACGCGTATCAGTTTGAGATCTATTCAAAAGATGTAATGCACTCTTTTAACATACCAGACTGGGTTGTCTTTGAAGATGCAGTACCTGGTCATGTAAACCATGCATGGTTTGCACCAGACCAAACAGGAGAATTCCCAATCCAGTGCAGGGAATATTGTGGCTTGCTGCATTACAACATGAGAGGCTCGCTAGTTGTGGAGGATGATAAATCTTGATAATTATCAAAAACGTTTTATTTGCTCAGATATCAAATAGAGTAGAGGGATTTACATGGTACTAGAACTAAAAAAGCCACGTCCAGTCTGGCAAATAATGTTCTCAACACACCACACTGATGTGGGTTTGTTGTATACCATTACAGGCCTTGCATTCTTGTTTATGGCAGGAGTCTTGGCAATGATGATAAGAACCCACTTGTTCTTCCCAGGTCAGAACTTTCTAATCTCTGATTCTGTAACCTTTAACAGAATATTCACAGTTCACGGTCTTACAATGTTATTCTTGTTTGCACTTCCAGTTGCTAACGGAGTTGGTAACTATCTAGTTCCACTCATGGTAAGATACAAAGACATGGCATATCCAAAACTCAATGCAATTGCATTTTGGATGAACCCCATAGGTGGTGCATTGTTATGGCTTGGATTCTCAGACACTTCGTGGGTATCATACGCACCATATTCAGTTATTCGAGCACCTGGTCCTGCAGCAGACATGATGATATTTGGTCTGAAGATTCTTGGTATCTCATCAATTTTATCTTCAATTAATTTCATAGTTACAATTCTCAAATGTAAACACCCAGACTTGCCATTGCGTCGAGTGCCGCTCTTTGCATGGTCCATGATGACAGTATCATTGATGACACTTGTTGCAATGCCGTCTTATGCTGCAGCACTTATCATGTTGCTTACCGACAGACTGGGAGTATCAGGATTCTTCAACCCAACAGCTGGAGGAGATCCAATTGCATATCTCCACTTGTTCTGGTTTACATTCCATCCCGAAGTGTACATCTTCTTGTTGCCGTCTATTGGAATGATGTATGAAATAATTCCAAGGTTTTCAAGAAAGCCTCTGTACAGTCAAGGCAGTGGTGTATTTGCATTTGTAATGCTTGGCCTAATTGGATTTGCATCTTGGGGTCATCACATGTACTCAACAGGTATGGACTTTACAACCAAAGTCGTATTCATGATTGGAACGTTAGCTGCAGTGCCAGCATCTGGCATGCACGTATTTAATTTCCTTGCAACAATGTGGGGAGGCAGAATAAGATTTGCTGCACCAATGAAATTTGCAGTAGGTGGAATTGCACTATTCTTCTCTGCAGGTGCTGGTGGTGTGCTAAATTCAGCAATGCCACTTGACTTTATCAGCCATGGAACTTATTGGGTCGTAGGACACATGCACTTGTTCCTTACAGGTACAATTGCATTTGGCTTTGTAGGAATGGTATACTACATGTTCCCACTGATTACAGGAAGAATGTACAGCGAAAAATTGGCAAACATCCACTTTGTAGGAATGTTGTGGGGTTCTGTCCAAGTCTTCTTTACCCAGCACTTGCTTGGACTAGAGGGAATGCCAAGAAGAATTTATGATTATCCAGCAGAATATACATCGTGGACACAGCTTAACCAGATTGCAACAATAGGTGCATGGATCCTAGGTGCAAGCTTTGTCGCATTCTTGATAAACTTGATCTACTATTCAGCCAAGGGCAAAGAAGCAAACATGGACGATCCATTTGGAATTGGCGGCAAGTATTACTATCCACACCAAGCCAAGAATCCACATCACGTAGGATATTGATATGAGTCATTCTGAACAAGCGGAGCCAATACTTAGAACAAGCCCTGCTAGATTGGGCAAGATGCTTGCAATCTTGCTTGGAATCATGATAATTGGCGGTGCTATATTTTTCTTAAATTATGGTTATTGGAATTCTTATCTTCCAACTGCAGGAAAAATCCAGGAAGCTGGTATTCATGCAGCTTCAGGGCCAGGACAAGGAAAAGCAACCGGAAAAACTATGGATGTCAACATTGCATTCATGGAGTCTCCAGACTTTAAGGTCTATGCCTTTAATGCCTTGTCTGGTTCTGACATGAACCCAACTGTCCAGGCAAATGTTGGTGACAGCATTGTATTTCATGTTACAAATAAAGGAAAATCATTTCATGCATTTGCAATAACTTCATCAGCTACAGGACCAGGTCCTGCCATTGACGGTACAACAGTTGGAACTGCTGATAATCCAATGAAGCCGGGTGCATCTGGTCAAGTAACATTTGTCCCATCAGCAGCTGGTACATATTATTACATTTGCGCAGTTCCAGGACATCGCGAACTTGGAATGGAAGGCAAGATCATAGTTGCAGCCGGCAGTGGTGGTAGTGCTACACCTTCTGGAGCAGAAGTAAAGCCAACTGGTGCCAAGGCAGAGTTTACAGTTAGTTTTGTCATGAGTGCAGACTTTAAGCAATATGCATTTGATGCATTGCCAGGACAACCAGGTACTAACCCAGATATTACAGTAAAATCAGGTGATACAGTAACAATCCATGTAAAAAATGACAGCAAGTCATTTCATGCATTTGGAGTTGTAACTGATCCAACCGATCCATCTTCTATAGTGTGGAATTCTGCATTTGGAACACCTGACAACCCATTAAAGCCAGGCCAAAGCGGTGACGTTACATTTGTAGCAGGTGCACCAGGAACTTATCATTACATTTGTACGGTTCCGGGACATGCAGCACTTGGAATGGATGCTAAATTCATAGTAGAGTAATAATGTACTTCAAGTATCTAGCACTTGCCTCTCTTGTAATCTTGTATTCACTAATGTTCATTGGTGGATATCTTCAAGCAAGTGGACAAGGACTGACATGCCCTGAATGGCCTCTGTGTCCAAGTGGTATTTTACCATCTGCAGAATTTCTAACAGAATGGATACACAGGTTCATTGCAGCAACAACAGGAGTCTTGATAGTTGCAACTGCAATAGGTGCATGGAAGACAAGGGGCTCACACAAAAAACTCAAGACAACTGCCACTCTTGCAGGAATATTTGCAGTATCGCAGATAGGTCTTGGAGCTGTAGTAATTGATACAAGACTGCATGCTGTTATAGTTGCAATCCACAATGGTGTTGGAATCTTGCTCTTTGCAATGACATTGCTTACTGTATTGTTTGCATTCAGGATTGCACGCGGCCAAAAAATAGAGACTAGTGCTTAGGTTTTACCTTTTTTCTTGTCATCAATGCCCATACAACTATCACAATAAATGCAATTCCGCCTGATGATATAATATATGGAAAGATATCGCCAAATACACTAAGAACAGTAATGTTGTATTCAAACGTCAAAGTCTTGCCATTTGGGCCAACGTCATACAAATCAACATCTACAATGTGATTTCCTGTTTCATGAAACGTGTATTCTGTTGACCAATCTCCCCTGTTAAAACTCTGTACTGGGATTGTTCCTACCAATTGATCGTTGTAATAGATTCTAGCACCCATCCTAAAGTTGCTCACCTCACTGACCTGAGTGTTAAATGAATTCCAAATGTTTGATGCTGATTGATGGTCCAATACTCTAAAACTCAACTTGAAAGGATGGTTTGCTTCTGGAATCTCTGGATCTGTTGCCACCTGAACTTCATAATTTCCTATTGTCTGATCGTCAGAGTTTAGATTATTGTGGGCGCTTGCATAATTTACTGTTGGAAACATCAAGAAAATAATGACAGGTAAAAAAGCCAACAAGTAAATCTTGGTCAATGCTGTACATCTGGTGCTGTTTCTTTAATATAGTGTTATGGCACTCGATCTATGAAAATTAACAAAAGCTTTAAATCAAGTTCTCAGAAAATTGCAAATGATGACCACAGTTAGTAAAACAATTGACATCAAAGAAAAAACCATGAATGTTTTCACATATTTTGCAAGACCTGAACACATCTCTGACCAATTTGAAGAGAGAGTAGGAATGACAGTAGTTCCTATGGATGTCAAGGCAGGAATGGGAGTAGGTACAACATTTAGAGTAATTGGTGACTTTGATGGCAAGAGACTAGAGTGGGATTGTGAGACAACTGAATTCATTCCAGAAAGAAAGGTTGCTGCTAAAATGATAAAAGGTCCATTTAAGAAATGGGAAATCACAGTTGATTTTGAAGAACTCGCTGAAAAAGAAACACGAGTTACCATGACAGTAAACTATGACATGCCATTTGGCCCATTGGGTGCAATTATGGACAAGGCCAAGTTTGCAAAGATAGCAGAAAAGGGAATGGAGACTGCTCTATACAGAGTAAGAGGTTTGTTGGAAGGCAACGGCTCAATTCCTGTGTACATCACACTTGATGCATACAGAAAACTCTTGGCAGAAAAAGAAAAGATGAACAATGCTCCAGTTTCTACTGTACTTACAAAAATACTAGAGAAATATTCTCAAGTAGAACAAGTAAAAAACTAAAATCATTTTCTTTTTGACTCAGTTTAAATAACGAACTTTGCATGAATTTCTTTACTGTGGGTCTATGGCTCAGCCAGGTAGAGCGAGGGACTCTTATGATCTTTCGGAGATATCCCTATGTCGTGGGTTCAAATCCCACTAGACCCGCTTTCTACAACGTTCGAAACCCCTTAAATTTAATTTGGAATCTGGGATCATGAGCCAGAAGATAATCAGACTGTTAGAAGACGATGATGTTCGAAGATGGTATGAGAACCTCAGCCGGGGCTCAAAGCTTACTGCCGATGTAAGACTGAGGAGAATAAGCTTCTTCTGCAGACAACACAACATATCGCCAAGGGACCTTGTCAACACTGGCAGGGAGAATGTGCGAAGGCTCGAGGATCTTCTACATGACTGCGTAACAGAGATGGAGACAAAGCAGTACGCGCCAGGGTACATCGACAATACTATCAAGGCAATAAGGTCCTGGCTTTCCTACAACTATATCGAGCTTAAAAGAAAGATCAAGATTGCAAACGCAACAATCCCTGTAACGCTACAAGACGAAAAGATTCCCTCAAAGCAGGAGCTAAAAGAGATCCTAAATGCTGCAACAAGGAGGGGAAGGGCAAGCATATCCCTGATGGCATTTGCAGGATTGCGACCCCAAGTGTTGGGAAAAGATGACGGCTCTGACGCACTGAGGATATCTGACATGCCTGATCTTGTCATGGAACAAAATGAGATTCGCTTCAAGAGAATCCCTGCGATGATTGTAGTGAGGCCGTCTCTTTCCAAGGCAGGGCACAGGTACATCACGTTTCTTGCAAGCCAGGGGTGCCAGTACCTCCTTGGATATCTCAAGAGCCGTATTGTAGAGGGTGAATGCATAGCAGGCGACTTGCCAGTGATATCAGTAAGCAAGGGCCACGATAAAATGGGGGGCAGAACAAGCAGCCCAATAATTACAACAAAGTCCATCACTTCTGAAATCAGGGAGGCAATTACTTCCGTAACCAAGGCAAGGCCGTATGTCCTGAGATCATACTTTGACACACAGCTTCTGCTTGCAGAAAGCCACGGAAGAATTGCACACGCATACCGCCAGTTCTTCATGGGTCACAAGGGGGACATGGAGGCCCGGTATACGACAAACAAGGGAAGGCTCTCTGACGAGATGATAGAGGACATGAGGAGGACATTCCAGCAGAGCGAGCAGTTCCTCTCAACAGAGGAGATCCAGGAGAAGGACAAAAAGGAGCTCCTGCTTGAGATGTGGCGCGAGCAGGCAAAACTCTACGGGATAAATCCGCTGAAGATCAAGATAGAAAAGCAGAGGGAAGATCCGCCAGGCCCTGAAGATGAGATCCTTGCAATCCGGGACGCGATTGTAAAATCCCGGGAGGAGAGATACGAGGGCAGGCTTGTCACAGAAGGCGAGCTGGTATCATACGTAGAGCAGGGGTGGGACATAGTAAAGGAGCTACACAACGGCAAGGTCCTTGTGAGAAGGAGATCTCTCTAAAATCTTCAAGACAGACTCGACAACCTCCTCCTTTCCCCTGTATGCTCTCTCAGATAATGATGCAAGAAGTCCGTTTACAATATTCTGGTATGGCTCTACTGCCTTGCATATCAAGTAATCAAGAAACTCGTGCCTGAGCGTCTGTATTGCCTCGTTGATAGACGTGGAGTAAATGTACACTGTACCTCCGCGGACCTCGCCCTCTTTTGTAGAATTGGCATTTGGAATCCACCTAAGCTGCAGTTCGCAGCCCTTTCCAGATATTTTCTTGAGCCGTTCAAGCTCAGATTCCAGTCTGTCCAATGCAATTGATATGCAATTTATTTTAAAAGGCCCATGAACATGTCTGGCGATATTGCAAAGATTGAGAGCCATTGAATATTGTGACATGGCAATTAATGAAACTGTTTCCTGTATACAAAGAAGCTAACAATCTAGGGAAAAAATTCCCCAGATTCTAGCTTCTTCTGTTCTGTAACATGAATGCGGAATCTGTCATTGCGTGTCGTGCAATGAAGCCATCTTCTAAAACCAAAAAAGCTACACTTGAGGGAATTTTTTTCTTCCCCCAACTGTAGCTTCTTCTGTTCTGTAACACCACTGCAGAATTTTGGCAGGTCTTATCTCTTACTATCTTTTTTCAAAGGATGGTTTCTCATGTATTCTTCCATTGCATTTTCAAGCTCGGTGTTTGCATTTCTGGTATTGCCGTGTCTTTCCAGGGCATATGACTGGAAATCCTTCCAGATCTTTTCATCAAGTGTCAGGCTGGTCTTCTTCCTGGTTCTTTCTCTAGTCATGGTATCATCTATACTTGGGATGTGTTGTATAGATATAAAGGCATATGGTTATCCCTACAATGGAAAGTATTATATAGAAAACGGTATATCTATGTATCATGAGAGAAAGAAAGTGTCGGGATCCGGCTAGAACCCTCAAAGATTTTAAAAATTCCGAACACGAGATAACCGGAACAAGGCATGTACAGCTTGCTGACACTGGGATAGTACCATGATGACATCAATGATCGAGGGCTCAAGACCCATAGCCATGTATGACGCCGAAATGACAGGGGAGGGAAGGGGAAGGCTCTACCTGCTAAGCAACGGGATACTATTTGACGCAAGACGAAGAGGTACCGTATTTGAGGTACACTTTGACGATATTGTAAAATTCTGGACCAAGAGACCTGAAAAGTTCTTTATAGCCATCCGCAGCAGGTGGGGCAATAAAACATCAGAGTTCAAGGTTTGTGCCAGCGGACAGGCGCCGCCACTGCCGGGACTGGTGGAAATCGAACTTGATTTTGCTATTTCAGAGTATAGGCAGACACGTGCATTGCAACAAAAGTACAGAGAGGTCATGTCCGGAAATGATATCCACATTGATCTGCTCTACAGGTCGGAAGCATTCTGGCTTGAATGCAACTGGTACAAGGTAATGGCCTTTGTCAGACCCGAGCGGGCTTTATATCTCAACGAATTTGTAAGAAATGCTAGAATTGGGACGCCCTACAAGAACCCGTACGAGCTGGTTGCCAAGTTCGAGGGTCTCAGGTATACTGACTTTGCAAACCTTGCAGGGTTCTTGAAGTGGAGGTATGGCGACATGACCGAGGCAGAAGTGGAGACGACAGTATCACTTTTTCGGGACATGGGGATTACAATTACCGAGTTTGAGTTTCAAGTCGAGCTCCAGTCAAGGCTTGAGGATTATGCCAAGTGCGGCCGCTCGCTCTTTGAGCACGTGGCCCAAGTCCTTGCGATGCGTGGGCCTGACAAATCTACGATATCTAGTACGGCAAACGGGTTGTAGGCATATTACGCATTAAATGCAATGCTGACAAAATCAGAGCAGAGGTTTGTAGAAAGCCCAGACCAATTCCCAAAGAGCTAGCGAAGGATATGCCGATACAGGATAAACAAAAAGCTTGGGAAATTTTCCTTGGACTTTATAGCTGAAAGAAACGAAAAGCTTCGACTAAACCTAAAACCATTTGTGCAATTTCATGCTGTTGTACTGTTTCAGAATTCTGAAACGCTGCAGAAAGTAAAACGGGATTCTGCAGTTAAACAATTCCTTTCTTGATGATATAGAAAACTGGTAGCTGCCGGAACCACTTAAAAGGAATACGTCTTTTATCCTCGAGTCACACAGGCTCAAAACCAAAAACTAGACAAAAGACTGCACAAATGAAGACCGGTAACATCACCACCAACGAAACAGTCTAAAACTTTTTTCCCCAACTTCAAATCAAAAAACTCTACAACTATACCAAGACAATATCCAAAAAAACCAAAACTGTTTCAAAAAACTGAAACGCCCTTTACGCTAATTTTTGGAAATGATATTGGAAGACATGAAATCAACAGGCAAGCATAAAATATCCACCATTCTAAAAAAAACAAATATCAAAACAAGGAATTGACAAAATCTACGTGAAAACTAAAAGATGACAAGCTATGTACAGGACAAAGTAGCCAAACTCTACAAAGCTGGGTCCAGCTCAAAGACACTATAACATAGATGAACCTGATTGCAGACCTTGATTCATAGCTCCAGGGGGTTCCTTAAATCCAAGACAAGGATGACAAGTATTGGAAATAGTCCTGCAAAAGCAGAGGTCTAGGAGATACAACGGTACCGACTATCACAGGTACCGTGTTACAAATCCCTGTACAAATTGCGGAGCAACTAGGATGGAACAGGGGGATAGTCCTTGACGTCTCTGTTGTACAAGACAGGATCATAATCAAAAGACTTGGCAGCAAATGAAAAGCCGTACCGAAATCTCTCCAAGACCATGAGAGGATCTTTGCTCCCCATATTTTTATTACCATCATTCTTTTTTATTTTAAATCTTTTAGACAGTCTAATCTTTCCATGACAAACTTGTCACCCTCAATTCTATCATCTGTTCAGCATCATTATTTTCCTGACTTTAATGCACACAAGACATGATTTCATTATTTTTTGTTCCGGAAGAAATTATGAATCACTACGGGCGGTTGAGCTTCAAATTGCATCCGGGTGTCATCCTAGAAGTTCGCAAGTTTTCTGTCTATCTCATACAGCGCACTGACATAGGGTACTGTCATCTCTACAATCTCGCCCAGGTCATGCATCAAGTCTTTTTGGTTCCTGTACTCCCTGTCAAGTACCATAAATGTTATCTCAAGCGCCCTTGTGGCCTGTCTCCTGTCGTGGTCTATTTTGTTGCCGACAACCACCCCATAACTATGAGTGATGGATTCTTTTACTGCGGGGTAAAGACCTACATACCTCTGCATCAGCTCCTCTGAGAGCAGGTCCCCGCTTGTCATGGTATCAGGGATGTCAATTATCTCGCGCTCTGCCGAGATCTCGCAGTCAAGAATATGGTCATCCCCGTAAACTAGGATCTTTATTCTTGCAAACGGTATGGGCATTCTTCCCCTGCATAGGCGCAGCTCGACCAGTCCCTCACCTGGGGCCGCAGCTATTGTAACAGCCTCGCCTTCCACCCCTGGAAAGGCCTTGGTGATTTTATCATTCATGCCAAGTGCGATATCCTTTGCAAGTTGTAATACCGAGTCCAGATCGTTGATTTTCAAAATATGCCCAGCAGCATAGATTCGTCCTCAAGGCCAGGCAGGATCTCCTTTATCTGCTCGTACTGGGCTATGAATCTCTTGCCGCTGTCTGTTGCCCTGTAGATCTTCTCTTGGTTGTGGTAGTCTAGCATCAGGCCTTCCTGTAGATATTCGAGGGTCTCTTTTAGTTGCGAGTAGGAAAGATTCACCTTGGACATTAATCTTGTTATTTTAGAGCCTGATCTTGTGTGATATAATATAGTGTACATTATGTCATGTCTGCACCTGTTCTGCATGGTGGTCCTATTCTACGATTCATACATAAAATGTTTTTGTATGATTATGCTAGTATATTGTACTGGAATAATCCTCTAAACATCATTACAAACAGGATTGCATGTGTGGAATTTAGTATACATAACATACGTGGGACATCAAGTACGGTACGTATCCTATGTTTGTTTCTGATTATGATTATAGAAATTTCTTAAGTATAATTTATAGAGATCTTATCCATAAATGATTTATACTAAATTATATTACTAGCGTTGATGTCAGAAAACAGTTCCAAAATTTTTGCGGTCTTTGTAATTACAATGCTTGCACTTGTACCGGTCATGCAAGCACTTCCATTGCATCTTCCATCATTACTTCCAGAGGCATATGCGCAAGGTTACATTAATCTGTCAAACCATGATTCAAACAAAACCAATGCAA
>JAJPEA010000142.1 GCA_023252335.1 Nitrosotalea sp.
GATGTGAATGACTGTTCCTCCCGCAAAGTCTTCTGCACCCATCTTGGCTAACCAGCCAAGTGCGGTACCCTGACTTCCAAGAGACCAATTAGCATGTCCTGCAACATCATAGATGAATGTAGTCCACAATACTACGTGTATCAAGAACGCACTCATCTTCACTCTATCAGCATAACCAGCAATGGCTAGTGATGGAGTGATGGCAGCGAACATGAGCTGGAACATCACATAGGCTAAGTGAGGAATAGTTGGAGCGTATACATCGGCTGGCGCATTGTGCGAAACGTTATTCAGGCCTACCCAGTCAAGGTTTCCGATAAATCCAACAGGGTCAGCAGAAGGACCAAACATTATCGAGTATCCAAAGATTACCCATTGAACACTGACAATTGCATAGACCATGAATGCCTGCAACATTACTGTTAGAGAGTGCTTTCTTCTTGTAAGACCTCCATACAAGAATCCCACACCACCAGGAGTCATTATCATGACGAAGACTGCTGCTGCGTACATGAAGGTTGCAATGACAATAGCAATTTACTTCGGTGAAAGAGCTCACAGGTATAATTTAGCAAAGAAAGGAAAAACCTGGGGAACCTATGGCTTCAAATATGAAGGCACTGGTCACGAGCACGCCTAGAGTAGATCCCTTTACCACATTTTTGTAATTTTATCTATTAGATAGATTGATTTATTCACAAAAGATGCTGAACAAATAATGAGAGAAAATCTTGAAGAAGAAGAGCACATCATTTCATCACTTCCTCAAATTTGGGGAATAGCATTAGGATTATCAGGGTTTTTTCACAAAAATAAAGAGGGCATTTTAGTTCTTACAAACAAAAATGTAATTTTTGTTCCTCGTTACATATGGATAACTACAAAAGAAAAGGAGCGATATTTTGCAGACGATAAAGCAAGCATAGGAAAGATTGCAAATTATAATGAATCAGATCTTGATGAGGATCTAACTGAGAACCCAAAATCCTGGATAATGCCTCTGAGCGCCATAACAGATGTTAGAAGCATAACAACAAGAAAAGTAAATTTCTTGCGAATTACATTTACAGAAAAAGGAAAAGAAAAAAAATATGATTTTGGAATTACCAAAACTGTAACAAATTATCCATACAGACAACCTCTTGTTTTTAAAAATCTAGACTGGAGTTTATGGATAGGTTTGATAGTATCAAAACTACAAAAACCATAGATTTCAACACTAATGATTCTCTTTGGTACCTAGTTTTTCTCGTGCCTGCGAAATAACAAAATCATCATCAACATCTTGTTTTTTCAGAAATTGTAAATCAGTTACCTTCTTTTTGAATTTGAATATTTCAAGCTCATATGTTTTATTCTTGGGAGAATAATTGGCAAGTTGTAATGATGCAGATCCAATATACTCATCCATAAATTGTGTGTAATGATCCGAGATTTTCAGTGATTTTAAAAAGACGTTTGTTGTCTGCAATATGCGAGATTGACAATATAGTATAAACTCATAATTGGTATCACCCTCAAAGAACCTCATTTTTATCTCATCATCTGGCCAATATTTTATCAGCTGATTCCAAGCATGGACAAGCTTCTTTTTGTCATCAAATATCAGGTATACCGTAGGGCGTACGTCAAACACATGATATCCTAAACCTAGAAAATCTTCAAACCAGTTGATTTTAGAATCAATCATGTTCAATTCCAGACAGATATCGTATTTAATGATTAGATTGCAAAAGATGTTCCAATAAGAAAAGTTAACATGGCAAACAAGTTCAGAACATTTTGTAGCACATGGGAAATAGAAAGCCTATCAGTGAAATACTGAAGATGAGTAAAGAAGAGCTATACCAGTATCTCAGACAAGAAGATAGTACAATCCAGTCAACAGATAAAATAGAAATGAAACCTTTTGAGCATGGCATTAAAATTTTTTATTTCCACAAGGATTCGGAAAAACCCTACAAGACCAAAGTGTATCTAAATCCAGAAGAATCAGAATCTCTAAAATAATTATAGAGCATTCTAGATACTGTTTATAAAATTAAAATGAAAAAAGTGTGTAATTATAGGAAGGGTTTTGGTTTGAGTTCACGCCATTTGCCACGAGCCCAGAATCCCCATTTCTGTTTGTCTTCATTTGCATAGTAGCATTTCTCATTATGAGGACATTCCATGCATTTTTCAGACGGTTCGATTGCAGGAGCAATATTGTTTGTCAGCAATGTATTGAGAATTTTGGCTCTGCGTTTTGTCTCATTTAAGAGCCTCTCACTTTTTGGAACATTGAATTCCATTTCGTTTCCTTCCCTATCAAAGTAGACAATCACACCTTCTGGTTTGTCAAACATGAACAAATAGGAGTTCAGGTGTATGAAATCTGCCGGATATGGCATTTCAGGTAATTTTTCTGAACTTCTAAAGAGCATCACTACCTCATCTTCAACTCGGTCAGCTCTACCGATAATTTTTACGTTAGAACCTGCATCAAGTTGACCATCAATTGGTTTTTCCATGATGCTAAATGCGCTCTTTTGCATTATTTTTGACACCATCTGTTTGTGGTTGCTTTCAGACGGATCTTTTCGATCAAGGTATGCATTTCTTAAACATCCGCTTACCTCATCTACTGTGATCTTACCTTCGTCAGCTACTTGTGGATTAATTGCTGCAAAGACTTGCTCAATTACATCG
>JAJPEA010000052.1 GCA_023252335.1 Nitrosotalea sp.
GATGAATGCATATTATACGCATGATTACAAGCAGTTCTACAAAAAAACATGGACTGCGAATTCTAAAAGGGGTAAAGATAGTTCTCAAAAGTATCATGTTGGATCTTGAAGAGTCCGAGTCATCCAAGAAACCCTGATTATTTTCTAGCCTGACATCTCTAGTTTCTTGGTTTTAAAAAAAGAAAGATAGTGTCTGGATTTTAGACATTGTCTGTGCGTATCTTACGAAATGCCTTTCCAGGTTCAACTATTCCTGTTTCAACTATGGGTTTTTCTCCAAGTGATTTTTCAATTGCTTTTCTGCCTAGTTCTATTGCTTGGTCCAACTTCATGTCTTTGCTGTACTCTTTTGTGATTACATCAAGTGCAGTATCAGATGACTGACCTATTGCAAATCCCGAGCCTCTAAAGAAAGTCCCGCTTGGGTCTACTTGATACAACTGGATTCCAGTCTGGTCTTCACCAACAAGTATCATTGATGCGGCCTGCGGTCTTACTGCATATGTTGTATAGTTGTGCAGAAAACTACTGAGGTGCTTTGCCAAAGAATCCACGTCTATTGGTGTTTCAAATGTGAGTCGATGCTTTTGTGATTCCAGTCGTAGTGTATCAATTAGTTGCAGAATGTCTCCTATGTATCCTGCACCTGTTGCACCAATGTGGAAATCAATTGGGAAGATCTTCTCAGAAGGCTCCATCAATGGATGTGTTGGTTTTATCTGGCTTGCAATCATTGCAAAATTTGGAGTCTTGATTCCAATGGTTGTAGAACCTCTGTTTACAGCTTCAAGGGCACTATCTACTAGAACTAGTCTTCCTTGTGGGCCGTAAAACGGAAATCTATTACCATTTTGGTTTTCTGACATTTACGCTACTGCCTCCTTTTGCAAGTTTTGTATGGCCAAAATGTTTATGCCATTTCCAGAACCTGGATCCCTTTCCATTGCAGCAGATACTGCACGTGAGGCAATTTCACTTGCCTGCTTGTTTGTTATGTCCTTGTTGTACAAGCTCTCAAGCACACCATATGCTATGGGTGATCCTGACCCAGAAGATGCAAAATCTTCTTCTGTAATTGCTCCGCTCATGTCAGCTGCAAAAACATGTGCACCTTCTCTATCTACTCCAGCAACTAGCAACTCTACATAGTAGGGTTGGTAGTTTCTAAGGCCAGAATAGGTGATATTTGCAACCAGGCGTGTGGCCTCTTTTATGGTCAAGGGAAATCCTCTCCTCAACTCTATGAGCCTTCGCTCTGCTTTGGTCACCTTGATGATGTGTTCTGCATCTGAGAGTTGTCCTGCAATTGCAACAGCTAGGGTGTCGTCTATCTTTGCAATTTTTTGTACTATCTTTGATCCTATGAAAAAGCCTTTACTTGCTCTCTTATCTGATCCTAGTACTACTCCGTCTTTTGTCTTGATTCCGACTATTGTTGTCATTGATGTTAGTACTAGACATGAGAATTAATTGACTAGGGATGATGAAAACCAGTCACTTTGAGCAAGCGAATAGTATTTTATTAGTTGCTTTAGCGTGATATAGTATAATGAAAGACATCAATGAAATAATGCCAAAGGTTCCAAACATGAGATGGGGCGCATTGACCAATGCATTTCCAACAAATGATAAAATAAAAGAAATGGATAAGCTCTTTCCACACGACGGCAGATGGCATACAGTATTTGAAGAGCCAGAACAGGTATTCGTTGATGGTGTCAGAATCTGGAAAAAAGATCCTAACAAGATGAGCTAAATTTTAATCTGAAATAAATCTCTGATTTGCAATTCCTGTTATTTTGAATTTTGTCTGACCACTGACAGAATTGATTGCAAAATATGGCTCACCCCATCTTCTATAATGGACTAGTTTTTCATCTTCTATCATGTGAACTGCAATAACTTTTTCTATCTTTGAAATGTCGACTGGATGAAATGTTGCTAGTCTTTCTTTAATTATCCCATCTTGTTCTGTTTGCATGAATATAAAATCGGCAGCACCATGTTCGTATAGTTCAATCACTGGGACAAATGGATTTGATGTTTCATCTACTACATGATTTATCATATAGCTGTTGAAATGGTATCTGACATACTCTTCCATATGTTCTGCCTCGTTTCGATATGTCCAAGGTGAATCTCTGTCAAATACAATGTTGTATGTATCTGGCACTTTATTTTTCTGACCCTCGATTGATGAATAAAGAGCTTCAAGCCCAAATTTCTTGGCTTTAGCGTTTGTCAGTCCAAATAACTCGTGAAATGCTTCATAAATTCCTGCCTTTTTTGACTTGTCTATGGAATTCATCATGGGAATTCCCATGGCGGCACAAAGGGATGTGCGATAGGTGTCTGCAAATGGTCTGAACGACTCGGTTGCTTTTTTCTTTAGTCTGTTTAAATCTGATAACTTTCTCTCAAATTCTTCAACTGGTTTGTACCTGAATGTCTTTGATTCATCGATTACATCTATTCTGTTCCAAGCCTGTTTTATCAAAGATATAGTTTTTTTATCGATTTGATACTTTTCTATTATATTTTTTAGTATGATATCTGTCTCATGTGTCATGGTTTGTTTTTGTATACTAGGATAGAGTTAAATTTCCTTTGTGGTTTATTACCCAATAATTGGCCCAGCGTATAAAACAAGCAGATCCATATGGCCGAATCCTACAACTTGATGATACAATTCGTTTTGTTGGTAGGATAAAGGATAGGAAATTAATCACATTTGCTAGACAATCAAATGCGGCGCCATTGCTTGATGAAGAACTAAGTAACATGGTACACTATCAAGCATCTGTCAAGGCATCCTGGGATGAAATGTTCAATGAAAAGCTGGGCAAGACTAACTGGATGATAACATCCAAAGAAAAAGTAAAACTTATCACTTTATTTCTTGATGATGGGCTCTTGATACTGTCAACTGAACCGGAATCAGATCATGATGGTATAATTCAAAAGATAAAAAATCTTAACGTAAAATTATAGTCATATTAAAAATTATTTTGTGACGCTTGGTTAATTTTTATCAGCTAATGTTATGAAAACTAAGCTTTACTATTGAAAGAATCCTATATTCCATTCATGTCTATATTATAACTGAAAGTTAGGTCAACATGTAGTTCACATAATGTGTGTCTCTTAGTCAGCATTTGGCCAGGCAAGTATCACTTTCTTGGAGGGGTCCTACCAAAGAAACCTCTCCAATTTTTTTTATTTTAACTTTTGATATTTTCAAACCTTTTTGGATCTTAAATGGATGTATATGATGATCAATTGATTCTACGTTTGGATCTTGCTATGGTGCTAACCATTGTTTCTTTTTGCCATACTCTGTAAGGGTGTGGTAGATGCGATTAAACGACTCTTGCTGCATGGTTCCCTGATCAATCGTTCTCTGAATGATGGTTTCTAGCCTGATTTGTTTTTCGCGAATCATTTTCATTATCTCATCAAACATTTGTTTTTTTAGTTCAGATTCTGGGTCTTTTGGTTCTTCAGACATGTTATTCAACTATTGAAAAAACTTAAGGATTATTTAATTGAGATACTTTGTAAGATACATGAGCGCTAATACGATAAAAAAGGCCAAGGCCCTTGCAAAAAATGGTGTAGTCATGATTGACAATGACTTGTACCAAGTAAAATCTTCAAGTGATCCTTCCAAGTCATACATGGTGACATCAGACAGCTGTGACTGTGAGGGGTTTAAAAATTTCTATAAATTCCATCATGGAAAGGGGCTGAAAGCAAATTGCTCTCACCTGGAAGCTGTGAGAATTTTCAAAGACATGTCTTCTGAAAAACAAAATTCTAAAACCAAATGAATTGTACCAAATAGTGGTTTATCACATTGCGCCTTTGTATAAAATCAAATATTCGTCTGGTCTTTCTCGTTCTTTTTTTGCTTGTAGTGCATCCTGGTATCTTTCATAATGTGCAATAAAGTACAATCTTCTTCCAATTGATTCAAAATAATCAATCCCGCACAAATCAAATCCTGATTCTGGTGTCAGTGCATTTTTTTCTGCCTCTGTTACATCAGAACTCATTGACTAGATGTCTTGTTATGTGTTATTTCAAACTAACTTGAATTATTTCATCCTGACATGCTGTTTAATTTTGGATGGTTCTAGTTTAGGATTATATCTTTGAGCTCTTCTGGTTCTTCTATGACGTGATCCGGATGGAACTTGAGCAAAGCATTTTTGGTGTTGTATCCCCATGATACACCGATTACCCTAATTCCTGCCTTTTTGGCTGCTTCTACATCTCTTATTTCATCACCTACGTAGATTGGATCTTCATGTGGAATGGTCTTCTCTTTCATCATTTTTTTCAATAGTCTGCTCTTGCCAAAAACCGCTCTTCCAGAATAGACAAAATCAAACAATTCTAGATCATTTTTCTTTAAAAATTCAATCACATTCTCTCTGGAATTTGTAGTCAATATTCCAAGTACACATCCATTTTCTTTGAGGTGTACAAGTGTTTCTCTTATGTCCACTGCTGTTTTTAGATTGATGATTTCTTTATTCATCTCAAATCTTATCTTTCTTGCCACAATTGGAAGTTTGAATATTGATATTCCTAGGTGCTTCAAGACTGCGCTTGGTTTTTTCTCTCGTAGTTTTGGCAAGTCGCTGAGTGGAATTTTCTTGTATCCGTAATGGTCTGCAAACTTGTTTGCAATTCTTATGACTACTGATAATGTATCTGCTAATGTACCGTCAAAATCAAAGATTATCGTGTGCAATAGATTTTCGCAAGAAACTGCCGTTAAAGATTGTTGTGGATTGTATTTTTACTATTTGTTGGTCATAAAATTTACCCTGTTCTCAACTTGTAGAACGAGTCTCTCAAATGATATGGTGCGTTTTTTATACTTGAGACAGTTTTTTCTGATCGCATAAATTTTGCTTTCTATCTGGTTTATTTGGTATTGACCAGCGTCTGTGATCAAAGATTCTAAAAATATAATATCTACAGATTTTAACCTCAGATGATGAAATCTTCCCTTTTAGATGAAGCATACGAACTATGTGAAGAGGGCAAGTATACTCTGGCACTAGAATACTATGATCTAGTTTTATTCAAAGAGCCGCAAAATATCACTGCACTGATAAACAAGGGTGTCACATTACAAACACTTGGAAAACACTCCAAGGCAATAAAATGCTATGATGAGGCATTACAGATTGAAAAAAATAACCTGGATGCTCTTGTAAACAAGGGGTCTGTATTGCATACGCTTGGAAAATTCCATGATGCCATTGATTGCTATGACAAGGCGCTAAAGATCCAACCAAAATATGCAATGGCAATAGCATACAAGGGCCTCTCATTGGGAGAGATTGGTCTACTAAAAGATGCGATAAAATGTTTCAATGCTGCTCTAAAGATTGACAAAAAGTTTGATTTGGCATTGAACAACAAAACAATTGCATTGGAACTTTTGAAAAACAACACTAAACTAAAACCAAAACTTCTCAAAAAAACTAACACAAAATAAAATTTGCCAAGTTATTGCATCTGTGCTTGCTTGACAAACTTGTCAAATCCATATTGCAAGGCATCTGAAACTGAGCTATCTGGAACAAAATTGATCATCCACGCTAAAAGTCCTGATGTCTTTACGTCTAAAGAAATGTTTGCAATTGTCCCTCCATCTTTTTGGCCATGAAAACCCCATGTTTTTTCTAGGCTAGTAGTCATGACCGTTCCCTTGAGATCTCCTGATACCACATCCACTACATAATTTCCATTTGAATCTGTCTTGCAAATTGCTTGGGTATCAAAAAATATGCCATTTATTCCTGCATTGATGTCTACAAGTCTTGTGCTGTTATCCAATATTTTGACATATTTTACATTGTCTGGAAATATTTTGGAATATTGTGATACATCTGATATTGTGTTGAGTAGAGATTCTTCTTTAACATCTGAGACTTTTTGTATTGTGATCATCCTGTCTGCGTATGAAGGTGGAATCGAAAAAACTGTAGATGCAATTACAATAATGAATAGAGCAAACTGCAGTGATTTTTTATGATATTCTTGCATGCACTGTCGCCATGTCTGAAACTTTGATCTTTTGTGTATCTGCAGACATGGTATGATGTTTGACTTGTTTGTATATAGCTATTGGTACACCAATCATTTGTATACCAGTATATGGTATAAAATATTATGCGAAAGATTGACCTTAGTGATAGTGTGGGAACATTGATTGCGCTTGCAGCAAAATCTCAGGAACGGCTTGCAGAAATGGAGATGAAAAAACAGCTAGGGTTGACTCCAGCTCAATGGAAAGTTATTCTAGTACTCGATATTGTTGATGGACCTACACAAAAGGAAATTGCGGAAAAAATTAATGTTGATGGTAGTACACTTGTACCAGTAATTGATAAAATGGTAGAAATTGGTTTGGTTAAAAAAGTTGCAGACCCTGAAGATAGGAGAAACAATAGAATATTTCTTACAAAAAAAGCCGAATCAACAGTGAATTCTATAATTGACATAATTCTACATCTTCGAAAAACGATTTATCGGGGTATATCAGAAAGCGACATCAACATTACTAGAAATGTTCTAAAATCTTTGATTACAAATTCTAATTCTATAGCAAGTGAAATAAAATCTGTGTCTAGAAAGAGTGTAGCATGAATATCTCAAGCCTGAAAGGATTTCTAATCGTCTTGCTCTTGTTACCGATGTACTTCTCTTATGCAGAACCTGCAACACCTGGAACTGTTTTGACTTTTTATGTGACTGATTCTAATTTGTCTACTGATCATCGTGCAGTGATGACCATATCAACATCTGGACTTGTTGATTTTACAATAAACGGAGTTCCAATATCTGGGCCTGGTGAAATGGTGGAAACTGGTGTGGATACCGGAGTTTTTCAGCTAGATCTTACACTGCCAGACTCTGTGGGTGGAAAACCGCTGCAAAATGGTGATGTTGTTCTCATGACATATCATCAAAGAGCAGATAACTCTGGAAACCCAACTGATGTTACTCAATCTGCAGTTCTATCTAGTACGCCTCCAAGTCCTGTGGCGAGTTCTTCACCAAATGTTAGAATCGGACAATATTTCAAATTGCACATATTTGCACCAAACTATAATCTTGATTCCCAGGTACCTGATGATATCCCACTTAACATGATTGAAGTGCATATGGGAGGTGCGCAAACTACGCTATCAGACAGTACCTTTGATGTCAACCCGTATGCTATGAGAGAAACCGGGCCTAATACTAATACATTTGAGGTAAATGTCAAGATACCAAAATCAATCGCTGGATTTCCTGTAGAGATGGGTTCTACGATAGAATTTCGATTCAATGATCCATCCGTGCCTTCAAGCGTGTTTGTAACTGTAGGTGGAGGTTCGTATGGCGTACCTTCCTATGACTTTGGTTCAAGTGGAGTACCCAATTCTAGTGTGTATAATTCTGGTTCTAGTGGGGTTCAACCCTTGATTCCGCAGGCATTGGTATTTTATGCTTCAAACTCGATTGGAACAAATGTCAATTACACCAATTCCCCTATGCTATCAAATCTACAAGAGCCAGTATGCAGTCCGACATCTGGTTCTTTTTTCATGATGGGTACAACAACCGTGACTTGTGCAGCAAAGGATCAAAATGGAAATTCGGTGATAAAGACATTTTCAATATCTGTAGTGGTGGATAATAGTCACATTCCAACTTGGACAAAGAAGCTAGTGGGATTCTGGTGTGCTGGAGACATATCTGACAACCAATTATCGTCTGGCATGACATATCTTGCTTCAAGTGGTATCATGTCTCTACAAGGAGATTCTGTAATATCAACAGCTGATAAAACAACTCTGTGTCTTTGGACTGATGACAAGGCATCTGATCAAGATGTGATAAGCTCACTCTATCTTCTTTCTAGATGATGGTAAAAATTTGTATTATCACTTGAAAATTCTACGTATGATTGATTTTTCCATTTATGTATGGAAATTTTTTCTAGGATCTTTTTATTTTCACTGCTCTGATTACCAGTAACACTATTCCTATGATGAAGAATATGTAACCACCAGTAGTTGCTAATTGAATATAATTGCATGATACTTGTATTTGAGAATTAAAGATTTGTGAAAGTCGTCCTATGACAGAACTACAAAGAGACGAATATTGGAATAACGATATGGCAGATATGATGCCAAGAATGATGGCTATTATTCCAGCCGCTGCCGTGCTCGCGTATTTTTTTTGCCTTGATTGTGATTTTTTTACGTCTTTTAACTTGTTTTTACCCTGATACATACCACAAATGGGACAAAATTCATGAGTTTTGAATATTTTCGAATTACAAGTGATACATGGTTTCATTGATGTATCTTGAGATGATTGTTGGGAGCTAGACTCTTGTTGTGCATTACTGGTATTGATAAAATTACGCTCATCATGAAATGCTCCGCATTTTGAACAAAAACTAAACATTCTTGGTACTGGAGAACTGCATTTTGGGCATAGATCTGAGAGATTACTGTCAGTTGATGGGCTGACTTCTCCTCCATATCGCCGTTTTACATTTTGTATCTTACTCTCTAACGATCCTACTTTACGTGTTTTTTCTGATTCTTCCTCATGTGGATAGAGATATTTAGAAACCAACATATCGACATATTTCTGATCTGATGGATATAGGGTCTGATTATTTCGTAGTCTTTTTGATATGGCGTCTAGCCTAAGTGAATCGCCATAACCAAACTCGATTAATTGTTCAACAAGTTCGATTAGTTCTTCATTCATGAATCAGTAGATATAATCCACTGATTAAAAGAGGTTTTCATTCCTCCTTGTACTGTGTATTTTATGATATGGCGTTACATGTGGATGGAAAAATATGGAAAAATGAGAAAATATCTTTCTAGATAGAATTTAATTCTTGTATGAATGTATACTGTACATGAAGGCTACTTTTGGTGCAGGGTGTTTCTGGTGTATAGAACATGTTTTTAGAAAAAATGGAATTACATCAACAAGTGTTGGATACATGGGAGGCAAGACAAAAAATCCGACCTATGAAGATGTTTGCACTGATATGACTGGTCATGCAGAGGTTGTTCAAGTAGAATATGATCCTTCCAAGATTTCATATGGTGAGATTTTGGATATATTTTGGAATAATCATGATCCAACAACACTGAATAGGCAAGGGCCTGATGTTGGAACACAGTATCGATCTGCTGTTTTTTATCATACACAAGAACAAGAAAAAGAGGCATTAGAGTCTAAAGAACGCATTGAGAAGTCTGGCAAGCGTGGAAAAAAGATTGTAACTGAGATAGTGCCTGCAACAGAATTTTACAAAGCAGAAGAATATCACCAACAATATTATGACAAATGTGGCATAGTCTAGTCTCTAGTATGTTACAAAATTCTTGTAATACAGATCCGTTTTATATTTGGCCACGAGTGTGTGTCACTAGTTGAATTTCAAGCGACTTGGCAGGCTAGTACTTTTCTTTGGTCTTATAGGGCTTGGGGCGTTTATCTTTCTAAATCTTGATCTGGCGCATCGCAAAAGAGAGATGTATCTATTATTTGCATTGTCCATTATTTCCTTCATATCGGGCTGGGTTGGTCTGTTTCGATATTCCAGATTCTGGAACATGCTTGAATGATAAAATGATTTTATGTATTAATGTAATATGTGATAATTATTGAAAAAAATTGTATTTTCTAGAAATGTTTTCATCTTATATTTTTTTAATACATTTTTAGCATAAATTCTTAAATAATTTGAAATTATATTATAAATGTGATCGTAGAGTCACTACAGATGGCTTGACGATGCGTGGTCTAGCAGGAATCGTATGTGAATGCACGCAATGGCGTTGATTCCAAAGGAGGTAATCTCCAAAACCCTGCGCTATAGACCACGCCCTATGTTTTACTTTTTTTGAACCAAAGTTTTTTCTGGAACAAGATTATTGCAATTACAATTCCTGCTGCTCCTGATAGGCCTGCTATTATTAGATAGGTAAACACATTCATGTAGAAATTAAGAACGCCGACATTGAATGCATATGACAATACTCCGCCGTTTTTGAAATCAACAAGATTTGCTCTGATTACGTGGTTTCCAGGTTCATTGAATGTGTAATCAAAATCCCATTTTCCAGAGCTATGGTCTGCAGGGGGAAACGAGTCTACCATGTTATCGTTATAATAAATTTGAGCACCCATTCTGAAATTATCAACGAGATTTCCATTCTGGTCAAGAACTATGAAATGCACGGTTGTATCTTTTCCTACCTCTGGAACAGGAGGGGTGGTCTCAACCTTGACTTCATAATCTCCAATTTTTGCCGAGTCTGTACTAAAAGGAGGATGAGATATTTCGTATATTCCAAGTCCTACAAAGAAGCTCAGGTATATTGGCAAAAAAAGATAGAACCGTTTATTCATAAAATGACATTGGGCTTGTTCATATATTACGTTGCCTCTGTTTGTCAAATTGGAAAACACGTTAACATGAAGTATGCAAGATGTAACCTTCTACCAAAGAACTAATCAGGATATGAGATACGAATAAAGACTGATGCTGCCAATTTAATCTTGACAAATTGGTATCAAAAAAAATTTTTTCATTTACAATAGTTATAGTGACAATAGTCTTGTTTGCATATGTTTACCAGAATATTGGTAAAGTCTTACCTTCTGATGTTGTGTCTAAAAGTAATCCATATGTCAAGGAATATTCTTTACCACCTGGCTCTGCCCCGAATGGATTGGTTGCTGACAGGTCAGGTTTGGTTTGGGTAACCTCAAGGAATGCAACACTTTATTCTATTGATCCAACAAGCGGACAGGTGAAAAATTATGAGATAAAAGATGGGAAAACACTCTATGAAAATCCGGGTACAAATTCTGTCATGGTTTGGGCTATTGTCCAAGCAGGAGATGGAAAAATTTGGTTCTCACCTCTGGGAACTGCATCTATTTGGAATTTTGATCCTTCGAGTGGTATTTTTGATTCGTACCCGTCTGAAACCGGGGCTCCGTTTCAGATAAAATATGGTCATGATGGCAAGATTTGGTTCACCACACTACGTGGCGATACTGTTGGTGTGATAGAGAAATCACAAAATGGCACCTATGCAGTTTCTGCTTTTGGTACGATTCCTCATGCAAATCCTGCTGGAATATTTTTACAA
>JAJPEA010000053.1 GCA_023252335.1 Nitrosotalea sp.
TACGTCTGGGAACTGTTTGTACCTGTTATGGTAACATAATACTTGAGCATGTCTCCTGGGTGGGCACAAATTGTATGTGGAGTGCATCCAGTCTGCGAAAATGCCTGCTCTGTGGATGCTATAATACTAAACGCAGAAAACAGTAAAACAAGAAAAACTATTTTAAATTTCATAACTTGCAATCTTATCAGTACAGCACGTAACATTATTCTTTCTGTTAAAGAGATCAATACAAATACTGTAATTTTCTTGTATTATGTATATTGCCAAACAATCTGATAAAAGAATCCAGTCCGTACCTTTTGCAGCATGCAAATAATCCTGTCGAGTGGTATGCATGGGGACAAGAGGCACTAGACAAGGCAAGACAAGAAAACAAGCCCATTTTTCTCAGTGTGGGGTATAGTGCATGTCACTGGTGCCATGTTATGGCTCATGAGTCATTTGAAAACGAAGAGATTGCAAAAGCAATGAACGAGAATTTTGTCAACATCAAAGTAGATAGAGAGGAGAGGCCTGATATTGATGATATTTATCAAAAAGTCTGTCAGCTCAACACTGGAAGTGGCGGTTGGCCCCTTTCTGTATTTTTGACACCTGATCAAAGACCCTTCTATGTTGGAACATATTTTCCACCACTTGACAACTATGGAAGACCAGGATTTGGAAGCATTGTATTGCAACTTGCTCAAGCCTGGAAAGAAAAGCCTGGGGATGTAGAGCAGGCTGCTGAAAAGTTTGTCAATGCATTGCAAAAAACAGAATCTATTGCACTTGATTCTAAACTGGAAAGGTCAACACTTGACGAGGCTGCAATGAACTTGTTATCAATTGCAGACATGACAAATGGCGGATTTGGGCAGGCGCCAAAATTTCCAAATGCTGCAAACATATCCTTTGTACTGCGATACTCTAAACTATCAGGAATTGCAAAATTCCAAGAATTTGCATTCAAGACACTGACCAAGATGGCAAATGGTGGAATGTACGATCAACTCGGTGGTGGATTTCACAGATACTCGACTGACTCTAGGTGGCTAGTGCCACATTTTGAAAAGATGCTTTACGACAATGCACTCTTGCCACCTGTTTATGCAGAAGCATATCAGATTTCTAAAGATCCGCGATATCTTGAGGTTATTTCAGACACACTAGGATACGTACTAGGACACATGACGTCACCTGAAGGGGGGTTTTACTCTGCAGAGGATGCCGACTCGGAAGGTGAAGAAGGAAAATTCTATGTCTGGAAGAAAAAAGAGATCCAAGAGATATTGGGAAAAGATGCAGACATTTTCTGTTTATATTATGATGTCACAGATGGGGGAAATTTTGAGGGCCATACCATATTGTACAACAGCATGAATCTGTCGTCAGTAGCATTTCACTTTGGCAAGAGCGAATCAGAAATCAAGCAAATTTTACAACAATCACGAGAAAAACTCTATGCAGTGAGAGCAAAACGAATCCCCCCTGGCAGGGATGATAAAATCATGACAAGCTGGAACTCTCTCATGGTTACAGCATTTGTCAAGGGATATCGTGTTACTGGCAAGCAGGATTTTCTTGATGCTGCCAAAAATTGTATTTCATTTATTGAATCAAAACTGACAAGAGATGGTGTGCTGCTTCATACATACAAGGATGGCCAGTCAAAGCTTGGAGCATATCTTGATGATTATGCATATTTTGTAAATGCACTGCTTGACTATTTTGAGGTCGCGCCGTCAAAAAAATATCTTGACCTTGCGATATACTATGCAAATTATTTAATTGCGCATTTCTGGGATGAAAGCCAAAAGAACTTTTTCTTTACTGCTGACAATCACGAAAAACTCATCATAAGGACAAAGAACATCTATGACTTGTCACTGCCTTCTGGAAATTCTGTTGCAGCAGGTGTCATGCTACGTCTGTATCATCTTACACAAGAAAAAAAATATCTTGATGTCTCTGTCAAAGTCATGGAATCACTTGCAACGATGGCAGCAGAAAACCCATTTGGATTTGGGCAGTTGCTAAATACAATATACACATACCTGCAAAAACCAGTTGAAATCACATTGGTAAATCCTGTGAACGATGACATCAAGAATTATCTCTTGAAAAAATTCATACCTGAAGCAATTCTTGTCATGATATCAAAAAAAGAGGATCTTGCTAGTCTTGCCAGTCTACAATTTTTTGCAGGCAAGGAATTCGATGATACAAAAACCAAAGTCTATGTCTGCAGAGATTTTACGTGTTCACTACCGCTTGGTACCGTATCTGAAATTGAAAAACTCGTCTAGATCTTTTTTATGTTGATTTCAAGCCTTTGGCCTACTGCAGGGCTGCCCATCTTTTCATATCTTCGCTTTGGCATGGCTATAGTAATTGATGTCTGGGCATAACTCTTGATTGCAATTGTTGGCTGGGCCTGGAGTATTGCCTCTATAAATGGCGCAATCTGGTCTCGTAATTCTGGGTCTAGTTTCTTGTTTATTGCGTCAAGCATCAACTGTTTCTGTGAGACTGGCTCTGTCTGGACGTCTTCTGCAAGTGTCAACTGGACTGTCTGACCGTTGTCAACTAGTTGCTGGATCTGGTAATGGATTAGCTCTGACATTGAGATAACCATGAAAATGTTACAATTTAACTTTTCACAAACTACCATCTTGTTTTGTGTCTAGGGTTTTCTATTTTTGGGCCTGGATGATTCCCTTGTCTGACAAGTATTGGAGTCCGCTGACAAACTCTTGGTCTGATATCTCTCCTGCTGACCACAATCTTGCATCAGTCTTGACCCAACTTGGAATCTGTACATTTTGTGGTATTTTCATCATGCCTTGATTTGACAAAAATTCAATTCCCTTGACAAATTCTTCATCTGGGATTAAATTTTGTGACCATGATTCAGCAGTATTTTTAATCCATGCTGGGATTGATGTTGGCAATGTTTGTGCATTTGTATCACTTTGTGACTCTTGCGTTCCTACCGTAAAACTTGTAAAATCCCAGTCTCCAGTAATTGGGTTTATCAGCTCGGCAAGATATGTCCCGTTCTTGTATGCATTACCTAGTGATATGGCAGAGTTTGATTTTGAGATTCCAAAATTATCTACCATGGTATTGTTTGAATCAATTACAAGAATTTCTGCAACAGAGTTGGTATCAAACGAATCTGTGTTGATGTCTAGTGTCATCTCTTCGCCTGGCTGGTAGGATTGCTTTGACATGCCAATCTGATACACCCGCTGGTAATTGTCTTGATGCTGTACTTGATTGTCAAATCCACCATTGCCGTATATTGATTTGACTTGGGCAACATCAAGTGGAGTGATATCGTAATGTTTTACACCAAGAACTGTAACAGTATCTATCATGATTGATGGCATGTCCTCTAGTCCGTTGATGATGTTGTGCAATGCGTCCTGTGATACAATGTAATGCCCCAGTCCAAACGAGTGGCCAATCTCATGTCTGATGGTTGAATCAAGCTGTGTGCTTGTGGCAACTAGACCTGTGTATTGTGGCTTGTCTACGTATGCATAGTACATTTGGTTGCCTGCCACCCATTCTTTTTTGGTCCAGTTTGGCTGGATATCCAAGTAATAGATTTCGATATTGGTCTTGCCAGTCTCAAAGTTTGGTATTGTAATTCCAGTTGCAATAAATCCGCTAGAGTTTGTCTTGGGCTCGGGAAGGTAGTTTATTGTAATATCGCATTTTGTATAGTTGAAACTCTTTTGAATGGAAAGTGGAACTTCAGCTAGTGTGATGTTCCAGAGTAAATGTCTTCCAAGACCTTGGTTTAATTTTGTCTTCCAGTCTAATACTGCATATTCTGTTTCAGAAAATAATTGCTTGCCAAGTGTTGGAAAACTTGGATTTGCTTGCGGTTCTATTGCACAAATTGTTGGACCATGTTGAACTCTGATTGGCATTTGCAAAAATTGGTTTACCGCTAAAGCAGGAACTACAAAAACAGACAATGAAAATAAAACAACCAAGACAAGGGCTGGAATTGTTTTTTTCATGAAAATATGCCCTAGACCTTGGCATCAAGTATGCCGCGTTTTATCTGGGCTGCTCTGATTTTTATCATCTGCGTAAACTCTTGAGTATCTTCTAGCAATGGCTTTAGTTTCTGGTTTTGATAGGCCTGTAAAAACGCCGAATAGATACAGCCAACAATGATTCCAAATGCGTTTGCATTTACATCTTCGACCTCGTCAGAGTATGCTTTTGCCAGTTGCTTGTATGATGCGGCTTCGTTTACGTAGTAATCAATTAGACTGTCAATGAATTTTCGAGTTGACGGGGGAATCACAAACTAGATTTTCCTTGCATTGTTTATAATGTTTGATTTTTTCCAAATTCTTGGTAAAAGATCTGATGTAATTAGAGAACTTGCAAACTAAATTTGACCACCTGTATTTTTGAAGAGTTGACCAAAAGATATCATCATGCCAATTGAAGTTAATCGAGTGAACAAGGAATGCCCAAAATGCAAAAATCCTACCATCTTTAACACGGGAAAAGAGTATTTCTGTGGCAAGTGTCTTGCTACGCTCAAAATAAATCAGGTAGCAGAAAAGATAGCAGCATAATACAATGTGGACTATAGATGCAGAAGATGCTTATTTTAAGATCTACGATGCACGCAAGACTCTGGTAGGATATTTTGCGCCAGAGTATGGTGATATCCAGCCAGAAGACAAGGCAGAGCAGGTAATACATGAAATGCTCAAAAACCACGATCCAATAAAAGGCGGATACTTGATGCTACCACTTGTCAAGTTTAATATTTTTGAAGATGGCAAGGAGATGAGTTTGGCATATCTTGAGCAACAATTGCATGAAGTTTACACAAGAATAATGGCTTGGAAAAACTTGGTGACAGAAAAAGAGATAGAGCACCACAAAATTTTGGTGTCACACACGGACCATGACATGCTTAGCATCACACTTGGGATAATTTTTCCATCACCTGTTCCGCTTGAGAAAAAGGAGATACTTTCAAATCTTGGCAGTCTGCTAGATTTTGCCAATCAAAAAGGTCTACTGTGAGCCGCCAGTCTTGGCACTTTCAAATGACTGGAGTGCATTCATCTCATACTGGAATGACTGTTGCAACAACTGGTCAGACTTTGCACTAGATGCATTATCTCCAGTTGCAATCCAATCTCGTAGTGTCTTGTCACTTTCAATCTGGGTCTCAGTAGAGAGTCTGAATAATTGCAATGACGGTTTGAACAACTCGGGTGCTTTCAAATTGTCATATCGTGGAAGAATGTTCTTGACTGCAAGTATGTGTGCATCAGTTATCTGCAACATGTGGTCTCTTGAAATCTGACCGTGCTTGTACTGGGTAAGATTTGCATCAAAGCTCTGGGTCTCGTTTTTCAAGTCTGCCTGGATCTGTGACAGTTGGTCTCCAAATCGCTGACCTGATAGCGTTGTCTGGTCAAGATAATAATTGACAAGTATTACGATTGCTACAATTGCTACACCAGAACCTATTGCTATTGGCATGGTGTGACTCTTGCCTGGTGCCTTTTTTCGTCTCACATCAAAATCCAGAATTTGATACGAGATAAATCTATTTGAGACTAGTCGATGTATTTTCCTTCTGGGTCTGCCTTTAGTTCTATTATCATTATGCTGCCGCTTATGTAAGAGTCGTTTCTTGTGGTTCTCACTCGTCCAACTTCAATGTGATATGGGTAAACGTCTACTACGATTGTTCCAACTTTGACATCAGATGGAGCATCTGTAATCTGAATGTCTTCTTTTTTTACTCCGTAATCTACTAGCTTTTTTATGCAATGATCAAGCAAAGGTTGTGGTAAACCGTGGTTTATTGCCCAAACTGTACCTTCGTATTCGATTTTGTCCAACTGTTTACACTCTAGTTTACTAGTATAATTATCATACTCTGAATGGGTAAAACTGGTAGAATCGGTTACTTGGAAGGAAAAATCATTGGATATGGAATCTAGTAGTCTAGTCTTATATCGCATGTATTGTATTTCTAGTACATTGCCTGATCTTGATGATTTGACAAAAGCAAAGATAGTTGCATTAATTCTAGACAAAAAAACTGAAGTGGCATTAGAGAAGCTAAGTAAACTGTACAAAGTCGATACACCTGAAGTCGTAGTGGGCACAATCAAAAAGAAGAGAAGGACTGTATATGCAGTATATGTGGTGCAAGAAAAAAAGATCTATGCGTTAAACTCTGATATTTTCTACAACCCGTTTATCATGTTACATGAATACTATCATCATATTCGCTCAAAGCTTGGAACGCACAGGGGTTCTGAAAAACACGCCAATATGTATGCACAAGAATTTATCGACTCGTACATGAGAATTGCAGACAAGTTGAATCAAAGTGTGGGATGAAAAACGCATTATTTTCTAAATCATAACAGACTGCATGTTAAGCGTATTAATTGATTCAAACTTCAAGTTGCATACTCTATAATCCTCAATTGATTCACAAAACTTTTCAATTATCTGTCTTTCACACTTTTTTCCACGCTCATCTTTTGCAGTCAAAATCAAAAGATTCCAGTTCCCACTTACTGTGGCAGTCATCAAACAATTTGGCAAGTCTTTGACAAAATTGCAAACCTTGTCAGTTATGGCATCTACCGATCCACTTGGATTGAATCTGAGATAGAGCGCCTCAAAGTCCTCTACAAGTGATTGACGCAAAATTGTCTCATAACCCTTGATTATCTTCTTTTTTTCTAGCCGTCCTATTCTATAAGCAACTGCTCTATCTTGAATGTCATGGCCTTCATCTCTAAGCTTGATGGCTATCTGGCGAGCAGGAGTCCTTGCATTTTCCATCAACAATTCCAATATTCTCCTGTCTATATCGTCGACTACAGTCATGAGTGCATCTGACATTTATGGTATTATCCTCAGAAACGCACTTGAGCATGTGGAATAACAATCTGAACAAGCTAAGTTTGTCTCAAAAAATTTCTATAAATCAAATTATCTGTAAAAACACATTTCTATCTTCTTGCAAGATATTTTCTTACAATCACGTAGTGGCTTTTAGAGTCATGGTGCTCATCACCTGTGATAATGAGCGTATCTTTTGCGATAGTATTGTATCAAACTCTTGTGAGCTAGCTGCTTGGATCTCTGCAATGACGTCATAGGCCCCAAATGTGACATGAGCGCTCTTTACTTGAGGTATTGTCTTGAGCTCTTCTATGATATAGTCTTCTGCCCCTAGTTCGCAGTTGATTAGAATAAATCCTTTTTCCACTGTGTATTAATTCAATTTACGTTACTTAACTTTTGTCAATTTCATGCCAAAACATTTCATCTATAAGAATAAAACCCGGCAAAAGAAAAATGTAACTTGGCTGTTTCAACAGGTGGCACAAAAGAATTTCCATGTATTTCATGCCACACAAACTGCTGCAAAGAGTATACTATATTTGTCAATGCACATGACGTTTACAGGCTTTCAACTGGGCTAGGGCTTGACCCTGAGAGTTTTCTTGAAATCTATGGGGCAAAGGATTTTGATCTTGGAATAAAGGTAAAAGAGGGCCTAGTGGATCTTGCTCTAAAACAAAAAAATAGTGCATGCATATTTCTTGTCGAATCTGGAGACATTTTTCGCTGTACTGTAAATGATTTCAAGCCTGGCGTATGCAAATCATATCCTTTTCAGATAAAAGATGGGAAACTGGCTCAAATGAGTGATAAAATGTGCCCTGTTGACTGGGATACAAGAGAATTTGAAGCAATGATGAAAATTCATCTCAAAAAAGATGAGGCAGAATGGAAGTTTTATGAGGATCTTATCTTGGAATGGAACAAAAAACATTGGATAAAAAAACCATTATCTGCATTCTTGAGGTTTATGATGGACAGAGTAGCTCATTCTGGTACAATTTGATTCCTGTATGGTAAAGGCGAAAAGACTACATCTCAAATGTATTGATCTTACAGAATATTCCTAGTCTATTCAGATATGTAGCAAATCCATAATGATATCATTGTATCTACTGAAAAGTAGTATCAGTACCCGCAGTTTCCTTACACTTGTTTTTACATCATTGTTTCTGGTATCACTTGGAATGATTTCACACAATGCTTTTGCTATGGGTTCATCAGGATGCTATAACGAATATCATGCCCCATTTGTTTCTTTTATGATAAACAATGGAACCAAGACATTTGATGCACTGGCAAATCCTGGTGTGACTTTTAATTCTGACGGTAGCTTTAATGTCACTTTTGTAATGCATACTCCAAGCATAAGTTCTTGGAACAACACAAATCCAGGGGATGCTTGGTATATCGATGATTATTTCGGGTTTGAAAACGGTGCATGTATTGGTCCTGTAGGTCCTAACCAAAACGTAACTACCTCTCTTGCTATTTCCAATCAAAGACTCTATGGAGGATATGTACAGCGAATCATTTTTGGGACTCATGCTTCCAGTAGTGCCACATTTAATGTCCAGTGGTTGAGCTCTCCACAATATTCACAAAACCTACAGGCAATGCCCAGTAATGCCCAGATTGGTTTATCGTGGTCTGCACCATTCGATAACGGTGGATATCCAATTACAAATTACAAAATATATCGATCTACTGGTTCAGGTACCGAGACTCTTCTTACTACAATTGGAAATGTAACGTCATACACTGATACCGCAATAACTCGTGGACAGACATATTTCTACAAAGTAACAGCTGTAAATTCCATTGGTGAATCTGCACCATCAAACGAAGCAAATGCAACTATGCCTGGTATTTCAGGAGATGCTGTGACTGCAACAATACCAGTTGATTCCCCCTCTGGTGTGGGAGTTGACTCTGGTACAAACAAGATTTATGTTTCAAACTCTGGTAATAACACCATTTCTGTAATTGATGGTACTACAAACACTGTCACTAGTACAATACCAGTTGGGAATTACCCTCTAGGAGTGGGAGTAAATCCAATTACTCATAAAATTTACGTAGATAATGCTGAGGCCTATACAGTATCTGTAATTGATGGTACTACAAACACTGTCACTAGTACAATACCAGTTGGGAGTTATCCTATATCTATTGCAGTAAATCAAAAAACAAACATGATTTATGTAGGAAATTTTGGAAGTAGTAATATTTCAGTTATCAATGGTTCAAGCGATACTGTTGTATCTACCATAACTCCTTGGCTTGGTTACATAGATGGTGTTGCTGTAAATCCTTCTACAAATATGGTGTATGCAACTACTACCTGTACATGTCTTCATCCTTATGCTTATTTGGCTATCATTAATGGTACTACCAACAGTCTTACTACCTCTATCCAGAAAGGAAATAATGGTTATGGGGTAGGAGTAAACACGGTAACCAATCGGATTTATGCAGACTTGTCCAGAATACTCTATGTTGTTGACGGTGTTACCAATAATGTTATGAATATGATGTCAATGGGAGATGCAAACGATGTAGGAGTAAATCCCACTACGAACAAAATTTACATGACTAATGGCAACGCTATTTCCGTAATTGATGGTTTTACTAATAACGTTGTAAATACAATACCCGTAGGAAACAGTCCTACCGGTATTGGCGTAAATTCTAATACAAACAAGATTTACGTGCCAAATTATGGGAGCAATACGATCTCTGTAATAGATGGCAATTCATCTAGCACTTTTACTGTTCCATCGGTTCCACAAAACCTTCAAGCTACTGTGGATAATTCCCAAGTTGTTTTATCATGGTCTGCACCATCAAGTAATGGAGACGCTTCAATTACAAACTACAATGTATATCGAGGAACATCCTCTGGTACTGAAACTCTTCTTACTACCGTAGGAAATACAACTTCATACACAGACACCACCGTAACCGCCGGACAAACATATTTCTATAAAGTAACTGCTGTAAACTTTGTAGGTGAATCATCCCAGTCAAACGAAACAAGTGCTACGCCTACAGCTCCCGTAACTGTTTCCGGTGCACCAACTGGACTTGCGGCAACTGCACCATCGTCATCACAAATCAATCTATCATGGACAGCTCCTGCAAATAATGGAGGCTCGGCTGTTACAGGATACATGATTGAAAGATCAACAGACAATGGCACGACATGGTCTACTATTGCATCCAACACTGGTTCAACAACTACTACATACAACGACACAGGTCTTGCTGCCCGTACAACCTACACTTATCGAGTATCAGCAATCAATTCTGTTGGTACCGGTTTCCCATCAAACACTGCATCTGCAACTACAGGTGCAATCATCATAACAAAGGGTATTGCCTTGAGTAACACACAATCAACTTCCGGTACTGTGTCATCATCAAATACCATTACAATCTCAAACTTTAATGTAGGATCAGACAGTAACCGTCTCCTTGTAGTTGGAGTAAGTGCGAACAACAATGATGTGGCATCTGTAACGTTTGGAGGAGCATCTCTTACAAGAACCGCATATTCATTTTACAATAACGATGCAGAATTTTGGTATCTCAAAAATCCTAGTGGAACAGGAGACATTACAGTTACAATGAACGGTTCAACACCGGCAGTTGTCGGTGCATATGCTTTCTCTGGTGTAAACCAAACCGTTCCAATACCAACACATGTTGTAAAACACAATACCAGTCCTACCAGTCCCAAGATTTCCATTACGACAAAGTATGCAAACGATTGGGTACTTGACTTGCCGTCAATCTATGGTGGCTCTACACTTGGAACCCCAACATGCACACAACAGTGGGATGTCAATGTACCTAATGCCATAACAGGTGCATCAAGCTCTATAGCAGTGCCAACAGCGGGAGTAATAACATGTGGCTGGACTGCAAATAGTGGTGATTTGTATGACGATGCTGCAATTGAAATTAACGCTGCAAGTCGATAGAAAATAAAAATATCAAAATAGGTTTTAACCTAAATGATCAATACTCATCATAAACTGTTTTGGTCTAACTATTCAAACTCTGTTTCGGATCTGGCATAGCTATCAAGTCATCCATGTTGTGTGCCATATCCAAAAACTTCAAACCCTTTTCAGTCACTCTGTAAACTTGCTTTCCCTCTTCATACTTTAACAGGTTATTTTTTTGTAAAAATGGAAGATATTCCATTAGTTGGCTGTATGAGAGA
>JAJPEA010000054.1 GCA_023252335.1 Nitrosotalea sp.
CTATGTATTATGGTGCAGTATAGTTGGCATAGGTGCCTGCTACAAATGTATCAAGTGTGCTGTTATCCATGATATTGGCTGCTTTCATGTAGATATCTTCTGGAAATAGTCTGTATGTGTCATTGTTCTGTATGACTGAAACCATTGGTGTTACTGGCTGGTCCGTCTTGAAATCCTCTGGTGCCATGTTGTACAAATCGCATGTCTTCAAAAATCTCATGTACTTGGTGCCAAAGTCTACCATGCACGTAGTTTCTAGGTTCCATTGTGCAACTTTGCCAAGGTAGACAGTATAGTTTCCTGACTGGATTGGCAAGCCTGTTATGGTCCTAGTTAGTACCGAGGCAGATTGTCTTGGTACAACTGTGAATGTGGAATTTGCTATGGTCTTTGTATACCCGTCCTTTGCTGCAGTTGCAACTACCTCATAAACTCCATGAGTAGAAGGTATGGCTGATTGGTACTTGAAACTGCCATTGTCATCTGTAGTTGTAGTTACTATGATGGTACCGTATTCTATCAACACATTTGCATTTGCGATTGGCTTGTAGGCTTGATCATCTACGGTGCCAATTATTGTTGGAAATCCCCCCTCGACTATTGGATCTGTTTGTGCTCTGACTGATACTAGCATCTGGTTGGCTAGTATGGATTCTGAGACATGTACACTTGACATTACAATTGTAAATCCTATTACCAATGCGCAAATTGAAAAAATGATGTGCTTGTTCAACTTTTGGTACTTTATTTTTTAATTGTTATTTGACAAAATCTAATTTTTTTCTCTAACCTGTCAAGTAATTGTCGATCTGATTTTTTTGAGATTTTTTATAAATTTTTCAAACATTTACTTTATTGATGTATTTTTTTCTACGAACGACATATGTTACTATGATAGCTATGACAATTGCTGCAATTGCAATGTATAGGTTGGTGCCCCAGAATATCTCTTCTATGCTATTTTGTGGAACTATTCTGTAAATTGTTCCATCTGTTAAAGATGTTATGTACAACATTCCATCTGGTCCTGTCACTACATCGCTTATGCAGCCAAATCCTGTTGCAAATACTATCTCCTTCATGGAATGCCCTCTTTTTACTTCCTTGTAAGCAGCAAGATCTGGGCTGTTAAAGACAAAACCATCTCTGTTCTGGTTTAGCTGAAAGCGGTATACGTTTCCATTGTTACAATCGCCTACAAACACACTGTCCTTGTATTTTCCAAATCCTTGTGGCGAGGTAAATGAAATGCCAGTTGGTGCAACAGTTTTTTCCCAGCTAAACTGGGGATCATGATACGTGTATCCTGGATAGTTTGGCATCATTGCAATCTGGGTTGCGTTTGCAGGACCTGCTACAACATCCCACCCACTGTTAAAACCTGGGGGAACAAGATTTACCTCATCACCCCAATCTGGGCCGTTCTCTGTATCCCAAAGGTTTCCTGTTACAGGATCAATTGCAAGTCCGAAACTGTTTCTTATTCCAATTGCATAGTATGGGCCTGACGGGACCAGTCTGAAAATAACTGACGTGTCGTCAGGCTCTCCTGTTGGATGGTTTTGTAGTTTTCCAAATCTTCCTGCATCACCTACTACTAGATACACCGAGCCGTTCTTGGATGTGACCATGGCACCACCATTGTGATACGTCTGGGTCTGTGGCAGGTCTTTTACAAGTGTCTTGTTTACAAGCTGCTGTCCATTCCAATCATAACTGTAAACACGTTTTCCAAGTGCATGTCCTCCCATCTTGTCTGATGCTGTAAAATACAAATAGACTTTATTTCCGACTGTTGTTATGCCAAGCATTCCTTGTTCTCCGGTACTTGTGACATTTTCTTGTAATACTGGCTTGTCTTGCAAGACTCCATTTCTAAACAAGTGAACTTCTCCAGAAACCTTTGATAAAACTAGAATGTCATTTCCCTCAAAGGCCATTGTAGTTGGACTGCAACAAATTCCTGTAACATAAGGTTGGATTGTAAATCCGGTGTCATTCATTACTGGTTCTGCATACGATGGTAATATCACAACACCTGAAAATATGAGAATAGAAATCAGCCAAAACTTCAATTGTTTTTTAATAAAAATACTATTTTATAAATACATTAGGAAACAATGTTACTCTTGTTATAACATGGACTAAATTTTATTTTGCATCCTTACTGGCTGTATGGTCTTTCTTGTAATGTTAGAGTTACATCCATGTTTTTGCTGTCTCGTACAATATGCACTATCATTTTGTCACCTGCTGACTTGTTGTCTTGCAAATAATTCAAAAGGTCTTCTAGTTTTGATACTGGATTATTGTCTACTCCAGTTATAATGTCTCCGCCATACTTGTACTTGATTCCATCTATTGTCTTTGTCTGGTTTGATGCATGCAGACCTGCTTTGGAGGCTGGGCTGTCTGACACTATGGTTTCAATTAAAAATCCAGAATGCGTGGAAATTCCCAAACTGTCTGCCAAGTCAGGGTCAATCGAAATTCCTGATATTCCAAGCCATGGGTGCTTGTAGTGACCTGACTCGATGAGTGCTGGTACAATTCGCTTCATGGTGTTTGAAGGTATGGCAAAACCTACTCCTGAAAACTCGCCTGTATCAGTTTGAATTGCAGTGTTGATTCCTATTACCTCTCCATGGTCGTTCAAGAGTGGACCTCCTGAATTTCCTGGATTTATTGCAGCATCTGTCTGGATTACATTTGGAATGGAAAATGACTGGATATTTGGTGGATTTAGAATTCTTCCTAGCTGGCTTACAATTCCTGATGTCATTGAACCACTCAGGCCAAATGGACTGCCAATTGCTGTAACCGAATCCCCTATTCGAAGTTTTGACGAGTCCCCTAGTGGCAGCGGGTGCAGTGCTTGTAATGACTGGGAATCTGCATTTATCTTGACTACTGCCAAGTCTGCATATACATCAGTACCACTAACATTGGCCGAATATGACTGCCCGTCATGAAATACAACTCGTATCTTTTGATAATCCTCTACAACATGATTACTTGTAATAATATGTCCACCAAGATCGTATACAATTCCTGAGCCAATTGCTCTGTCTGAAGAATTGTCACCTGTCTTGCGAACTACAATCTGCACAACACCGTCCTGTGATTTTGCAAAAAGATCTGCCAAGCTTAGCTGAGATCCAGTACTTGGTACGAGATTTCCAAGAATAGAATTTTGATGCATAGAATCTGTTTTTTGTGGTCCAATCACAAATGCAAACACTAGAACTAGTACAATGATTCCATATACTCCGCCTAAAATTGCCGTAGTCTTGTCCAAGCACCTGAACTATTCTTTGGTTACTGTATAATCCTTACTCACAAGCTGATTGGATTTTGCACTGTTTCTGAGATGGAATATGTTCTTCCTCTCCAGGTGACTGCATTATTTTTCTTTGCATGCAAAATTCCACATGCAAATCCTGACACAATTACTGCACTGCCAAGTGGAGCAAACAATGCATGTGAAAAACCAAGACCCAATCCCTTTTTTGCATCAATTGTACTTCCAAGGTAGACCAGTCCTGATGCAAGTGATGATGCACCAAGCAAGACTTCAAAAGATATTGCAAGGTTTGCATAAAGTGCCGAATAAATCAGAGCTGGAAACGGCACAAACAGCAGGAAAAGCACTGCAAGAAATATTCCTATTGCCATCTTGCTTGACTGGATGTATAGCGGAATCATTAGTCTCTTGAGGGCATGCCACAGCGTAGTCTTGTCTCTTGCCCACACTGCTTCTACCAAGTGTTCTCCTCGTACCATTTTTAACTTGAATCCTTGCTCCTTTACTTTTTTTCCCAGTGCCCCGTCTTCTACAATTTCGCTTTTTACGCTTTCATGTGTTCCAACTGATTCGTAGGTTTTTCTTTTTATGATGAAAAAACTTCCAAAGAAATATCCTGTCTTTTTGGAAGGATCGTTTACCCTTAATGCCGAAAATCTTGTATGCAGAAATGTCGATAAAACTGGCAGGGTTATTTTTGTCCACCAGTCAAGACAAAGCATCTTTGGAACAACTGTTAATGCATCCAAGTCTTCGCTCAAGAGGTGGTCTACTGCAAGTGAGATTGTCTTTTTTGTATGGATTGTATCTGCGTCGGTAAACAACAACAATTCTCCGGATGACCTCCTAAAACCTTCCATGCATGCCCAGTTTTTTCCTATCCATTTCTCTGGCTTGGGGGCTGCCTTGACATGTACCACCTTGGAGTTTTTCTTTGCAGTTTTTTTAATTATTTCTCCAGTGTTGTCATCTGACATGTCATCAATGGCTATTATCTCATAATTTTCATAATCTTGGTCTAACAAGGAATTGATACATTTTTCAATAAACATCTCTTCGTTTCTTGCAGGTAAAATGATTGATACTTTGGGTGTGTGGTGTGGCTTGGAATTGTACTTGTCAAGAAATGGCGAATCTCGAAATGTAATCCACATTGATTTTATCAAAAATACCCATGCAACAGAAACGCTCAGCAAAATGGCTGCAAGAAGATAATTTGCTACATCCACTAGAAACATTTTTTCTATCTCTGTGCTTCTTGTTTGATGCCCTCAAGGGCCTGCTCGGAACCGCTCTTGATGTGTTTTTTTATCATTCCTGTAAACATTCCCATCATGCCTGCTAGCTTCATGTCCCATAATACGTCTAGTCTTATCTTATTGCCATCTTGGAAAAGTGTGAGCGTCTTTGTTCCCTCGATTACTCCTTTTGTAAACTGGATCTGGATCTTTTCTTTTGGATATAGTGTTACAGTCTGCATGCATTTTGAATCCTTGAATGCAATTGTGACCTCCCGCGTTATGATGTTGCCATCCCTTGAGATGTTTCTTACCTCTTTGGTTCCCCTCCAGAACTTGGGCTCTGAATCAAGATCAGAGACAATGCTCCAGACTTTGTCAATGGATGCATCAATTTCAACAGATGCCTGGATCTGAACCATGTGATGGATCAACTTTACTTCATATTTATGTTGTAATGGGGGTTGGTTTTTCCAAAACAAACCTGCGTGATTTCGAAATCAATTTTAATCTCATGATATCAGGATTGTTGTGACTCTGATAACATACGATGATTTTGCCAAGCTCGAGATGAAGGTGGCCAAAGTAATTTCAGTTGAAGAAATTCCGGGAAAATCAAAAATCATCAAGGGAACAATTGATCTTGGAGATGAAAAGCGTGATGTTATCATTGGTGGTGCACAATACTACAAACCAGAGGAACTTGTGGGAAGGACAGTAATTGCACTTGTAAATCTTGAACCGCGAACAATTGCAGGAGTTCAATCAGGTGCAATGCTTTTGGCAGCAGACTCGGATGACAAGCCATTTTGGCTTACTGTGACTGAAGACGTTCCACTTGGTACTGGAATCAAGTAATCGTATATCCTGGTATAATTAGATCTTCAAGTTTCTAGTTACTGTACTCTTGCTTGATATTATCTTGCCTGGGTTTAGAATATTTTCTGGGTCGAACTGTTTTTTGACTTGCTTGAAGATGGAATACGTTTTTGCATCATACTGTAATTTTACAAACTCTGATCTTGCAAGCCCGTCTCCATGCTCGCCTGTTATGCTTCCACCTATGCTAATTATTCCTGAAAAAAATTCTTTTGCAATCTCCTTGATCAAGCCCAGATCCTTTTGTCTGAGAACTGGTCTCATGTGCAGGTTGCCATTTCCGGCATGGCCATATACTATGACTCGAAGTCCATATTTTTTAGAAACCATGTCCAGTATTTTTAGCAAGAGTGGAATTCTTTTCACTGGTACAACTGCGTCTTCTATGAGCGTAGGCATTGTCTCGTTTTTTGTTATGCTCTGCAAGCTATATGCCAAAGCCGAGTTTCTAAAACTCCATATCTTTTTGATTTTGACAGCACTTGACTCGGTCTTGATTATTTTACCTGATGTGATTTTGTAAATCTGTTTTCTGTCTTGTGCGGTATTGTCAAACTCGACAAAAAGAAGACAGCCAATACTTGGTATTTTCATCTTGATGTGTTTTGTTATGTTGCTATCTACAAGTTCGACTGCAGATGGTTTTAGCTCAAGTATCTTTGGGACATCTCTTGCTGCATCTAATAGGGTATCATAGTGTATTACGTATAGCAAGACATTTTTTGGAGATGGGTATGTCTTGAGTTTCACTGTGGTCACTATGCCTAGTGTTCCCTCAGAGCCTGCAATCAATTTGTGCAAGTCATTTTCTGACAAAACCTTGTCAATTCTGTAGCCGCATGAATTCTTTGATACCTTGGGAAATGTATGATTTCTTGATTGGATTTTTTTGATAATATCCTTTGAATCGTATCTTCCTGGAAATTTTATGACATGGCCAGACGAGTCTATCATTCTTACTTGGACAATATTGTCAATAATGCTTCCATACTTTAGCGAGTGGATGCCACTTGCATTGGTCCCAATCATTCCGCCAATGGTGCAAAATGGACCTATTGAGGGATCAGGGCCAATGACTCTGCCTTGTTTTTTTAATATCTTATCAAGGCGCCCCTTGAAGACACCGCTTCCAACCTCTACCTGAGATGCTCCAAGTTTTATCTTGTCAAAGTTTCTCATGTCCAAGATGATTCCTCTTCCAAGTGCACTGCCAACAAGTCCTGTGCCTGCACCTCTGGGAGTTAGTGGAATGTGGTATCTTTTTGCAAATTTGATAATTTTTATTACATCTGATTCATTGCGGGGAAATGCAACAACTTGTGGTTTTATGGTGTACGAGCTTGCATCAACTGAATAAAATTTTCGTGTATGTTCATCCCATGATATGGCACACTTTGTTATTTTTGCTAATCGTTGTCCAACATCACTTGGTTTCATTGCTGGTATCTTGTGTTCTAAATGCTTAAAAAATGATTTTTTTGCAAACCATGTTTTGATTCGTAGAATTTTGTGTAAAATGATACATTCTACCATTTTTCGCTTGGACATACCGGATCTATATTGATCTGATTTTTATTCCACGATGACGTATTATATGACAGTCATCCGACCCGACAAAAGTGTCGACTCGCTTGAAACAGAACATCAGGTAAGGACTTGATCTTCTGCTCATGCGGTGTTAACATTTCTGCACGGAACATGTGGCAACACATGGAATCCTCAGAAGTGTAGAACAATGGCAAAGAGGGAAAGTAATAGATGCGTTGGCATGTTATTGCTAGGAAAAAGTTGCCATGTCCACCCAAGGGAGGATGACTTACATTTATCTAACATGTCAAATGTATATTCCAAACTCTGAAAGATTTAATTTGGTAAAACCGAATCTTTTCACTAATGGATTTTTTAGGTACAAATTTGGACAAGCTTTTCAGTTCTACTGATAATTCTAATCCTTTGATGTGGATGGTTTGGATTCTACCAATCTTTGTCTTTATGCTATATGGTCAGAGAATCCAGCTTCATGTCACCTCATCTGAAATCAACAAGGGACTGGAGAAGCTAAAGCTATACCGAGATGATACCAGAAAAGAACTAATTTCTTATGTGAAAAATAATGTAAAATCTTCTGTAGATCCTACTGCGTTTCTTGATAAATATTTTGAATACTTTACAATAATGCCAGTTGACATGGACCCAAATGGTATTGTGCCAAAAATAAAACACATCATGAGGACAAGAGAAGACTCGACTCGTACACAGGTAAAAGCCCTGTCTCCAAATCTAAGCCAGATGGAGGCAAGTCAGATAATAAATATTTTAGAAGCTGTGACAACACTGCACATGTTGTACAAGATGGTACGACACTTTTTCCTTACTGCAAAAAAACAAAACAACTTTCCATTGATACTTCCTTTGCAGATGATGATGCCGTTCATC
Organism: Nitrosotalea sp.; assembly: GCA_023252335.1. Taxonomy (GTDB): domain Archaea; phylum Thermoproteota; class Nitrososphaeria; order Nitrososphaerales; family Nitrosopumilaceae; genus Nitrosotalea. The sequence goes on from JAJPEA010000054.1 coordinate 7,858, forward strand.
CTCGAAGAGGCTGAAGCGCTCAAGGTTGCAGTATCTGCATTCAAGCAGGGACAACCAATAGGCGATGGAATTGGTCCAATGGTTGTTGGTACAATGATGCTTGGTACAGAAAAAAAATCTGTTGCACTTGAAACTGTCCAGAGTGAAAAAGAGTTTGAAGGAAGAAAATTGTATCTGGTAAAGGCAGAAGGCCCTGCCGCAACTGTTGGAAGGCCTGCTGATACACTTGAGAAAATAATTTCAGAAAATAAACCTGACATTATAATAATGGTTGATGCTGCCTTGAAGCTGGAAGGAGAAGATACTGGCTCTATTGCACAAGGATTCGGAGCTGCAATAGGGGGAGTTGGCACTGAAAGATTCCAGATAGAAGAAATTGCAACAAGACACAACATTCCAATCCATGCCATAGTGGTAAAACAGTCAATCAAAGAGGCAATTACACTGATGAGAAAAGAGATTGCTGATTCTTCTGAGCGCGTATTATCACAGGTTTACGATGTCATAAGGGAGAACACCAAACAAGGCCAATGTGTACTGGTAATTGGGGTTGGAAACACGCTGGGCGTATCACAATGAATCTCTTCAAGAAAAAAGAAGAGGTGCTGGATCCGTATACTGTGGAACAATGCAATGTCTGTAGTAAAAAATCAACTAGAAAATTCCAGGAGGGGGACTATATCTTCAAGGTGACAGACAAGTGCCCATCCTGTGGAAATGGACAGATGATAATAGACAAGATCTTTGGCGAAGTTCGCAAGTAAGGTATCTGCGTTTTTTGCTAGTTTGCATCATTTTTCTTGTTTATTTTATTATTCAAACCAGACATTTAGCTAAAGTGACATACATGTACTAGAATATTTTTTATTATCACGCTTGGTCTTCAAAATTATTCTTTTTAATAACATCTTTTTTTGTTATCGTTAGATAGATGACTGTAGCCAAGATCGTAACAAGAAAAATCGTGCTTGTTATTACGGTTCCCAATCCCAAGCCGCCATTGTTCAAGTCTTGAGAGAGATAGTCACCTATCGAAGCCCCCAGGGGACGAGTTAAAATGTACGCTATCCAAAATGCCAAAATAGCATTTACCTTGAAAACGAAATGACTTATTGCAACAGATGCAATTAGAACGCCAAAAATGATTGCAGAAAGTAGGTAGCCAAGGTTTATGGTCTCAGCCAATAGGTCACCTGCAGCGGTTCCAAGTGCAAATGTAAACAAAATGGCTAGCCAGTAAAACGCCTCTCTTCTAGTAGTGATGATTGTATGTATTGACAATGTTTTTTCTTTCTTATACCAAACTGCAAAGACTATTGAAAGTGTGACGGCAAAGATTGTGATAGTTATAGTCAAGGGTACCCCAAATCTGTCAGTCAAATTATCTGTGATGAGAGTTCCTACTATGCTGATTAGGACAACTGCAAGCCAGTAGATTCCAGGCACATATTTTTTGGATTTGAACTGAAAGACTAGTGTTGCAGCAAGTAATACTCCCATGATTAGAGTTACTCCGTCAAGTCCAAGATTCAAATTCGTATCTAAAAAATCAGCACCTGTTTCACCAACAGTGGTGCAGAGAATCTTGATTACCCAAAAAAACAACGTGATTTCAGGCACCTTGTTTAGCATTGTCCGAGCCCTTGACTGGGGAGGATCTTTATCTTTCATTTTTTTCCACTATGTGTAGTTGATATTAATTAGAATGATGAACATTCTAAACGTTTTTCTTTTCAATTTGAGGTTTTCTATCAATTATAGGATTTGTTATGCTTTCATTATTTCTTGTAGCCGTGGTACAGAAGACATGATCTACCGGTATTCTTTTAAGCAACGGTGTGGTACGGTACATGCCAAAACATGAAAACACTCGGTGCCTCGTTCATTGTATTGGGTTTGCTTGTAACCATACTTGGATATGGACTGCATGAATCTGGCACGTGTAACTGTAGCGGTACCCACACTGGTGCTCTGGCTGGATGTCATTGCACAAGTACTTTACAGCAAAGCATTGGTGATACCCTAGTCTATGCAGGGCTTGCAATTGCAGGCAGTGGCATGGTGATATTTACAATGTGGTGGAGAAAGAAGATTATCTTTAACTAGTCTTCAAAATTTTACTGTGTACTAGTAGTTATGAGAACACTATTCTCTTGTGGGATAAACGTGTGCTCTGCCTGTGCTACTCTTTCCCCTTTTGACTCGACTAGTATTGGGTATGCCCTGACAACTTTGTTCTTGATCAGTCTGTCTACAAGATCTCTTGCAGTCTTTTCATCATATTCTGGGATGAACCATCGTAGTGCAAATGGAAGCATGTTGAACTTTTGCCATATGAAATCAATCATCTTGTTTGCCTCTTCATCCTTTGTCCTTTTTCTTGTAACAAGGGAAAAGATGTTCTTTATTTTTCCCTCTCGCACAAAGCCTGATCCGTCTGGGGTTGTGACAAATGGCTCACATGCATATGCCTCTGTTGACTGGAATGAAAACGAACCAATGGACCAGATGTTTGGAACTGATTTTCCTGCATGAATTGTATATTGTTCAAGAGAGTGACCACTTAGATTTGCAATGGGTATTCCACCCATTTGTTTTGTAGTGTTCTCTATTGTCTTGCCAACATCACTTGATTTTGCACCGACTCGTATCATTGACATGGCCTCCCTTAGTGCAGATTCTGCTGCCTGGACTAGATAGTCATATTTTGGATCATAACAGACTGTAACTGCAGTATCTGCAATGTAGCCATTTATCTGAACACCCAAGTCAATTTTTAAAAGATCAGTGTCCTTGACTATTGTCTTGTCATTTGGCTCTGCGGTATAGTGTGCCGCAATCTCATTTAGACTGACATTTACTGGAAATGCGCACTTGGCGCCTCTGCTTGTAATTTCTTTTTCAACGGAATTGCATATTTCTTCCAAGGTAGAGCCAACATGATTTTTTCTTCTAGCATTCTCTCTTACCTCTGATGCTATCTTTCCTGCATTGATGTAATCTTGTAATTGCAACGATTATGCCTTAATTTGGTTTATTATTTAAAATCATCACAGTCCGAGAAGATTAAATTGGGACATTTTTGTGCAAATCACATCGGGATCGTGGTCTAGCTTGGTATGATTCGGGTTTTGGGTACCTGAGGTCGTCGGTTCAAATCCGGCCGATCCCACTTTCATTTGTAGCTAAGATAACTAGGCTTGATTCAAGTCAGACACAATTCGCAATCGCAAAGTGTATCTTGGTTAA
>JAJPEA010000055.1 GCA_023252335.1 Nitrosotalea sp.
AAAATAAAAATAATTAATGATATACTAAATTTGGTTTAGTTATTCTATTCTAATCTAATTAATTGAGTAGAGTCCTTATGTGGATAGAGAAGAAACAGTGGTGTGTGGGTTAATGGTAAAAGATCCGATTGATAAATTATTAGATGATGCACAAAGTGGAAAGTCCCTATTCAAGAATCGTGAAGTCCTACATTTTACATTTATTCCCGACGTAATTTTACACCGTGAAGATGAACAAAAAAAGGTCACCCAATCACTATTACCTCTATTAAAAAAATCACGTCCATCCAACTTACTAGTTTATGGAAAACCTGGTACAGGAAAAACCCTAGTAGTAAAGAAAGTTCTTGGTAAGATACAAGAGCGGGTAAAGGACAATTCTTTTCCAATTCAATTACTTTATGCTAATGCAAAAGAAGAGACTACGCTCTACGGATTACTAGTAAAATTGGGCAGACAACTTGGTCTTACATCACAAAAAGAATTACCGTCTACAGGCCTTTCAATTAGTGAAGTATTCAATCGTATCATTTCAGTAATTGAGAAAAATGAACTAAACACGGTATTTGTAATAGATGAGATTGATTATCTGGTAGAACTTGTCTCTAAATCAGGCAAAGACGTATTTTATTCACTAACTAGAGCCAACGAGAGGCTAAAAAAAGGCACGTTGACCCTGATAGGAATTTCAAACGATCTAACATTCAAAGAACGTCTTGATCCCAGAGTCCTAAGCAGCTTGAGTGAGGAAGAGGTAATCTTTACCAATTATACCGTTGGGCAGATAAACGAGATACTTGATGAACGTATCAAGGTCGCCTTTGTGCCAAATACTGTAGAACAAGCAGCCCTAAACCTGTGTTCAGCCATGTCTGGCCAGGAACATGGGGATGCAAGAAGGGCAATCGACCTTTTGCGTGTTGCAGGCGAGATTGCCGAGCGTGAACAATCTGATACAGTAAAGGAGGACCACATACGAAGGGCCTCTCTGAAGATGGAGGAAGACAAGGAAACCACCGCATTGAACTCATACCCATTACATGAAAAATTACTCATACTTGCAGTAATGAAGGCAAGTGGAAATACAACTGGCGAGATATACCAATCATATAAAAATCTCTGCAAAATTACAAGACAGAAAGAACTAACGCAGCGTAGAATTACACAGATGCTAAGTGAGATAGAAATGACTGGATTAATCACAGGAAAAATTATTCATCAAGGGATGCATGGAAGGACAAAAAAATTCAATCTTACACTAAATGCTGACACTGTAAAAAAAGCATTCAAAGAAGATCTGACCTTAGAAGATCTCTTGTAAATTTTAATTAGAATTTTCTGTAAAGTCTTTTGTAAAAACCTTCATTGTTGCAAGGTTTACAATAATAGCAATTCCTGGTGTAGGGCTGATTCCAACACTTGCCTGAAATGGAGTCTGGCTCTGCCATGCGCCAGAGTTTACAATCAATGTTCCCTTGTACATGTCAAGCTCAACAACATGGATGTGGCCAGAATGCAAGATGTCTGGAACTTCAGATATTACCATCATGTCTTCCAACTCTGGCGCAATAGGGGTTCTCTTGCCATATATCGGACTAAGATGTCTGGTTTTTAGCAAAACCCGCATGGCTTTTGCAGGTTGTGCATAGCTTAATCCTGGTGTGCTGCCAACAACGTCATCAAGACTTTGACCGTGAAACATCAGTATCTTTACGCCATTTAGCTCAAGCAGGGATGGATTTCCCAACATGAAAAAATTCTCTCTATTCCAGAGGTGCATGTTGTGCTTTTCTGGAATTGCTGGCTGGGGAAGGGCTCTTCTTCCTGGATCGTGGTTTCCTGGAATGATGAATACCTTGATGTGTTTTGGAATCTTGTCTAAAAGCTCGGTTGCCTTTGCCATCTGCTGGTCTACATCTAACAACAAGAGTTCCTTGTCTTGGTTTGGAAAGATTCCTATTCCGTCAATAATGTCTCCGCCCACTAGAACAAATCTGACCTTTCTTGCTATCGGGTCAGGGCTTGAAAGCCATGAAACAAACTCTGTAAACTCTTTTTCCATAAAGAACTTGCTTCCCACGTGCAAATCCGAAATGAAGACAGCATAAGTCTCAGTCTTTGAACGATTTGATATATGCTCAGGTATGTCTGGAACAAGGATCTCTTTAACAAAAAATCCACCATTTTTTCCACTTGCAATTGATACCATGACAAACTGGTCAATTTGCAGAGAATTTGCGGTCTCCTGTATCTCTTTATTGAAAATTAGCAACTCAATTGAGCCTGAAGGATCATCTATGACCAACTTGGTGACATCTCTGTCTATTCTTCTATCCATCAATAGGCCTGCGATGTAGGTCTCATCATCCAACTTGCCATTTGTCACGTTTGAAATTGGGGTTAGTTTCTTTGATTGTGAACGTTGCATCATAATTTTAAGCAATTTTGCATATCTATCTTTGAATAATGCATGAAAACCCTCAATTCCTTCTGCAGATGTGACCTTTTTCGTAGGATCAAACAAAATTACATGGTTATTTTCAATACTGTCATCTATTTCTGATTCTACAAACATTTTGAGGTCACTTTGATTAATCAAAAACATATTTTGTTTAGCTTTTTCTCGAACCACTTGCTTGATTATGTTTTGAAGTTCTTTTACATCAATTTTTTCTAGTATCTTAAACGCATCAGGATGAATTTGAAATCCTTTACTTAATGCATAAGTTATTGCAGATGATACTTCTTCTTTCAACAAGGTCTCATAATACGACTTTTAATTAAATCTGATCCAACCACCAACCTCAAATATAGTTCTCTTAAAAACGAAGTATTGTTCAGCAAACCAAGATTCCTAGTATTTGTTATTTTTATTGGAATCTTCTCTTTATCTTATTTAATTGGAACTCAAAGCAAATTATCTGATGACGAATCACAAACATTTCTTAAAGAATTTCAAAAAGTCGTTCGAGGAATTGATGCTATAGGAATTTTTGAACATAATGCATCAGTTGCACTGCCCATGTTTATTCCAGGTGCGGGACTAGCTTGGGGTGCATTTGCAGCTTGGTCAACGGGAGTTGCATTTGAAGCTCTAGTGGTAACAACTCCGGCACTTGCTAAAGTTCCTCCACTTGCATTGCTTTACTTGTCTCCCTTTGGCATAATGGAGCTTACAGCATACTCAATTGGAATGTCAAGAAGCTTTTTGCTCATACTTACAATAATAAGAAAAAAATCTCTAAAAACTGAACTACGTCAAACTGCTATAGAAATAGGAATCGTCTTGGCTCTTCTACTTGCTGGGGGATTCATTGAATACTATATGATTCAACAATTTGGATCAAACGTAGTTAATCCAAAAACTAGTCTGTAAAGACAATTAACCGGGAATTGCCTAATTGTGTGATAAATTATACCTTGCAATTAAATATGCAATAAGGAGTTGGATAATCTAATGAAATACGTACTTCTGTTTCTAATGGTAATTGCAGGACTTGCTACTACAATGTATTTGCCTAATGCCTATTCTGATTTCTCATCTAATGGAAAATACTTGATTGATGGTTCAGGTTATCTTTCAGGAAGTAAAACCATTTTTGATTCAAGTATTGCTTTACAAATAACAGCAGGAGCTAACAATGGAAGCAGCATGCAAGCTACACTTGATAATGGACTTGTTACTATAACAAACACACAATATCTCAATTCTGGATTATGGCAAGTCTCAATCTTACGAGATAACAAATACTTTGTAATCCAAGGCAATGCACAGGATGAAAACGGAAATACAATTCATCTTAATTTGTTTGGAAGAATAATAGATAGCAACCAAGCTGGTTCTGTTTTTAGCATTTCAGGAAAGATAACTGGATCTGAAACCATGAAAGCAAGTTACAGCGCCAAGGTATTATCTGCAGGTACTGGAACAACAAAACCGATTACATCTACCACAACTACACCCACTTCGTCTTCGTCTTCAGTAGTAAACATAAGCATCCTACCTGGTGCATCTAACATCAACAACCAAGTTCACTATTCACCATCAAATGTACGAGTAGCTCTTGGTACCACCATAGTTTGGACTAACAATGATTCTGTTCCACATAGAATAATGAGTGGTGTGGCAAAAGCATTAACCACTGATCAGTCAAATACCACACTTATTTCTGATGGAAAAATAGACAGCGGTTCCATTGCTCCAGGACAATCATTCCAGTATACAGTAACTAGTTTTGATACTAGTCAGGCACTAGATCCTAGGGTTGCAACACGTTACAACATTCCACAAGATGAAACAGTAGGTGACATTACCTTCTTTGATCCCACTTACCAATTCATGGTAGGAATAATCGCACCACTCTCACAATCAACTACACAAACACAAACAGCTCAAATGACCATACTTAACGGCGCATCTAATTCTAATAACGTACAGTTCCTCTCACCTTCATCACTCCAAATTACACCAGGTACAGTTGTAGTCTGGACTAACAATGATTCTGTTCCACATAGTATAATGAGTGGCCAGTTATTATCCACAACCGAGAGTGCTGGTGGAAAAGGCGCTGCAGGAAAAACAGTTAGCCCTCACTTTATTTCAGATGGAAATATTGACAGCGGTCCAATAGCTCCAGGTCAGAGTTATCAAACTACTTTTAGCAGAACTGGTTCTACACAAATCTTTGATCCAATGTATACATGGATAAACGGAATTATCATTTCAACACCTGCTACTACAAATCAAATTGCTCCAGTTAAAATTAGTATAAACCCAGGTTCATCATCACCAAAAGGAACTGCAACTCAGCAGACGTACAATCAATACAATACATACTATACACCAGATACTATACAGATAGTTCCTGGTACTCCTGTTATTTGGACTAACAATGATTCTATAGCTCATACCATTTTTAGTGGTATTAGCACACAAAAAAATGACAATCCATTTACCCCTGATGGAAAGATAGCAAGTGGCAAGATTGCTCCAGGACAATCATTCATGGTTGTTGTAAATGCAACTGGAATTGTTAGATTCTATGATCCGCAATACACTTGGATGAATGGCGTGATAGTTTCAATGCCACCAACTTCATCATATGTAATTGGTAACACACCGCCTCAATGATCACACTCTGGTCCTCATTAAATTATTTGAAATTAATGTATGATTCCAGCTTTGTCTGATCAAAGACCATTACAGAGAGATCAGAGAATTGTTTTCCTTCCAAGTCTTTTACCTTGCCGATAAAATGTGTCTCTTTCTCAGTAGTTAGAAATTCAAAGACATGTACCTTCATCTTTGAGGTATCAAAACCGTGACCTTTTAGGTATATTGCTATCTCTGATTGCATAAAATGTTTAGAGGGCTCTTTTGGCCAAGGTCTTGGTACCAATATTACACTGAATCCATCAATGAGTGCCTTTTGAAGCTCAAGTTTCTTTTCTTCTATGCTTGTGGAAATGTGCATGGTAATGACCTTGCTCTTGTCTGTTGGCACTCTTGCCTTTGATGCGGCAACCTGTGTGGAACTAATTCCTGGAATAATCTGTACATCGCCAAATATCTCAATTAACCTGTCTACAACCTCTGATTCTGAGAAATTTACATCTCCTGTAAAAGGAACAACACATGTCTTGTTTCCTAGGGTCTTTGAGACCTTTTGATATGCCTCTTCCTGATCTTTCATGGTGATTTCATGTATCTCTTTATTTTGCAGGAGAGCCTCTATCGTTTTGAGCGTGTATTTGTATCCAATGACAATATCTGAATCTAGTACTATTTCTTTTACTATCTCAGTTACATATTTTGGTGATCCTGGTCCAACACCAACAGCATAGACTTTTCCCATAAATGCAGTTTTGTAATGTTCAATATATTTCAGCAACGCAGAATTCTATTTTTACCAAACATCATCAACTTCATCAAGTTCTCTGAATTCCTCAATGGGTTTATCACGCATCACCTTCAATCTAGCAATATCTCTGTCAAAGAACATATCTATTGACCAATCAAGAAAAATTCTTACTTTTTTATCCAATCGTGGAATTTTTGAGAGATAAATTATTCTCCAAAGCAGCCATGCAAAAATTCCATGCAAGTGAATCCCAAACATACTTGCAATTGCACTCCGTTTTCCTATTACTGCCATCTGGCCTTTAGGCGAATACACAAATTTTTCCTTTTCTCTATTTGTGATTGAAGCATAAAGATTCTTTGCAACAATTTCAGCTTCTGATTCTGCACTTTGTGCTGTTGGTGGAAGAGGCCTGTTTGTCTTGGGATCAATAAGATAACAACAATCTCCAACTGCAAAAACTTCAGGAAAGTCAACTGCTTGAAGAAATTCGTCTACCACAATTCCGCCTCTGTTGGTTTTGAAGACTGATTTTTTTATAATGTCAACAGGTGTGACACCTGCAGTCCACACCAAGGTTCTTGTCTGTATTGCACTTGCCACAGATTGCTTGTTGGAATCTGTAGGCGGTTGAGCATCTTCGATTAAAACTTCATCACCAGTAAAACTAGAAAGTTTTGTACTTACCTTAACCTCTATTCCACGTCCGTGAAGTTTTTCCAAAGCAAATTTTGCAAGCTTTTCATTAAAGCCTGGAAGTATTGCTGACATTGCTTCAAGAACGATAACTCTAATGTCAGTTTTTTCAATATTTGGATAAAATTTTCTAGCATCGTGTAACAAGTCCATCAATTCTCCTGCAGTTTCTATACCTGCAAATCCTCCGCCAACAATTACAAAGGTAAGCAAGCTTTTCTTGAGAATAGGATCAGTTTCATTATCTGCTTGCTCTAGCATGTCTATGACTCTATTTCGCAAAACTACTGCATCATTGAGAGTTTTCATTGAATAAGCTAATTGTTCTAATTTATCCATTCCAAAGAAATTTGTCTGACTACCAAGAGCCAAGACAAGATAATCATATTGCAATGAAATTCCGCGTTTTTCTTTTGTACCGCTAAGGGTAACTGTCTTGCCGTATGGATCAATGTTTTTGACTTCAGCCTCATAGAACTTGGCTTTTTTCAACAAGGTTCTAACTGGAATTACAATATGTCTAGTCTCAATTGTTCCTGAGGCTACTTGAGGGAGCATTGGCGTAAATAAGAAAAAATTATCTGAACTTACCAGTGTGATCTGAATGTCCTCTTCCTTTGGAAAATACGATTCAAGTTTTCTTACACATTCTATACCCGCAAATCCGCCTCCTAAAACAAGAATTTTTTTGGCTTTAGACACTGTGTTCATTTAATGTTATTTGCGGGCATAAAAAAGGTAATAATGATTCCTCATTATGTTCTGCAGGCTATTTGAGCGAAAGGTAAAATATGCTGATTTATGAAGCTAGGACATGAAGAAAGAGTACATTATTGTACGAATAGACGCATCGCCTGATGGGGCTCCATATGTTATAGTCTCGCTTTCTACATCCAAGGATTTTAGAGAACAAAGCATACCCCCATCTCCATTTGGTGCTGGAGGAGTAATGGGTTTTACAAATATGGACGATATGGTGAAAAACCTCAACAAAATGCTCTCTGGAGGCATGGGCCAATCAAGTTCTACAACCTCGATCAAGCTTGACATGCACGAATACAAAGAACTCAATCTTGCAGTAGGCGACAAGGTCTACCTAGAAATGACAAAAGCAGAAACTAGTGGAATTTAGAATTCTGATACTAGCGAGAAATCTCTCTTCTTAAAATTTGATATGCTCTGGCAGCATCTTTTTCATGCAAGACTGTCACTATGTAATCTTGTCCGAAAAACGCATTAAAAAGCTCGATTCCGTTATCATGTAGAATCTCAGACACGTACGAAACCACGTCAGAACTGTGTTCAGATTCGGGAATGTGTATGGTTATTTTTGCCAATCCGGTTTGAAAGAAATTTCTATGTGATGAAAATGATTCTAAAATTTTTCTTATGTCACTTATGTCCTCGGTCATGAATCTAAAAGAATCAGTAGATCGGAAAAACTCGTAATCTGGATCAATCCGCATAAATTTATCCATCAAATCTACAGCATCTTTCATTTCAAAATCTTCTGAGGAAAATCTGATGTCCACAATTCCATCAGTCAAAGAAAGTCTTGCATTTTTTAATACTGTCTCATTTTGCACATCGTCTTTTTTTTCAAAAGAATCTGCATATCTTTTGATTGCAACTACAATTGTGTTGGGATTCACTGGGCCTCCTACCAAAGATTCAACTTCATTTTGGAGTTTTATTGCAAGTGATGTGTAATTTATCAAGCCCATCTTGATGCAGTCGTAAACAGATCGGTTTTTTGTAATTATTTCCCTTACTGCATCAGGAACCGAAAGACTAGGGGTTCGCATAAGAGTAAATGCCATTGCTAATTATATTAATTTATGTAATATAACAAATCATTATTCCATAATATTTATATAATGTCATACCTATTACATACTATGCATAACTATGACATGGATGAATGGGATGAGATTGACCATATCTTCCAAAAAATGATGCTGCCTTTCAAGGGATTTGGCAAAATTTGGAATGACATGACCATCTCTGAGAACACACGGACATTTGGTCCTTACTACTATGGATATTCCCTAACTGTAGGGCCTGATGGAAAGCCCGTGTTCAAAGAATATGGAAATGTCCAACCAGGTCTTCTCCAGAAATCAGAAACAAGAGAACCATTTGTAGATGTTATCGTAGATGACAAAGAAAAAGTTCTCAAAATTGTAGCTGAAATGCCAGGAGTAGAAAAGAAAAACATCAAGATCGAAGTCGTAGGACGAGCTGTAAATCTTGATGCAGAAAATGGCGACAAAAAATACCACACAAAAATCCCAATCAAACAAAAGGTTGACGAGGATTCTGTCAAGGCAACATATTCCAATGGAATCTTGGAAGTAAAGTTCAATCTCAAAGAAGATATTCGACCGCAAGGGAGGACGGTGCAGGTCGAATAACTCTATTTTTTATGGTGATAAATTATGAGTGAAATTATATTAAAAGTTGCAGAGGCAACACAAAGACATGTTGGAAAAGGAATAGCTGTAGTAGATCCAAAAATTGTTGAAGAGAATGGATGGGAAGCTGGCCAAATTCTTGAACTAATTGGAAATAGAAAAAGCCATGTCAAGCTCTGGTCAGGATATGCTCCAGATTATGGTACAGGGATAATCAAGATAGATGGAATTACCCGTCATAACATAGGATCAGGGATAGGCGAAAAGATCACAGTAAAAAAAGTAGATGCAGTAGAAGCTGAACAGGTAACACTTTCACCTATAGAAAAGCTAGGCGAGGAAGGACTCCAAGAGTATATGCAAACATACTACATGGGTCATGTGCTAACTACTGGTGATACGTTAATTGCAACTACACAAATGGGTGGAAAAACACAACTTGTTGTTAGTGGTACCACGCCATCTGCCAAGCCAGTTATTGTATCAGAGCAAACCGAATTCAAACTTGGGTCTATGACAAAAGCCATTGACAATTCTATTCCTAGAATAACCTACGATGATCTTGGTGGGCTACAAAATGAGGTCCAAAAAATACGAGAAATGATAGAGCTTCCTATGCGCCATCCAGAATTGTTTGAAAAACTGGGAGTTGAGGCACCAAAAGGAGTGTTACTCTACGGCCCTCCTGGTACGGGAAAAACACTATTAGCAAAAGCTGTTGCAGGAGAAACCAATTCCCACTTTACCTCTATTAGTGGTCCTGAAATTATTGGAAAATTCTATGGAGAAAGCGAAGAGCGATTACGAGAGATATTCAAACAAGCCGAGGAAAATTCCCCAAGTATAATATTCATAGATGAGATTGATTCCATTGCTCCAAAGAGGGAAGAGGTAACAGGAGAGGTAGAAAAGAGAATTGTCTCCCAACTTCTTACTTTAATGGATGGGATGAAATCAAGAGGCAAGGTAGTTGTAATTGCTGCAACCAACAGACCCGACTCGATAGATCCTGCATTACGAAGACCTGGAAGATTTGATCGTGAAATTGAGATTGGAATCCCAGATCAACAAGGAAGAACCGAGATACTACACATCCACACTAGAGGAATGCCAATTGAAGAAACAGTAAACTTGGATCAGATTGCAAAAGTGACTCATGGATTTGTAGGTGCTGACTTGGAAATACTTGCAAAAGAAGCTGCCATGAGATCTCTTCGAAGAATTTTACCTGATCTGGATCTAGAAGCAGAAAAAATTCCAGTAGAAATTCTTCAAAAAATTATCATTACAGATAATGATTTCAAGGACGCGCTAAAAGAGGTAAGACCATCTGCATTACGTGAAGTCCTTGTTCAGGTACCAAATGTAACATGGGATGATGTTGGTGGACTGGACTCTCTAAAAGAGGAACTCTACGAGGCAGTAGAATGGCCACTCAAACACAGAGAAGCCTTTGACCATGCTGATGTTGCAGCACCAAAAGGAATCTTGCTCTATGGACCACCAGGTACGGGAAAAACATTGATTGCAAAAGCAGTTGCACATACCTCAGAATCTAATTTCATTAGCATCAAAGGACCTGAATTGCTCTCAAAATGGGTTGGCGAATCTGAAAAAGGAGTCCGTGAAATATTTAGAAAGGCACGACAAGCTGCTCCATGCATAATATTTCTTGATGAGCTTGACTCGTTAGCTCCAAGCAGAAGCTCAGGTAGTTCTGACTCTGGTGTGACAGAAAGAGTAGTGTCTCAACTATTGACCGAGATAGATGGTCTTGAGGAACTACAGGATGTGCTAATAATAGGCGCTACTAACAGAGTAGATCTTATCGATAGTGCATTACTACGACCTGGAAGATTTGATAGAATCATTGAGGTACCATTACCGGATACAAAGGGACGCAAGAACATATTCAAAATACACACAAAAAAGAAACCACTCGCAGAGGATGTCGACTTTACAAAACTAGTACAGTTGACTGATGGCTTTAGTGGTGCAGAGATAGAGGGAATCTGCAATAGAGCAGCCATGAGTGCCATACGACGCTATGTAGACAAGAAAGAAAAGAATGTAAAATCAATCAAGGTAACACAAGAAGATTTCCAGAACGCAATACAAAAGATAGG
>JAJPEA010000056.1 GCA_023252335.1 Nitrosotalea sp.
AATTTACTTGATTCCATTTCTTCTTTGATGGCTAGTTTGACCTTCAGATTTTTTTGGCTAACCTTTTCATTTAACCAAGTCAAAAACTTGTGATCTAATCCCTTTCCTTTTATCTTCTCAAAATCTGGTCCCATTTGGTCTGACAGTTTTTTTACCAGGGATCTGTTGATACAAACTACGTAAAAATGCCATCCAAAGGCAAATTCTGAATCAGTCACTACAAAGTCATTTTCGCCATGAACCATTTTTTCTACATTGCTAAGTGTTGATATGATGGCCTTGCTAGTATTTTCATAATCTGTAGCTGATACATTGATGTTGATCCTTTCCTGCATCATGTAAATTCACAACATTTGTCAATAAAAACATGACTGATAATTGGTCTAATGGTCAAGCAAATGTTCGACTTCTATGTTGAAAAAAGTCTTGAGAATTCCAATGTAGCTCTTTACGGGCTCGGGTATTTCATCCCCGCATGCAATTCCAAGATTTTTTGCGTTTATCCATATTACAAGCGTCTGAAGTATTGTTAAAAATCTGTCATTCTCTAAATTTCTTGAACCAATAGCTTTGGAATATCTATCTGAATATTCCCATGCAACAGCAAAGTCAATACAATCTGTATCAAATATTGCAAGCATTTGATCTCGTAATGATTCTGCTTTCTTGAATGGTGTCACATTCAGAATGTATGGAAAGTCTACCTTGTTTGGCATGTATCCAGTAAGGGGGCCCCATATGGTTATTATCTTGCATCCAGATCTTAGACCCTGAAACTTTGAAATCATTTTTTCAATTATTTTTTCATCTGAAAACCAAAAAAGTATTACACTTGCATCACTAATGTCTGCATCAATGATATCTTGCTGTCTAATCGATCCATTTGTGACATTCTTCTCATCAAGTAATTTCTCACCCTGTGATATCTTCTCCTTGTTGTTGTCTATACCAATAGATCTCTTTACTCCAAATTCTTGTGAAGCTATTGCAATACTGTTACCACTTCCACATCCTAGGTGATAGAAAATATCATTCTCTGTCATTTCTGCAAATCTGAATATCTCTCTTAATGCCTCATCTGATAATTCCACATCTTCTCCGCTTATTATGGAACTTGGAAGCGATGACAGGTACTCCTCGATTTTCACTAAATAATGACAGTCTGTACTAAATTTATTCTCTTATTCTCTCAAGGGCAGAAACTGCCTGCCATAGTGTAACTCTGACATATGATGGCATGTTGGGGTCTTGAGATATGTCATCAAGAAGGCTTATGGCATTTGCGGCCCTTACAGAGACAGGAGAGTCTTGTTTTTTCAAGTTTGCAACAAGGTCAGTCAAATCTTTCTTGATGTTTCTTGGAGTGGATGGGTTTGATGCAATTTCAGCTAATGTGTTGATGGCCATATTCAAAGTGTCAATATTTGGATCCTTTTTCTCGACCATTGTACCATTCAGCTTATGCTAATTGAGCTTATTTTATAAAGTTTGCACTATACTTCAACAAAGATATTTTCTGATTCTACAATTACTTTGTATGAATTCAAGTCTTTTATCTTGACAGGAAATGCAGAAAGATTGCCTGTTTTACAATCAAATTTTGCTCCATGCCAACCGCATGTGATGACTGATCCGTCCAAACTTCCTTCGGAAAGACTTGCTCCAGCATGTGTACATGTGTCATTTACTGCATAGTAATTTCCATCTATGTTTGCAACAAGAACGTCTTTGCCGTCTATTGTAACTTTCTGTATTTTGCCTGGAACAAAGTCGCTTACTTTGCCAACAATTATCTTTCCCATGACAAATGGAAAACTCTGACTCTTAATAATTTTAATGTCTGTTATGGGACAGTTAAAATTCTATACTAAACAAATCTCACTGTGTTTTGTATTTTGCCTAGATTCTCTATCTCCATCTCTATCTTGTCGCCGTCCTTCAAGAATATGGCATCTGGCTTGTTTAGCATGACTCCGGCCGGTGTTCCAGTAGATATGATGTCTCCTTTTTCTAAGGTCATTGCTTTACTTAACAATGATACAATAGAGTAGACCTTTAGATGCATATTTGATGTAGAAGAGTTTTGTCTAACATCTCCGTTTACCTTGGTTACCATTTTGAGATTCTGCGGTTCTGGTATCTCATCTGCAGATGTTATCCAAGGACCGCAAGGTGCAAAAGTGTCAAAGCCTTTTGCCCTCGTGAACTGTTTATCCTTAGCTTGTATGTCTCGTGCAGATGTATCGTTTAAGATCATGTATCCGAAAACTGCATCCTTTGCTTCTTTTTCTGATATGTTTTTACAGTCTTTGCCAATTATCACTGCAAGTTCAATTTCATAATCAAGCTTTGATACAAAAGATGGACAAACTATGTCTGATGTAGCTCCATTGAGCGTTGTTCTGGGCTTTATTACAATTGCTGGCTCATCCGGTGGGATCAAGTTTTGTTCTTTTGCATGATCCTTGTAATTAAAAGCCAAACAAATTATCTTGGATGGATTTGGAATGGGTGGAAGAAATTTGAATTCAGATAAATTTTCATTATAGCTAAGGTTTTTTACATTATTTTTTATCTCGTCATACCATCCATCAAACAAGAAATCTTTGATGCTTTGAGGTATGGGAATTCCGGTCTGTGATGTCATACTCTCTCTTGTCAAAACCTTTTCTCCGTCAACAAAAGCATATGTTTCCATATTTTGTCTAAGCAATCTTGCAATTTTCATTTTCTTCACTTGTGTGTATATATCGCTTGATTTGCAGAATCTTTTCTGCAATATCCGAATCTTACGAACTGGATTTCTGCTCCCACATTTAACTCTAAGTAGTACTGTTCTGTGATGGCTTGCTTGATTTGTAAACTATTTTCATTAAACTGGTCATTTATGAACAACACATCTGATATCAAGACCTCTACGTTTACTGGATTCTTTCTTGCAATCCATTGGATTTTGGGAATATCTGGCTTGTAATTGGTGCCTGTGATCTCTCCTTCTATCTCTGGGCTCATCTTTGTTATTTTTATGTTGTATAACTCTAGCAATCTTATTTCATCCCCTATCTTCAATGTCTTGACATCATTGCCAGGTATGTAGAAGTGTCCATCTATCTCAATTCGTCTTTTGCCCATGTCATTTTGTGGATGATTTGAAATCTCAATTTCAGTAAGATTGTTGTTAGTCACCGTTAATTTTACTGGCTCAAAAACAATGAATAATCTTACACTTTTTGGATCAATTATTTTTCGGTTATATGATTCGAGTGTTTCAAATGGTGGCATGGTATCTGACTTGGTAAAGCCAAGAGAAAGAACAAATTTCCGAATAGCTTCTGGAACTATACCTCTTCTACGTAGCCCCTCTAAAGTTGGAAGTCTGGGATCATCAAATCCTGCTACTTTTCCTTCCTCCACCAGAGGTTTTAGTACTCTCTTGGAGACAGGCATTCCTTCAAACTCTAATCTTGAAAACTCTAGCATCTTTGGTTTACGCATATTTAATTTATCTAAAAGCGCATAGTAGAGTTCTGTACGTAATTCATATTCTTTGGTTCTAAACGCATGGGTGATTCCATCAATGCTGTCTTCAATAGCAACTGCCAAGTCATAGTTTGGCCAAACTCTGTATTTGTCTTTGTGAATTGGGTGTGGTTCATCTATTATTCTAAGCAAGGTTGGATCTCGCATGACTGTATTCTCTGAGCTCATATCTCCTCGAAATCTCACTATGGCTTCCCCGGGTTTGAATTTATCAAACATTTTATTCCAGCGCATATTATTTTGATCAAGATTTCCTGCTCTACACTTGCAGGGTAGCATCTCTCTTCTATTCTTACTAATTGTCTCCTTGTCACATGTGCACACATATGCATTGCCTAAATCAATGAGTTCCTTGGCTTTCTTGTAGATTATTTCCATGTCATCTGAGGTATTTTTTATAAGATCATATTTCACACCCAGCCAGTCTAGACCAACTTTGATTGCTGCATAATATTCCAAGCGTTCTTTTTCTGGATTTGTATCATCAAATCTTAGTATGAGTTTTCCTCCATACATCTTTACATATTCCTCATCTATTATCGATGCCTTTGCATGACCAATGTGGGGATAACCGTTAGGTTCTGGTGGAAAGCGTGTGATTACATTATTTTGTTCTGCTCCTTCAAGGGGTGGAAGACCTATTCTATCCTGTTTTGGTTTTACTATCAAAAGTTCAGCATGTTTGCTTGCAATCTCTTCTTTTTGTGATTCGACTGATAATTTGTTAACATCAATCACTGCCTGTGAAATAAGTGGAATAACATCCTTAATTCTGGAGCGAAGTTCTGGCTTGATACCGATTACTTTGGATATGATGGCATCATTTCTAGTTTTTCCGCCATGTTCTGATGCATTTAGAAGAGCAATTCCACGAATTATCCTCTTTAATTCATCATCCAACTAAAGACTCCTCTCTACCACAAAATCAAGCAAAGAAAGCAGTTCATTTTTTGCAGGCTCATCGTATATCGATATTGATTTTTTGGCTGCATTGGAGTGATATGTTGCTTTTTGTTTTATTGTGTTTTCTATTCCTAGAGCAGAAATTGTAGATATTGCTCTTTCTACTTCACTTTTTGAAACAGATGAATTGCCAAATGCGTTCAGTATTATCTTCTTTTCTTGACTATCTGCTTTTTTGATTGCCATCAGAATTGGTAGTGATTTTTTCCCTTCTCTGATGTCATTGCCAACAGGTTTTTTTGTAATCTTTGGATCCCCTATCACTCCAATTAGATCATCAATTATTTGAAAAGCGATTCCCAAATTCCTTCCAAACGTGGATAATCTTGTCACATCTGCAAAATCTTTGTTAGCTGCTATTGCTCCCATTGCACAGGATGCTACAAATAACGATGATGTTTTTTTCTCAATCATTTTTATGTATTGATCCTCGCTTGGTATCTTACTTGATTTTGCCATGCTGATATCCAATGCTTGACCTTCACACACATCGGTACAGGCCTTTGCCAATGTAGTAACAAGATTCAAACCTGCATTTCCTGATTTGTGAAGATAGGGTTTTGATATGGTTTCAAACGCTCTTGAAAACAGCAAATCTCCCGCAAGAATTCCAATGGGCATTCCAAATCTTACATGAACTGTAGGTACACCATGTCTTACCTCATCATTATCCATGATGTCATCATGCACTAATGTAAAATTGTGTACCATTTCAACTGCGGCTGCAGCAGGTATTGCCTGCTTTGTGGTTCCTCCCAGCAGTTGACAGCTCTTTATGACCATGTATGGTCTTAACCTCTTTCCACCATGATCTATCAAATAGCTTGCTGCTTGGTACAAATCATCAGGTTCTCCAGAGAGTCTGGATGATAGAAACGAGTCTATCTTAGATGCTGTTTTTGCAAGTTTTTCCAACTTCATTCTTTTTTTAGCTCCCATCTGTGATCTGGAAAATGATACTTTAATGATTCTTCTAGTTGACTTTTGACGTTGTCTTTATTCCACATCTTGAGAATCTCTTTGTGTGTATCACTTATGTTGTGACTTGATTCTGATATGAAATACAATGCAACTAGCATCCATGGACAGAAAATTTGAGGTGTTTTTTTAATCTCTGATAATATCTGTTCTAGTGTAACCCATCGAATGTCGGAAATTTCATCTTTTACAAGTTTTATTTTTGAAGGATCATCTAATACTCCAATTAATGTACCACAAACTTCATTTTCTGATCCGATGTTTTTGTAAGGCACATGATATTCAAACTTGTACAAATAATCTAATTTGCATGTAACTCCCAATTCTTCTGGTAATCTTCTTTCTGCAGATGAAATGTAATCCTCTGACTGTCTTGGATGACTAGCTACGGTTCCATCCCAATCTCCTGGCCATAGCATCTTACTCATACTTCTCTGTGTAAGCAAAAGCTTTCCTTCTTTGTTGAATAAAAATATGGTAAAAGCCCGGTGTAGCTTTCCATCTGGTAAATGGCATTTTACTTTTTCTTCAATTCCTATTTGTTTATCATTACTATTCACAAGAATGAGATTTTCCATAATTATCCTCTAAATATTGTTCCTTCAAAACTCTTGTCATTTATTGCATTTGTTATTCTCTTTGGAATGTTTCCATTTACAAAAAAGACATCTGTTCCATGTTTTGATATATTAAATGCCTCTTTTATTTTACGAGACATACCTCCAGTAACATCCATTGATACTTTTGATATGGTTGGTTTTTCTACTGTAATTTCATTCAAAAGCTTCTTGTTTTTCATATCTGAATACACCCCATCCACATTTGTAACAAAAATTGCTAGACGAGGATGTAACAATTTGGATAAAATTCCCATGATCCTATCTCCTGATAAAATGTAAAATTTATTTTTTCCATGCCACATGACATCGCCAAAAGAAATTGGTGTTAATCCTGTCTTTGCAATCTTGGGAATTTCCCTGACTTTGTTGATTAAGGGTTTATCGCTTATCATAAAAGCACTTGGAGGCAAACAATATGGTTTTAGACCAGATGCGGAAAATGATTCAAGTACAATACTGTTTAGTTCCATCATTGAATTTTTGACAACCGAAATTCCTTTAGCCTCATGTTTTTCTGGTTTTGTATGCATATCATACTTTACAGACCAATAATGCCCAAATGAGCCCCCGCCATGTATTATGACAAGTGGCTCGTTAACATTTTTTAGACTGGTAGCAATTCTTTTTATTGAATTTCTATTTGGTGTTAATGGTTTTTCCTTGTTGGTAATTATTGAGCCCCCTAGTTTGATCAAGATCATGATTTTTAACAATGCTATGGACGGTTTTAAAAAGTATCTCACTGAAATGGCGATGCGATTCTTTGGTTGAGATGCTAATCTGTTTTTTCATTTTTAAATGATGTCTGCAAATTATTGAGTTTTTGATTAGAATGATTTTTCTATATTCTATGTATGCTGGAGTCCATTGTAGTCAATCTTTGTTATAAAAGAATCTGAAATTTTTCTTAAATTATCAAACGTATTTTTGGTGTTTGAATTGTCCACAAGAGCAATAATACATCCACCGCCACCTGCTCCTGTTATCTTTGCACCATATGCTGTTTTTTTTGCTTCGTTTATCAAAACATCTATTTTTTCTGTTGAAACCCCAATCTGTTTTAATAATTCGTGGTTTCTTGACATCAATGAACCTAGTTTATTCAAGTCATTTTCCTTCAAAGATGTTATTGCATTGTCAACTATGTCCATTTCTTCTTTACATAACCTGTTGAAAAGATCTTCATTTTTCTCTTTAAACTGCCTGACTTGTCTTACAACGTCTTGTGTATTGTGAACTTGAGAAGAATTTGATATTATAAAACTCAGATCATTTCTTGATGGAATTCGTTGAAATCCATCCTTTAGATCATATGACGCCAGTCCGCCAAATGTGGAGATTGAAGAGTCGGCCCCCGAATTCTGTTCAAATATTGTTCGCTCTGCTTCTATAGCTAATTTTACCACTTCCTTCTCTGATAATTTATGAAACAACCCATTAACTGAAGCCGTAACTGCTACACAAGCAGCAGATGACGAACCAAGTCCAACTCCTGCTGGTATCTCTGATTCTATGGCTATCTCAATCCCTTGTTTTGTTGAATTTTCCATTAGTATTTTTTTTGCTATGTGGAAAAAAGGTCTCATAAATTTTTGTTGTACATTTTCTAAATTATCTAATGATTCTATGCCGATTTCTGATTCACCTAAAGAAGATCTTATTCTAACTATTCTTTCATCCACAAATTGTGAAGTCGCAATTATTCTCTTGTCTGTGGAACATAACACTGCTTTTATGCCATATATCACAAAATGTTCTCCGAAAAGAATGATCTTGCCAGGTGCAGAAGCAATGGATTTCATGAAAATACTACCGACGCATATCCTACCACTGAATCCTTGTTACTTTCTGATATGTCTCCACTGGTGGCATATTTGATCAAAGTTCCCTTGGTTGCTCCAAGTTTCTTACAGGCTATCATGGTGGAAGCAATTGCTCCATAACCGCATGCACTAATCTTTTTTTCTTCCAATACATCATAAAATGCATCTACATCTAGGTTCACTATTGTACCTATCAAAGATTTATCCTGCTCATGTGCAAAATCATTTGGTTCGTAATGAGTAAAATCCGAAGACCCAACTATGATGGCATTTTTAATTTTTGAAATCATTGCTACTGATTCACCAATTTCGATTGCAGCGTGATAACTCTGGTCAATTAAAATTATTGGTAGAATCTTGAATTTATGTGCAAATATTTCCTGAAGCATAGGTAGTTGTACCTCTAAACAATGATCTCTTGTATGGGAAAATAAATCGAATTCTATCTTCTTTGAAATCTTGTTAATCTTAATCGCAGAATCCGTGTCTACCTCGATATCTCCAATAGGTGTTCTCCATATGCATTCTTTCATTGTTGCAATGTCTCTTCCTATTCCCCAGTGATTTGGTCCTATGATTATTACAAGTTCGGGTTTCTGTGATGATATTGCAAAGTATGAATTTGCAGCTATGGGGCCAGAGTATTCATATCCCGCATGCGGAGATATGACACCTATAATTTTTTTATCATGTGCAGAAGGAGGTAATTTTCCTGGTCCATATTTGTGTAAAAAACAATTTCTTATGCTTGACTTCAACTCTTGATTTGTTTTTGGATAGAACATTCCAGCAACAGCTGGTGTCCTTACCTGCATTATGTTATTGCCTCGGTGATCTCATTCTTGAAGGAGGCATCCTTTCGGTTTCTTCCTCCAATTCTTCTTCTGTTATTTTAGTCTCAAAGTCATCTATTTGGTATTTCATTGATTCTGCATTCTTTAACTTGCCTTTTTGTATTAGTATCTCTCTTGCTAAAAGCCAATATGCAGCAGCTAGGGATTTTCTTCCTCTATTGTTTGCTGGAATTACTAGATCAATCTTTGAAGTTACATTATCTGTATTAGAAATTCCTATTACTGGAATTCCTGCATTGGTAGCCTCTACAACGGCTTGTTCATCTACTTGAGGATCTGATACAAAAACTAGTTCTGGTTCTCTGTAGTATGGTAATGATGGATTTGTTAAAGTTCCTGGCATGAATCTTCCGAGCATGGGGGTTGCACCAGTGACCTCACAGAATTTCTCAACAGGAGTACTAGCATATTCTCTACCGGAACAAACTAAAATTTTTGTGATATCTGCTCTATTGATGAATTTGGCAGCTGTTTGAATTCTGGATAATGTTTTCTTGCTATCAATAATGTACAATCCTTCATTTGTTGCCTTGGTAACAAACGGTGTCATGAATTTTGTTTTTACTTGTGTACCTACCCTTATTCCTGTGGAAAGTACATACTTTTCCATGTGTTCGAAATCTTCTTGTTTGCTCATTCTGTGTTTTTAAATTTCGGCCATTCCACGTATTAAATCATACTCTGAGAGTCGTATCAATTCATTGAGTTTGGCCATTCTTTCCCCGCCTAGTATGCCAACCTTGAGCATTTTAGATTTGGTGGCAAGTCCAATGTGTGATATGTGAGAGTCTGTTGATTCGCCAGATCGATGCGATGTGATTAGTTTCACATTGTTATTGTTTGCTTCTTTGGCAAATTCTAGTGCATCATAAAGACTTCCTGCTTGATTTACTTTTAAAATTGCCCCACTACAAGCTCTTATTTTCACTGCTTTTTTGAGAATTTTTGTATTTGTTACTAATAAGTCGTCTCCAGTTATGAGAACACGAGGAAATTTCTTAGTCAAAACTGCCATGTCTTCAAATGCTTCTTCATGAACTGCATCTTCTGCATAAACAAGTTTGTATTTTTTTATTATTTCTGATGCAAACTCAATCTGTTTTTCTGGAGTGTTTTCAAAACCAGCCCTGTTGTATACGTATTTTTTTTTCTTTTCATCCCATTGTGTGGACGAAGCAAAATCTACTCCTAGAGAAACTTCTTTCCCTAATGTAAAGCCAAGTTGTTCACAAGCTTTTGCAGATATTTCCAATGCTTCATCATTTTTTAGTTTTGGAGCCCATCCTCCTTCGTCTCCTCTTCCATTGGTAAAACTTGGATCTTTCTTTGCTAAAATTTTTCCTACTTCCTTGTGTACCATCAAATTAATATCTATTGCATCACGGATAGTTTTAGAGCCTGTAGCACAGATTAGAATTTCTTGAATATCTGGTGTGCCTGGTCCTGCATGTGCTCCTCCTCCTAAGATATTTCCAAGAGGAAATGGATATCTAAAAGTTGAATCTTTTGATAACACCTTGAACATTGGAATCTGTAATGATTTTGAAGCAGATTCAGTTGATGCAATAGTTAACGCAAATGCAAGCGAACCTCCTACTTTTGAATAATTTGGAGACGAGTCAATTTCTCTTAGGGTTTGATGAATTGTTTTCAGATTAGATGGATCAAGACCTAAAAATTTCTTTACATTTTTTTTTAATATCTCTAAACTTTTTTCTGGTTTATTTTGTGGAAAGCTCTGCGCTTCATGTTTTCCAACACTTGCGCCTGATGGAGCACAAACTCGCCCTACGTATTCATTATCTGATGTTACATCAATTTCTATAGTTTGACTTCCTCTGCTGTTGTAAAGTATCCTGCCTTTAATTGATGTAATCTTAGGCATTCTATTCTAATTCAGATCTTACTTCTTGTTCTCTTCTTCTAATGGCTTCGTAAAATGGGATAACTTGATGAATTGTCTCAACAGATGTCAATATCATTGATCTACAACAATATCTTTTAAAACCAAATGAATCTAAAACTTTTCCAGGATCCTCTCCGCCTTTGACGCGATTTTGATATTCTTTAAATTTATCAGCAATCAAATTTCCACAAGTAAAACACCTGACAGGAATTAGCACAGTCACAAAAAGTAATCAAGGCTTATAAAAACCATACA
>JAJPEA010000143.1 GCA_023252335.1 Nitrosotalea sp.
GGAAAGTGGAACGCAGCATCTAGTGCAATTCCTACAAATATGATTGTAAGATATGGAGCAGTAACCTTGTACGCCTTCCATGCAAAGTCCGATGTCGGAGTCTTGGTAAGCTTGTAATGGTACACAAGCATCAAACCACCTGATACAAGTGCAACTCCTAGGTAGACATATCCCAATCCAAATGCAACAAGTATGGCAGAATATGGTACAAGTATTGCAGTGTTGAGCAAAATGTATTTTGAAGTTTTTTGCATGCCAATTAGTACAGGCAACATTGGAACTTTGGCCTCTGCATAGTCATCTCGTATCTTCATTGCAAGACACCAAAAGTGTGAAGGTGTCCAGACAAAGACCAGCATGCCAACTAGCACCCCAAGTATATCCATGGAACCAGTTGCTGCAGCCCAGCCTGCCATTGATGCACAGTTTCCTGCAAAGCCACCAATTACAATATTTGACCAATTGCTTCGTTTGAGCCAGACTGTATATACAATCACATAGAAAAATATCCCTAGTGCGATAAAAAACGTAGAAACTGGATTTAGTGTAAACCAAGCATAAATTACAGATACCGAGCTTATTCCAACTCCATACCACAAGACACTGCGTGCAGACATTCTTCCAGATGGAATGGGCCTTGTACTGGTTCTTTTCATCAATGGATCTATATCTCTATCATAGAAATGATTCAGAGCACTGGAACCTGCAGAAGATAATGCCCCTGCAACAATAAGATGCAAGAGCGTCATACCATCAAGCGGTTTGTGTGCGATCAAAATACTTGCAGCATACATTGAAGTGATTGCCGTAATGACAAGTAAAACTATGATTCGCGGTTTAGATACTTCAAGTACTTCCTTTAATCCCACGAATCTATAGCTGATTTGCAGGGAATTTAATTTCTTCGAAGATTACCCCACAGGTTCAAAAGAATTAAGTATGTCACTTCATGGAACAACCACAAATGAGTGACTGGGACCTCATGATGCCAGGAATGGGATTGTCGGCGATTGGTCTTGCCGGAGTAATTTTATCATATTTGGGTATTGCAAATACATTCCTTACAGGAATGCAAGCTCTTTCAGGTTTAACCTTGTTTATCGGTTTGATCTTCTTATCAGCAGGAATTCTAAGTGGCGGAGTAGCTACTAGCGGACGTGCCAAGGCAACCACACTTGTCATCTTTGGCATAGCAGGCTCTGTTGGAACATATGCACTGAGTCTGAACAAGGTAATCACATCATTGACAGTGTTTGTAGGATTGTTGCTAGTCATCTTGATTCCAACCATAGTTCTTGCCTTTTTCTCAATGAAGATGCCAAAGCACTTCAAGCCAGTGGCAACAATATTTGTTGCAGCAATGGTGGTGGCAATAGGATCGTATACAGCATTTGGTTTTATCGGACCAGGTGCCCAGTTCCATCTTACTTCGATGCCACAAAATTCAACCAACTCTACAGCAGCACCTGCTTCAAATGCTCCAGTCATATCAATTGTCATTCCAGTAAATGCATCAGTCAAAGGCAATCCAAGTTTTACACCTGATTCAGTATCAGTTCCCAAGGGAGACATCATAGAATGGACAAACAATGACAAGGTCGGTCACACTGTAACAAGTGCAGACGGTACAACATGGGATTCTGGAATAATATCAGCAGGTAAGACATTCCGTCTTGATACATCAAAACTTAATGCAACAACATACCAGTATCTTTGTACAGTACACCCAATCATGTCAGGAAACATAACCATAACAGCCCCGCTATATGCAAATGTTACCATTACAAAAGGTGCTTCAATACAATCTCCAACCCAGAAATACTTTGACCCACAAGAGAGCAAGGTCAAAGTCGGAACGACTGTAATTTGGACAAATAACGACAATGCAGCACACACAGTTACTAGCGGCAACCCAAGTGATACAACACCGGGTGGACAGTTTGACTCGGGTCTCATCAAGCCAGGAAAAACATTCCAGCAGACATTTACTGCAGCAGGCACTACACCATACTTTTGTACAATCCACCCATGGATGACTGGAAAAATTACCGTAGGATGACAATACCCAAGGCAATAATTTTTTCAAAGAATCAAACAGACATACTAAAAAAACATTCAGAGCAAAATACCCCAAATGAAGCATGTGCAATTTTGTTTGGAAGTACTACAAATGATCAGGTCACAATTAAAGAAATTTTTCTTGCAAAAAACATTGACGCATCTCCAGTAAATTTTACCATCTCAAATGAAGAATTGATACTGGCATATGGTAAGGCAGAGGAGAGAAAGCTAGATGTCAGCGCAATATTTCATTCCCATCCGGTTTCTGTGCCATACCCGTCTGCAACAGACAAGAGATACATGGAAATCAATCCAGTGCCTTGGGTGATTTTTTCAAACATAAATGACGAGTTCAAGGCGTATATTTACAATTCAGGTATAGTACCAGTTCCAGTAAAGGTAATGTGACCTATTTTTTATGGACTTTTTTGTGTCGCTCAAAGTGCTCTCTGTCTGTAAAAGTAGTGTCACAGTCCTTACATTTTAGCTCGGCTTTAGCGCCCCACAACGGCAATTATTGGTACGAACTTGCGTAAAAGGATTTATCGTCTCA
>JAJPEA010000057.1 GCA_023252335.1 Nitrosotalea sp.
CCATGATTTGCACCTTGTACAATCCATGTCGAGAAGATGTCATTTTTTTTATTGTTCCACCTAGAGTTAGTGCTAGAATTTCTGCACCATAACAGATACCAAGCAATGGCTTGTTTGTATCAAGTGAGTACCTGACTAGTCCCGAGTTTATTGCATTCATTTGTGGATTGTTTTTTCGCCTTCCGGATAGTATTACAGACGAATATTTTTCAATGTCTACTAACGGTACATCAGAGAATACACGAGATTCAAACGGTACACCAAGATTTCGCATACAGTCCAAGAGTGAGGAAGTGTAGACTGAGCCATTGTCTACAACTAGCAGCAACTATCTTACACCTATTGTGATATAGTGCAGTTCCGGTACGCTGTTATCTACTGTTACAGCCCCCAGTTTTACAGTACCATTTTCCTGCCAGAACAATATCTTGTTACCGTTTTGCTGTACAAAGTTTTTCACAAATTCAGATATGAGACTCTTTGTATTGCCAAGATCAGTTTGTTGTATAAAGGACACATTGCCTTCCTCAAATGTAAGCGGGAATTGGATTGACATTGGAGTAAGTATGGTTATCTTTTGATCATCAAGTATTGTTTTTATGGTAGCTACCCTGGTCGATTCATCTAGTTGTAATGCAGCAGTAACGGTAGCAGGTGCAACACCGCTGACCTTTGCCAAGTAAGCAGCAAATGCCTCCTGTGGCGTGTTTCCTAGACCAACAAAGTATTCACCATCAAATGCAGCACCCACTGCTGCAATTGTTCCTAGCTGTGTTACTACACCACCAGATCCTGCAGTATAAACAGGAATAAAGTAAACATCTTGATCTCCTATCTTGTACAAAATATTATCTCCCACTCTTGGGGTTCGCAACAAGGTTTGTAGCTGTGCAAAGTCTGATTCTCTTGATAACGCTTCGCGTACTGCAGTTGGTCCTAGGAGTTTTGTCTTTGAATCAAGTGGAACTTGGTAGAACTGCATCTTGCCAAGGTTTGGCACATCATTTTGTACGATCATGTATCCTGCCAAGTTTCTTCCTTGAGAGCCTCGCAGTTCAAGTGATAGTATGCCAACATACGTAGGCTTGTCAAATCCAGGCGGTTTCTCTTCTACATAATAAGTTCCAAGACCGTCTGGAACCTCGTAGAAATCTTTTGCCTGGATAAAAGTCGAAGTATCTGTTACATGGTAAATATTGAACATCTCAACTTTCCAGTTAAAGAGAGCCTCGGGATATCGAAGTTGTTTACCAAGCCATGCTGGCATGTCAATGAATTGGTCATGATACTGATTTGCAAACATGTCTGTGAAAAAGTCATCACCAGTTTTTATCAGTGTCACCTTGCCATCGTAAATGTCAACTAGCGCATATCCTACCAATCGCAAGTATGGATTACTAAATGACCATGGAACGTTACTAGTATCAAAGCCTACAACCAAGGGTACTAACCAGTATGTCTTTTTCCCATCGCTTACTGGAAGAATGTCTAGTTGTTTTCCAAGCAAGTCATACTGGAAGTATGGATAAAGTAATTGCATTCTGTCATGTACATCCCTGTATCTGAGTATGTGTATTGGTTCAGTCGGATATGACAAGAAAAAGTTTGGCTCAAAGAGTTGGCTAATTGGTGGCTTGACATCAATTCCTCCAGTTCCATTGTATGTAGCATTGTTTAGCTCGGCTGATGTTTGCCTGTTCTGTGGATAGGCAGCCCATGTTTCTGCGAACAAGCCACCTTCTCCATAGTAGATCATTCGTTGCTTGAAGAACTCGTTGCTGTCAACAATTGTTCCATTTTGTGCATTAAGTGTAAGAAAACCATTGTCAACGTGAGTATATACAAGATGTTGGTTATACCATTGGTTCTCTTGTGTAACTGAATCAGGCAGTATTGGTTTCATAGATGCAGTCCAGTATAGAGTATCATTGAATCTCAGTATGTCGTTATTTTCGAAATCTACGTACGGTATGAGGCCAATCTCAGGCTTTAGTTTTGCAAATGCTGCATCCCAATCCCACACTCGAACCTTGTTTAGCAGATCGTTATTTTGTGCAACATAGTTTGGAATGTCGCTTGGTGCAACAGAGCTTAGCTTGACATCATTTGGAACTATGGTTATCTGGTCTAATTGTCCAAGGTATCTGTTTACACCTATCTGCTCTGCCTTGTATGGACCAAGGAACTCGATTTTTCTTGCATCAGCAATGCTGTTGTTTACCATCATTATGGAACCTGCTACAAGGGCAATGATTACCAAGACAAGTACACGGATGTAGATGTCACGCTTTGACGGAAGTATGATTACTCGAGACTTGAACTTGTCAATGAAATAAAATGCAATGAGTGCAAATCCTGCAGCTAGTGTACCACCTATGGCATATCTGGTATTGTAATCAATTTGGTTTGTAAAGAACATGTTAATTCCAGCCCAGATAATTCCAATTCCAAGTATTGCTTCAATTGTAGAAATATAATCAAGAATCTTTGGTTTTCCCTTGGCTGCATCTTGCAGATATCTAGTTACCAGCCCTATGATGTTATGCAACCCCACATAGAGTACAAGTCGAAGACCAATCACAGCAAGTATTGGAGGAACAAGAATTGTCAGTGACGGAATCATTGGCACTACATGAGTTGCAGAATAAGATGGATCAGTGGTTGGTGTGATAAATGGAAGCGAGAATATTTTCCATATGGTGTTAACACCCAAGTCGTGTCCATCAATCATGTAAGCAAGTGCAAATCCAAACATTAGATTTGTAAAGAATGCACCAAAAAGCACAACTTTAGTTATCTGCCATATGACAAAGTTTGGAATACTTAGTTTGTAATCTTTAAAGCTTGGAATGGTTTCTGTTACGGAATAATTGCTTCCTCTCTTGAAAAACGTCAGGATGACATTGAGTGCATACCACGACATTGATGATCGGTTTTTGATGTTTACTCGAATCAGAGTAATAGATGCCAAAACCACTGCAGAGAGCAATGAAAAGTAAAGTGGCTTTGTAAATAGCGTGCCAAACTCTAGCGAGTTCATGTACATGATTACTGCCTGATTGCTTGTCAGGACAAAAATTACAATAGCAACTAGAGCAACGATGCCAAACTTGACATATTTACTAGCATCACGCGGTGGTGGGCTAGACTGGGTCGATGAATTATACAAGATCAGGCTACCTTCCTTTGTGTCAAACTAGTCTCTACCTAGTCTCTTTTGCAAAATACCATTAATAAGTCAAAGCAAGATTTTTTCAGATTGCATTTCCCAACCCCTTGCACAACATGTAAACTGCAGCGTACTTTGGCAGAGAAACAATTTCATTCTTGTACGGGCCAAACTTCTTATTTTGTAGTCTGATTTGTAATGGACAGTCTGCCATTATTTGCACTTCATCATTTCCAAGAAGACATGCTTCCAAAAACGGATCAAATGAATCAAGGTCTGCACATTGGAGTTTTACAAGACCGCTCTTGCTGTTAATTGATCCCTCAAGTCGAAATATTCTATGAATGTCCATGGTTACTTTGGGGTCAACACGTACTCCCATAGTTTTCTTTATCTCTTCTAGTTGTACCTGAAATGCAGAATAGCCACCTGCAATTATCTCTCGTGTAACTTTGGGTACTTTGGATTTTGATGAAAATAGTTTGCGTGCAACTCTGCCTCGCCATCCTTTTTCCTCAAAGGTGGGAAGCAATGACTTGGAATTGTCTTGTCGCTTTATTCCAAATGATTCAGGTATTGCGCCGTTGAACATGATATAGTCTACCAAGTCTGCCCTTTCCTGAGAAACTAATGGTTCGTAATCAGCGTTGGTTACACGAACATGAAACCCTTCATTTCCAGAAAAATATGTCTCGATTTGTTCTTTTTTTACATTGAGATCAGTTGTCAGAATGTCAACAAGTTTTGTAACCTCTTTTTTAGATTCTGTTATGCAATTCTTGCAGCTTATCGATGCAGTCTCAAATTTTCCAGAGCCACATTTTGGACATTGTGATTGAAGTTCAGTTACAGAATTGTTGCAAGAGCCGCACTTGAAGATGGTGTGATCTTTTCTGCACGGAAGTGCCAAGTCCTTGGCATCAATGTCAAAGATCAAGTCAGCTCCTTTCCAGTCTTTTTCTGCCATTGGAAGGTTTGGAAATGTATAGTACGCATTGGAACAATACACATCAGATGGAACCTCTTTCATCAACATTAGATGCAGTTCCTTGTCGTTTTTTACAACAAGATGCCTAGTCATTCCAGAATTGAATTTTTGATATCCAAATTCTCTTTGTGTGGCTTTTTGTGGAACATGTATCAAATCAAAGCGATTAAAGTAATATTCCTTGAATGCGCTTTCTATCAATAAAACATTTTTTTCATTCATGGGCTCTTCCTCTTTTTGCCAAACTGTACGGGATTTATTATTCCATCACAGTCAGGGATGGCAAAGCAAAGACTCTCACTTCGCAGCTTGTCACATGACGGACATTGGTATTTTGTTCCACCCCCAGATGAGCCAGAGATGTGATCTAGTTGGTATTTTGTAGTTCTTTCATTGTAATCAGGAGCATTTTTGAACAAGGGTGCAATTTGATCAACTGTCTGGCCCTTTGATAAAAGATATGTAGCAAGAAGAAATCTTCCAGAGTGAGGCAAGTTCTCGCCCTTTTCTAAAACTTCGATTCCGTGCTTGACACATGGAGGATATTCTGAGGAAACATAGGTCGTATCAGAAAACTTTTTGGCAAGCGACACCAAATCCTCTACCCTTTGTCTAAAGCTTGGGGGTATAGAATCAACGTTGACTGATTGGATTCTTCCGTTGATGTATTCACCAAGCTCAGCTCGTATCAATCTGACTGTTTCATGTGCACTAAGGTAGACTAGGCCATTTGTCACCCGACGATTTACAAGCTTCCATTCTTTTTCATGAAAATGAATTGCTCGACGTAAATAATCAGGAACTTTAATTACAAAATCTTCATTGTCAATTGATACATTTACTGCAAAGAGATCCCGGATTATTTTTAACGGAAGCTCTAGATTTTTTTTGTCTCTGCTTACCCAGAGATCCTGTTGTAGATACCTTTCAGCTCGCCTTGATTCTGCAAGAGAAAATCTTCGAATCAGAGTTGCAATGCCTGCAGATTTTAGTAAAATTATTGCAACTATGAAGGAAAGCAACTCGGAATCATTGTCAAGTGTTTCTAGATCAGAGCCATAGATTTGCCCAGATGAGGCAACCACAATTCTGCCATATGCCTTTTCAACAATGGGTTGCCAGTCCGGATGCCCTAGCTGTTCAAGGTTCAGTCCAGTGTTTTTGAGATATTCACCGGCTTCTGTGAGAAAAGGATATTTTGCCAAATCCTTTACCCCAATCTTTAACATGTTTTCCTTGCTCTTGCTAACCTTAAAAATTTGATTATATTATCTTGCCATGATAAAACTAGTTGCGTTATTTTCCCGCGAGTTTAAATTATGCCCAAATAAATTAGTGGCATGCAGGTTGGATTACATGTATCCATTGCAGGTTCCATAGACAAGGCAGTTGATAACGCTGTAGCAACAGGATGCTCGGCATTTCAGATTTTTACCCGCAACCCAAGAGGATGGGCTGCAAAACCATTAACAAGTAACGATACAACAAGTTTCAAAGAAAAACTTGCCAAGACAAAAATTGACAGGTTTGCAACAGTAGCACACATGCCATACTTGCCAAATCTTTCTTCCCCAGAAGAGGACCCGTTTGTAAGATCGCTTGATTCCCTAATAGATGAGGGAAAAAGGTGCAGCAAGCTAGGAATTCCATACATCGTTGCACACTTGGGAAGTCACAAGGGAGAAGGTGACAAGAAAGGAATTGAGATGTTGGTTAGGGCATTTACAAAGGCTGCAAAAGACACACCAGATGATGTTACAATACTTCTTGAAAACACTGCAGGGCAAAAAAATAGTGTTGGCTCTGATCTTGACCAGCTTGCATCTATCTTGGTCCAGCTAAAACCTGCCAAAAGATTTGGAATTTGTTTTGATACATGTCACGGTTTTGCAGCAGGCTATGACATGAGTACAGAAAAGGGTGCAGCTGCAACACTTGACAAATTAAATGATACAATAGGTTTTGAGCGCATCAAGATTTTGCACCTCAATGATTCCAAGGGAGAACTTGGAAGTAACCTAGACAGGCACGAGCATATTGGCCTTGGTCACATTGGTGAGAAGGGATTAGGATATATCATAAAAGCAATAAACCGTAAAAAAATTCCAATAATTTTAGAGACACCAATTGATGAAAGACGCGATGATGTTGGAAACTTGAAAAAGGTAAAAGAGCTAGCATAGGATTTGATGATATCATGAATTACGACCAAATAATACAACTTGCACTGGAGCGTGGGTTTTATTTTCCAAGCTGTGAAATTTACTCGGATGCTCATGCAGGATTTTGGGAGTATGGACCATCTGGGGTCAGCCTAAAAAACAAGTTCATCGAATTGTGGAGAAGAGAACTGGTAAGAAGGGACAGGATGTGGGAGATTGACGGATCACAAATAATGTCAGAGAATGTTTTTGTCGCATCAGGCCACTTGGCAAGTTTTGCAGACCCGATTGCAACATGTACAAAATGCAAATCAATCTTTAGGGCAGACAAGATGATAGAAGAGATCACAGGAATTACGGTCCCAGAGAGTGCAGATTTACCAGAATTTGACAAAGTTATAGAAGAGAAGAAAATTGTATGCCCAAAGTGCAAGGGAAGTTTTGACGGTATCAAAAAATTCAACATGATGTTCAAGGTTGGAATAGGAGCCCAAGGAGAATCAGCATACCTTAGGCCAGAGACATGTCAATCAATCTTTGTTGATTTTCCAAGGTTGTTTAAAACAATGCGAGGAAAACTACCAATTGGTGTTGCCCAGATAGGAAAAAGTTTTAGAAATGAGATCTCGCCAAGACAGAGCCTTCTTAGATTAAGAGAGTTTTACCAGGCAGAAGTTGAAGTCTTTTGCAATCCTGCCAAGCTAGACGAGTTACCAAAGTTTGCCGAGGTAGAAAATACCCAGATAAGAATAATGATAAATGATACAATAAAGAGCATGACATGTAAAGAGGCACTGGACACAGGTCTAGTTCCAAACAAGCTTGTGGCATACTATCTTGGCTTGCTTGTAGAGTTTTACCAAAAGACAGGAATTGATGTATCAAAAAGCAGGTTTAGAAAACTAGGAGAAAAAGAAAAGGCATTCTATGCAACAGTTGCATTTGATTTTGAGGTTGAAACCAACACAGGCTGGCTTGAGCTTGTTGCATGCAATTACAGATCGGATTATGATTTGAAAAGTCACGGTAATACAAGCAAAGAAAAGTTTGAGGTGATGGACGACGAGACAAAGGTCTTGCCACATGTATTTGAGATATCAATGGGTATAGACCGAAGCCTTTACACCATGATAGAGCACAGACTACGAGAAGACAAGGAAAATGACAGGGTTGTGCTTTCCTTGGAACCATACTTGTCTCCAGTCCATGTAGGGGTATTGTCACTTGTAAAAAAAGACGGATTGGCAGAAAAGACTGATGAGATTTTCATCATGCTACGAAAAAAATATGATGCATTTTTGGACCACTCGGGTGCAATAGGAAGAAGATATCGAAGATTGGATGAAGTCGGTGCACCATTTGCAGTGACAATTGATCACCAGACATTGGAAGATGGTACAGTTACAATACGAAATCGAGACTCGATGAGCCAAGAGAGAATAAAAATTTCAGAGCTTGACTCGCACCTTGCAAGAGCTACAGCATTTCCCTAAATTATATAATAAAATTTAGTCAGATACAAATGGTAAATCTATTGCTCTGTACTTTACTTTGAGGAATACATCACTCATGGCTTGAGCATTTGGCAATAGACCATTTGTAGAATCAATTTCTACTTTCCAGTTACCACTCATTGAATCAACAGAGGTTATAGAGAATCTTTCAAGGACATCATTAGATCCTGAATATCGTACTCGGTACACTTGGTCTCCAATTGTAACTGTCTTAAAGTTGCCAGCAAGTCCCAATGTTGATTTTGTAACAAGGCAATTGTCATCTGCTCCTATTACACATGTACCATCAGATGCAGTTACCTTGAATCGCATCGTACCGTCATTTTTAAATGATGAATAAAGTGTTGATGCCTTGGCTATAGTATTATTTCCTATGGATACATCAGTGACATTTGCAGGCTCGGATATAGGTAGGTTGACTGTTCCAGGGAATGTATCAACATTTGCTGATGTGGTATCAATTGTTTTTCCAAATATCTCTGCGATTGCTTGTAGCTTGTATGATAATACATTGTCAACTGTTGGACTCTTCCATTCCAAGTTTACTATATTCTGTCCAGTTGCAAATACCTGCGATGGTGAAACATATGCCACAGTTCCATTGACTAGCAATACAACACGTCCATAGACTGGTCCAGTAGAGTTGTTGCTGTAATATGCAGTAGGATGAGCCACAGTACCGCCTATTCGTGAAGTCTTGATATCCATTTGTATGCTGCCAACAACTGGATAGCTTGGCTCTACTCCAATAGAATAGCTGTCAGAGTCAGTTGTTGTTCCTGCGGTATTGTGAGCACTAATCCAGTATGTAAGAGCAGGAGATACAATTGCACTCTGTGGAATGGTTCCAGATACAAGGTATGTCGAGTTTGATATTGGAAGAGAAGTAACAACCATCTTTACTGTACCATAATTAGTTACAGAATCTCCTGCTTTGACAAATCTAAGTTCGACATCATCAGGTGTAGTCGCGCTATCTACAATTGCAGATACAGTCATTGATTGTGAATTGACAGTGTGATTATCTTCAGATGATAAAATTGTAGTTCCATTGCCTAGCTGGAACTTGGCATCAAATATTCTAGGTGCACTGGTATCAATTTCTACTGGTGTTACTGTCAGGTCTTGCTCAAAGGATGTATCACCATGACAGCTTGTTATGTCAATGGTCTTTCCTACAGAAACAACATTAGAGCCCACAGCTTGTAAGGCTAGCACCTCAAATGATGTTTCTTTAGAGTTTATTGGGGCTTCATAGACTAGTTTCTGGATTGTGGCATTTGTATTCTCTGCTGCAAATGGTTGTTCTTTTGAAGGCATTGCTTGAACTACTCCAGTTAGCGATGTTCTCAATATCACACTTGGATTGTTATCAGAATAGGCAACTAGAATCTTTACAGTATTATTTGTGTTGCATGTATTGTAGGAAACATCAAGAATTTGTAGGTCTGACAAGATTCCACCCTGTCCTTCTTCAGATACACCGGATGCACTTGGACTTGGGCCAGAACTTGGGCCAACACCAACAGATCCTCCACCGTTGCCACTACCTGATGAAAATCCTGAAGTTCCAACAGAAGTAGATGAAGAGCTTGAACTCCATGTTGCAAATCCTGTAAAGTGTTTTGTCCATATTACCAAGTCAGGGCCTTCGTTAATCTTACATTCTCCTCCTGATGGCAAGTTGTTGTTTGTTGCCTGTGTGTTATCACCACATGTTGATGTAATCTCTGTAATTGTATTTGGAGAATAAAAGAAACCTACACGAGTATTTGCTTGTCCTGGAAATACCAGTTCTACTGCATTGTTAAATGTCAGTGGAGTAATACCTGCACCTACCTCAATTACAGTATGTATTGTATTTGTCTGCCCTGTCTGTGTTGGGATTACTAGAGAAGAACTGGTTTGCATAGTGGGCAAGGCAAGTACACCATTCCATGATGTTCCTGTTATGGTAGTATTGGCTGGAATCATTACTTGAGTTAGAGGGTTAGAATCACCACTGACATATTTTGCTATGGCAAGAGATTTTGAAACCTGAACTGCTACAGCATTACCAATTGTTGTAGATATTGAAGAATAGTTGATAGATGGAGAAGTTACACTGGATGGAATTGTAACATTTGATAATGCAACATTGTTGCTGACTATAACCAGTTGTGGTTTAGATTGATCTACAGTTACAGATTTTTGGTTGTCTTCAATTAGATCCTGGTTACTGCCGAGATTTGCAGCTGATGTGACCGAGTTATCTATTGTCAAGTTATCTGTTCTACTTTTAGTAATTTGTTTTGTTATTGTATCAGATACTGATAGACCATCAGAGAGTGAAATTCCACTAGTATGTATGATACTTGTTTCATCTATCAGAGAAATTGAATCTGATAGAGATAGTATTGCAGAGTGAATCTTGATTATGGAGTCAGCTAGTGGGAGAGAGTCAGAGAGAGACACTATTCTTGCCTTGGTTGTAGATACTGCTGGGTCAGCTAGTGATAGTGAATCTGAAAGTGATGTGGTTGCAGAGTGGGCTGTAGTGATAGAGCCAGCAAGTGGGAGAGAGTCAGTAAGTGAGAGTGATATAGACTGGGTCTTGACTAGCGTGTCAGATAGTGATAACGAGTCAGTAAGTGATGTGGTTGCAGAGTGGGCTGTAGTGACGGTGTCAGATATTGATAGACCATCGTTGACAGAGACAGATCTTGCTTTTGTGGATGTAATTGTTGGATCAGCAAGTGATAACGAGTCAGAGAGAGATTGAGTTGCAGAGTGGGCTGTAGTGATAGAGCCAGCAAGTGGGAGAGAGTCAGTAAGTG
>JAJPEA010000058.1 GCA_023252335.1 Nitrosotalea sp.
AGCCTCTGGGTGAGTGCTGCATAGCTTGGGTCTGCAGAGGATCCGGGCCCGCCGAAATTGTTGATGACAGCTACTATTGGCACTGCGGGATGGTCCATCTTTGCCTGTATCACAGGATCCCAATCGCTGCCGGTGGTATCATACAGGGGCACAACTATGGTAGTAGGCTGGCTTGCTGATGCCTGAGGGATACTGGAAAGTGAAATCGACAATATTGACACAAGGCATGCAAAGGCAAGCATGGCAAGATGCTTGGCGCCAATATTGTTTTCTAGTGTTAATACAATACAAGACGTTACAATTGATTGCATATCTTGATATGCTAAGAATATTCTATACTATCAATACAGGTATAGTCTACAGATGCAGCCTGCAGGTACAGTCTACAGATGCAACCTACAGGTATGGCCTACAGGTGAAAAGCGTTGGCGTCGTTTTTCCATGTCGTGAAGTTGTCAACATCTACTACATTTGGGACAAGGACTCGATGTTACAAAATAAAATATTTCCTAAATACAAATATCATTTTATCTGTGAAAATGGTTGCAACCATGAATTCTCACTGGGGACAGAAATAGATAGATCTGAGTTACTATTTTACACTGTTATACAAATGGAAAAAACACGAGTAAAATCTAGCAGTATACGAATTATTGGATACGATGAAGCAGAGCAAATACTGGAGATAGACTTTGTTCACGGCGGGACTTATCGATATTTTGGCGTGCCAAAACCGATCTATGACAAGTTGATGAAATCTGAATCAGCTTATGGTTCATACCATGCCCGGTTCATCAAGAACAGGTATAGGCATGAAAAGATTTCATGATTGATTTGATAGATGATGCAATTTTCATCTGAAATTTCCATTTTAGGGGTAAAGCAATAGATCACCTGTTGCTGGATTAGAAAATTATGAAAATAATAATTTGAATATAATATTTTTCAAATTTCATTAATTAGCGATAATTTACATAAAGATTGCCATGTTTATGATGCAAATTTACGCTTGAATTCCTGCAAACCACCAATAATCTTATATTGTATAAAGTATCAAAAATGCGAGATTACAATGAAAGTTTTACTAATCGATGATAACGAATCCATTACCGAGATGATGGCAAAGTATCTGACAGGAAAAGGACATGAATGCACTGTCTCAAATGACGGCAGAAATGGATTGACCCTCATTGAACAAGAAAAATTCAATGTCATCTTGTTGGATCTGGCAATGCCCGAATTTACAGGAGTGGATGTAATAGAGCACTTGTACAAAAATGGGGCAATAAGCAAACACAAGATAATCTTGTTTACTGCCTCGTCTATTACTGATGAAGAAATTCAAAAACTCATAAAAAAAGGGGCACACTCGTGTCTTAAAAAACCCATAAAGTTAGATGTCCTATTAAAAACAATAGGAGCCTGAGTGAAAATTAGCTCAGACAAAAATGAGAAGCTTGATGTTACAACGCCGTTTAAAAGTGACAGGATAAAAGAATTAGAACAAGAAAAAATAATTCTAAAAGAAGTTAATGATTCCATATCGTCTACAATAAGTGAACTTGGAAAATCAAAACAAGATCTAGAAAAAAAACTAGTTGATGAATCACAAAAATCAAAAGAACTAGAGCAAGAAAAAATTATTCTCAAAGAAATGGTACATGATGGCCAACAGAGTGAGATTAAAATTCATAAAAAATACTATGTATCAATTTCAATTATTGCAGTTATGGTTTCACTGGGATTTGTGGGTTACACTTACTATGAGAATGAAATCATCACCAAAGCAGTAGCCCGTGACATGTCAAATTATAATTCAAACTATGTACTCCAAAACCTACAAGGCGAAACTGTAGATACTTGGGTATCATGGAATGTTGAAAATGGCAGAGTACTTCATGTCCATGTTGTTAATGAAGCCCAAGTTTCACAAGACATGATTAATGCCATGGAAGATGCAATCATGTCTACACAAGCTGTAAAAATAGATGACTCAAAGACAGGCACAGGTCCACAGGGAACTTCATCAATATACTATGTGGGTTGGGAAGGGGCTGCTCAACAAGCTTCCTCAAAATCTACTACACTGTACATACCGCAAAAATTTGACGTAAACGGTACACCTGGTGGTGTTGGAGACATTGAGATAATACTAACAAGTGATGTAAACCCTGATGGGTATTCCGGATACACCAAATCCATTATAGATGGCAATCAAATTCTAAAGTCCAAAATAACTATCTTCAAGGCAAACAAGCTTGATGCAGGTCAGCTTGAGGCAATAATGAGACATGAGTTTGGTCATGCCTTGGGACTTGGTCACTCGACTAGTCCAGAAGATCTAATGCATCCTGTGCTCCCACAATATCCGTATATTTCTGCCTGTGATGTAGATACGTTAAACGGATTGTATGACGGTGACAAAAACAGCAAGGTGGTATGTACAAAATGAGATGCTTTATCCATGCGCATTTTAAGAGTGATACATAATGTTCAAAGTAAATTCATACACTTCATGGATAATTATTGGAACTCTATTACCAATTATTGCATTTTCCATAGTGGCAGGCATATCTTTTATCAGCCTAAATAATATGATCCGAGATGAAAACTGGGTAACGCATACTTATATGGTAATTGACAAGGCAGATTATTTTATGAAAACAATGGTGGATGCTGAAACGGGTCAACGTGGTTATCTAATTACAGGACAAGAAAATTTTCTGGCACCATACAATTCTGCAATACCGCTAATTGATAATCAAATAGCAGAGCTGAGACAACTCACTAGTGATAATCATGTAGAACAAGCAAGCATGGATAAACTGGAGCCACTGGTAAAAAAGAGACTGGCATTACTTGATATAAACGTCAATCTTCGCAGAAATAACAATACGTCAGGTCTTGTTCAAAATTTTGATGCAGGCACAGGAAAACAAACCATGGAGGAAATTCGTCAAATAGTTGACAGTATGAAAAATGAAGAACAGCAATTGTTGACTAAACGAATTCTAGATACACAATCATCTGTTCAGACTGCAGGATATGTAATAATTTTTGGAACACTCATTGCAGTAATTTTGACTATTATCACAACTCTTGTAATAAACAAGAAACTGGCAGAACGACAAAAACTTGAACGCTCTAATATTGAATTACAGGTGCAATCCCAAGAATTGCGGGATGCAGACATTGCCAAAGAAGAATTTACTACAATGATCTCTCATGAATTAAAAACACCTCTGGTTACAATTAGTGGATATGCCGAGATGCTCAAAGAACATGACAGTATTTTGGGACCACTAAATGGTGAGCAAATAAAGGCAGTTGAGAAGATCAGTATAGAGACTGCCAAGCTGGAACGATTAATTGGTGATATAATGGATGCCCAGAAAATCGACCTGGAGAGAATGAAGTTTAACAAAAAAGAGTTTGAAGTCAAAGAATTCCTCGATGAGCAAATTGAGATTCATTCAAAATTAATGAATGAGAAAAAAATACGTTTTATCAATACTACCAAGGACACTGCAGTCATATCAAGTGACCAACATAGATTAAGCCAGGTATTTGCCAATTTAATAAAAAACTCTGTTGACTTTGTACCACAAAATAATGGCAGTATAGAAATTAACGCACAAAGAAAAAACGGTCATGTTGTTTTTTATGTAAAAGACAATGGTAGCGGGATACCAAAGGAAAAACAAGATAGTCTTTTCAAAAAATTCTACCAGGTGGATACATCTCTTAAACGAAGTCATGGTGGAACTGGATTGGGACTGGTAATATGCAAGGGCATAGTGGAGGCACTCGGAGGAAAAGTTTGGCTTGAAAGTGAAGTAGGAAAAGGTACTACAATATTTTTTACAATGCCAAGAAATGGTGTTAATGGAAATCATGCTGAGAAGTGATTATGAGATCAAGAATCAAAATAAAACATTCCAGTTATCGTTATGAAGGAACAAAATAAAAAAATATTTCCAGTTGATGATTTGCACAAGCTTAGGGAGCTAGAACAAGTAAATATTATTCTAAATGAACTCTGTGAAACACTTGACGATACAAATGAAGATCTAGAAAAATCAAGAAAAAAATTAAAAGAAAACGTCCATCAATTAATGATACTTGCTAACAGTAATCAAAGAAAGTATGTTGATTTGTATGAAAAATCGCCAGATCTTTATCGAACTATAGATGCACATGGAATCATACTTGATTGCAATAATGCATATGCTACTCGATTGGGATATTCAAAAGACGAAATCATAGGAAAAAGTATTTTTGATCATTCACCTAAAGCACATCTGGCAGATATCACAAGTTCGTATGATGCTTGGAAACAAACTGGACAGGTGAGAAATAAAGAGATCTGGCTGCAATGCAGCGACGGAACTGTTTTTCCAGGTTTACTTAGCGCAAATAATCTCTATAATGAACATGACAAATTGATTGGCAGCAATACTGTAATCCGAGATATTACAACAATTTATGAATATAGGAAGCAACTCGAGGAAAGCCAGGCCCGTATACAATATCAGCTAAGTGAGTTACAAAAATTGGATGATGCAAAAAATAATTTTCTTGCCATGATAACACATGAGCTAAAAACTCCGCTTGTACCAATAAAATCATACATTGAAATGATATTGACAGAAAAATTTGGGCCACTCAATGATGTTCAAAAGGATAAACTTGGCATTGTTTATTCCAGTACTGGATATATCTTAAAACTCGTGAGTGACATCTTGGATGCTCAAAAAATTGAGCTTGGACAGTTGAAATTAACAAAAAATGTCCATAATCTTACTGAAATTGTAGGCAAGACGGTGGAAAAAATAAAAGAGGAGATAACCAAAAATGACATGTCAGTTACAACAAACCTTCAAGATGGTATATTCTGCTTGTGCGATCCTATTAGAATAGAGCAAGTGCTTGTCAATTTACTTGTAAATGCTGTAAAATTTAGTACTATAGGAAGCGGTAAAATTATAGTTACACTGTATTCAGAAAATGATAATGCTAGAATAATTGTCAAGGATAACGGTATAGGTATAGTAAAAGACAAACTTGAAAAGATTTTCGTAAAATTTTACCAAATAGATGCCACATCAACTAGGGAATATGGTGGAACAGGGCTTGGACTGGCTGTGTCACAAGGACTAGTTCAAAGTCATGGCGGAAAAATCTGGGCTGAATCTGAAGGAACAAATCGTGGGACTGAAATTCATGTTCTAATACCGATAGCAAAATAAGAAACAATGTCATGTCGATCTAAATTTTTTATTCAGTTGCCAAATTGGAATCAAACATGATCTAGATATTCCATACTTGATATATTGTACACTTGTATGACAACGAGTGTGGATCGTAATGTCTGGAAATCTCTTTCTCAGGATTGTATCCTTGTGAGATCACATTATGAGTACTTTGAAAGGGAATTGAGAAAATTACATATTGAAAAGTTGTGGGAAATTATGGATGAGCTGTTATCTAATCACTATGTGCCTGACAAGACAAAAATGAGTTATGAGCAGACACTTGAATTATGTGTTGTCTTAAAAGAAATTGATGAGATGTTTCGAGATATGGGACAAATTTCTATCTTAAAAAGCGAATTGGACAAGACCTGAAACATTTCGCTGTTCATCTGATTAGCAAAATACTTTCAAAATATAGTGGGGTGGTCTATCATATGGATTACTTTGGCATGAGTATGACATGTGTCATTCATTGATGCTGTTGATTATCACAATCAAAAATCACCTTGTTTCTTTTTATATCAATTATAATTAGCAAGAATAACAATGACTACACCGCAAATTATTCATGCACACTTGAAACCAGTCCGGGATCTCAAAGTAGACAAGATACTACGAAAAGCAACCACCATTGATGTTTCCTATACTGTATCCAAGACAATTGCAGCTTTGGTAAACTCTAATTCGTATGAAGTATTTTGTATGGACGACAAGGATGTGCTTACAATAAGCGCAAGAGAACTTTTAGGAACAAAAGATATTGAAAATAT
Organism: Nitrosotalea sp.; assembly: GCA_023252335.1. Taxonomy (GTDB): domain Archaea; phylum Thermoproteota; class Nitrososphaeria; order Nitrososphaerales; family Nitrosopumilaceae; genus Nitrosotalea. The sequence continues at coordinate 6,026 of JAJPEA010000058.1, forward strand.
GAAAATCAAACCAATTTTGCGAAAAATTCAATCTCTAACTAGAAATGACACCGTAGAAAAGGCATCTGCAATTTTATCTCATTATAGGATGCGCTCTGTTCCAGTTGTTGAAGACTGCAAGATAATAGGAATAGTTGATGTAAAAGACATTGTTGAATTGTTGCATAAACAGAACTTGAAATGGATGCCTGCAAACGACATTCTCACAGCAGACCCAATTATAATAAAAAGTACTGATTCTCTTGCAACTGCAAGAAAAATAATGATTACCAAAAAAATAGATCATCTCCCAGTACTCCAAGCCAACAAAGTCTCACATGTATTGACTTCAATGCACCTGTTACAAGTGATAAAACCTACAGAGAGGTTGGGAAATAAATTACGAGGACTGGATTTGCACAAGGAATACCAATCTGCGATTGGAAATATGGGTAGTACACGTATTCCAAATCTTGACACACACGCATCTCTTGATACAGTAATAGAGTCAATGTTGAAAAATGATGCATCTTGTTGTTTGCTTACTTTGTGGGGTAATGTACACGGAATAATCACTTACAAAGATATAGTGAATATACTTGAATCAAAAATAGCAAGTGATGTCCCACTTTTCATTGTTGGTCTTCCAGAAGATTATGCCAGTGCAAAGGTTGTCAAGGAAAAGTTTGATAAAATAATTAGAAATCTTATCAAAGTATTTCCTGATGTAGAACAGGCAAAAGCATCAATTAAGGCAATACATAATCAAACAAAAAACAAGCCTCACTATGAAGTCCTAGTCAGAATATTTAGCCCATATCGAACCTTCAACTATGCAGAAATGGGATGGGATCTCTCAAAGATTTTTGATGCACTTGGCAGCAAAGTAGCTAGAAATCTGGCCCAACATGGTAAGAAGGACCGTTTGAAGACATCTATTAGAAAAGTAAACAAAAAAGATATCTTTTAAACGATTACAAACCATAATTCCTGATTTCTTGCAATGTCAGTTGACATGTTGAAAAAATAAAAGACTCTAATTTTTAGGATGAAATAGGAACAGATAATCTCTGGACAGTTATTCTCTATTGTGCTGACTTGGAGATTGGTCTAGATCACATCTCATGTAAAATGAGGATCATATTTTTGCAATATGGCATGAACTTTTGCTTCATGATATGCACGGATGACATCAGTTGCACTAATCATTCCTTCCAAGTTTCCATTATGATCCACTACTGGCATGCCACTTATCTTATACCTGGTCATTATACTTGCAGCCTTGGCAAGGTCATCTTCTGACTCGATTGTGAGAAGTTCATCGCCAATTAAATCACTGACTTGTAATTCTTCTGCAGAAGTTTTTAGCGGAAGATATTCTAGTCTGGTTTTTGTTCCTAGTTTAAAATAATCACTATTTTTCAAAAATGTATTATAACTAATCACACCAATTGGCTTGCCATCATTGTCAGTTACGACAAGTCTTGTTATTTTGTTTCTATTTAATGCATTGAGAGCAAACGTTACAGAGTCAGACTTGCGACATGTTATCATTTTACCATTCATGTGATCTTTGACCTTGTAGATGTCTATACATGTTGTAGAAAAGTTGTTCACAAGATCAGATTTTGTAACAACTCCTACTAGTTTTCCATTAGAATCGATTATGACAATAGAGCCTATTTGAAATGTGTCCATACGTATTGCACATTGTGCTAAAAGTTCCTCGTGGTCATTTGCGATAGTGATTAAATGTTTACTCATTATTTTGTCAAGTGGTATGTTATCCAAGGTTCTTGATGTTCTATCCTTTTCTAAAAACTTGCCAATGTCGCGTTCAGTCACTATGCCAAGAGGAATGTTATCATTATTTACAATGACAATTCTTTTTATGTCATTTTTTTTCATCAATACTATTGCTTCATGAATGTTATTTGTAGGACCTAGTGTTATAGCAGGCGCAGTGTAAATTGCAGATGTTGTTGTCATTACATGTTTAACATAATATTTGAATTTAAAACGCTGGCATGATTCTCAGTTGTGATTGTAAGAAAAATTTGGACTCCTAACTTTATACAAAATTAGGAACAATTTCTACATCAAGCATGCCATTGTTAAAACAAGTCATGATTGATTTGATCTTGGCTTTGTACAAAAAATACTTTTTTCCATCCTCATTAATCGAGCCTGATATGCTTAGCAGTTTGAGGCCATGCAATCTCTGTACTCTTCTGTACGCAGTACTGATTGGCACATCACATTCTTTGCTAAGATCAATAACTGATTTTGGCATTTCAATGGTTGATTCTAGTATTACACGAGAATACTTGTCTGCCATGATTTCAAGCAGCGTATCTTTTGTTGTTTCTTCCTGAACAGGTTTGCCCTGGATTAATACTTGCATGATGGTTCATTCAATTTTTCTGATATAACAAGTAGGACTGCATTGCACGGCAGTGCAGACTTGGATATTACATATGGCACAGGTATAGTATAATGAACGAACAGTCCATCTGTTATGACTGGAATCATCAAGAACAGGTATCAGAAGAGATCTACTGATCTGTATAAAATGTGGTAGTGACAAGATTGAACGCGAATTGCTGAATCAGACATGATTGCAAAAATGAATAACGGGACTGATTGTAGAGTTGCCAAAAAATCCAGCAGTATCAAGAAAGATGCCAAAGTACAATCCAAGTAACTTTACATCTTTTTATTTTAAAATATGATATGGTTTCTGTAATACAATAGTCATTCTTATTATATTCCGGCATGCACGTAATACCAAATGCCTGTTAAAAGACAGCCACATCCTACAAAACATGAACAAACAAGGAGCATAAGTTATCGACTTCCAGAGTATATTGTAAACGAACTAGAGACAGAGGCAATGCAAAAGGAAGTATCTCAAAATGTTCTAGTAAAACAAATCTTGGAAAAATATGTCAAATGGGGCAGATTTGCAGACAAGATTGGCATAATTCCGGTACCAAAAGAAATTCTCAGGATACTTGGAGATGAAATGAAGGGTGATGAAATAAACAAAATAATTGACATCATGATTCCATTGATAAAAGACTGGGTCATGTTCATGAAAGGAAATTATGACTTGAAGCGAGCAATCGAGGCACTTGAAGATTACATGCGTGCTTCTGGCATGACATCAGATCATAGAACAGAAGGAGGCATACATCATTTCATAATACAACACAATCTTGGAATTAAATGGTCACTTTTTACAGAACAACTCTTAAAACAAATATTTCACCAATTTTTGCCAGGACTTGCGATGAATTGCAAAACAACTTCGAATACTACAATAATCAGCATAGCTCTTGGTTCAGACTTTAACGAACACGTATACTAGATTCTACCAAGGGTGTACCTATGATACAGTCACTACACCAATTCGCCATGGGTGTATGGAGCAGTAATAGTGATACACGCCAGGCTTGTCAAATTTGTAAGTAAACACGTCCCCCGTCTTTAGAACAGGGCTGTTAAACATTGAAATGCTAGTTCCATGACTGTTTATGCTCTGGACTGTATGTTCAATGTTGTCTTGGTTTTTCCATGTTACAGTTGTGCCTTGTAAAATTTCCAAGTTGAGTGGTAAAAAGAAGCCGGTGCTAGCCTGCACCGAGTTACCATTTGGTATGGTTACATTGGCAGTCAGATATGATGTCACATTGTCGTTTGGATGACCCTTGCTGCTTACAAGATATTCTAAAATATAATTTTGATTGTTGTTTTTCAGTTCTGCACTTATTTTCCACAAAGATCCTGCCACTGATGCAAGTAACCTATTGCCGTCTAAAACCATGTCATACGGTGTGTTATTTCCTGAAATTACAGGTCCAGATGCATGAAATGAACCATCAGTACCATATGAAAAATTCCATTGGTCTGTTTTCATTCTTTCAATTATTGTACCTTGATCTGTGCTTATTGTTATCAAGCCACTGTCAATTGTTGCATGATTTGAAAGTAGAAACCTAATACTTGATACGTACATTTGCGGTGAACCAGAATTTAGCAATGCAATTCCTGATCCCTTCATTGTAGATGAAGAATCTGCGTATGCTGTTCCAAATGATGTGATTGAAACCAAAATTACTAGCAATGTGACCGATTTCATTGTGTGGTACTAGCATGTATGATTTTATTTTAATTCAATTACGATTATCAATACTGATAACCATCATGTATGACAAACTGTAATTATCATACTGGATAATCATGTTTTGGTTTTAATTGAAAGATTGTGGAATGATGAACAATGGTCAAAATTCCAAAAGAAGTCCAAAGTATGATGTCTAGACAAAAATTTGTCGTAGTGGGCTCTGTTGATCTAAATGGAATGTGCAACCTGTCACCTAGAACTACGTTTTACTCTTCAGAGGATGCTATCTACTGGCTTGATTTTTTCAAACACAAATCTCACTATAATTTTCAAAATGTCCCATGGGTCAGCGTTGCAGTATTTGACAAGGAGAATCTAAAAGGATATCAAATGAAAGGCAAGGTTAGCTTTGTAACAAATGAAAAAGAAAAATCTCAAGTTATTGATATCATATCACGCTCTGCCACAGGTAAGATCAGTGCTAAAATATTTGAAAGAATGGCCAA
>JAJPEA010000059.1 GCA_023252335.1 Nitrosotalea sp.
GTTCTTACTACAATTCTTTTTTTGATTACATTTACCATGTTGGAGATTACTTCGTTGTGTTCCATCAGGTATCTGGGGTTCTTGGTATAGATTGCAATTCTTGGTCCCTCGTAATCTATCTTGGTAACAGTTCACGTTGTGCTTGTTTTCTTTGCATTAAATCACTAAAGCGTAATTATGGCTTTTTTTTGTTCTTTTGTCAAGAGTCGGTATCCGTCCTTGTCGATTATTGCGACATTGATTCCATCACCAGTTCCAATGTTTCTGGTGATTGCAGCTTTTACCGCTCTTAGGGCAACTGTTTTTCCCTCTTCTACTGTTAGGCCATCACGGTACTCACTTTCCAAGAGACCGTATGCTACCGGAGAGCCACTTCCTGTTGTTACGTATGTTTTTTTGTCAAGTGATCCAAACATATCGATGTTGTAAAGTGCTGGACCTTGCTTGTCATATCCTCCAACGAGGATGTCTGCGATGAATGGATAGTATCTATTTTGGAAAAATATCAACGATGCAAGTCTTGCAATTGACTTGATTGGTAGATATTCTTGTTTGTCAATTCTGTGTATGTTTGAATGATATCGCAGCATGTCTGTTACATTTTGTGCATCTGCAACGCCTCCTGCAATTGTCATTCCTGCATGATGATCGATCTTTTGGATCTTCATTGTATTGTTATTTGCTATGAAATATCCTGCGCTTGCTCTCATATCTGCGCATAAAACGACACCGTCAGTACAGCTTATTCCTACTGTAGTTGTTCCATGGTATGTGTGTTGTTCAATATAGTCTGACAAATAACTTTCTCCTAACTTGAGATTACTTCGGTTTGCATATCACCCGCTTAAATAACTTTGGATTATTCAGGATATCGATAAATAACCAAGTTCCAAGTGAAAACCATGGCTTCTCACATAATGGAGCTACCAAGGAAGATACTCATAGGTGAGAACAATATTTCCGACATTGGAGATTTTCTGGTAGGCCTGTCAAATCCAAAGAAGGTTTCCCTAGTTTCAGGAGATCAGGTGCGAAAGATAACTGACAAGAAAATTTCTGCATCGCTTTTGGATTCAAAGATCAAGTATGTGTGGCATAAAAGTACAAGCAATGATGTCAAGGCTGCAAAAAAGACACTTGATGAAATAAAAAAAGACAAGAGCGATTTGATAATCGGGATTGGGGGAGGCAGGTCTGTTGACATTGCAAAGATGATTGCGTTTACATTAAAGAAATCATTTGTGAGCATACCAACCTCTGCTTCACATGACGGTATTGCAAGCCCCTTTGTTTCATTGCGCGGTGACAAGCCATATTCCATAATTGCCACAGCACCTTTGGGGGTCTTTGTTGATATTGCAATTTTGAAAAAGGCCCCAAGGAGACTATTAGCGAGCGGTTGTGGTGATCTTATGGCCAAAGTCACTGCAGTACGAGACTGGGAACTTGCAAGAGACAATGTCGGGGAATATTTTGGAACCTATGCTGCAAATCTTGCATCAATGAGCGCAAAGATAATTATTGATAATTCAAAAGATTTTAGGAAAAACCCAGATGTTAGAATGATTGTAGAGGCATTAATCAGCTCAGGCGTGGCTGCCTGTATTGCTGGAAGCAGCAGGCCATGTTCTGGTGCAGAGCACTTGTTTTCTCATGCAGTTGATCATCTCAGGCCAGGAGTTGGCCTACATGGAGAAAAATGCGGTATTGGTGCAATACTTGTTGCAAAGATCCAAGGTCAAGACTGGAAGAAGATAATTCAGATGTTAAAAAACGTAGGCGCACCAACCAAGGCAAAGGAGATTGGACTAGAACCAGAGATTCTTGCAGAGGCACTGACAATTGCACAATCACTAAGACCTGAGAGATACACAATTCTCAGCAAGATACAGATGAATAGAGAAAAAGCTATAGATCTTGCAAAAAGTACTGGCGTACTATAATTCTAGGCTGCTTTTGGTGGAACAGCTTTTGTTTCAGCTGGTTTTTGTTCTACTGGTTTTTCCTGCTTTGGTTTGTTGTAAGTGTCAACAAAGTTTACCTTTTCTAGTTTTGGAACAAACTTGAAGATCTCGTTTGCAATTGCGCGTTTTACAATCTGAAGACCTTCCATCATCATTGCTTCTTCTGGAATAGTAACATCAACTGCTGTACCCTTGATCTCAAATGCGATCTTTGATTCATCAATTGGGAATCTTCGCTTGAGCAATCCCATGACTTTTTCTTGGTCTGTGTCAAGTGATTTTATAACATTAAGATCATAAACAATTGTTTTTCCTGCAAATCGGTGGTTGAAATCAACTTGGACTCGACCTGAACCAATGAATCTTACAATTCCTGTTCTTTCATCAATCTCTATTGTATCTCCAACTGTAACCTTTTCTGCATCGTCTCCAAGTTTGCGAAGTGGAATCATGCGAACCTTGCCAGAATCTCTCATTCCAAATCCTTTCTCTGGAGGAACTTCGATTGAAAGTTTATCGCCAGTTTTTGTATTTGCTAGTGCATCGTCAAGACCCTTTAGGACCCACGACTCCCCTACTGAAATGAGTCTTGGTTGGTACTTGACATTTGCATCATGAATTGAACTTGATTTAGCGTCAACTTCTCGTGTTGTCTCAAATACCTCGTTTGAATCTTTAACCTTGGCAGTGTAATCCACTAGAATTAAAGTGCCTTTTTGGAAAGCCAACGTGATCGATCCTTTGAATTCCTAATATTAAGTTAACACGAATTATAATGATTTGAGTTTGTCTTCGGCAACTTTTAGTGCTTCTGGATTTGTCTTGTGACCCATCATATCAAGTGTAGATGCAATTGCAGAGATTGTTCTCATTACATGATACTTGTTTACTTCTCCCATGCATCCAACTCGAAATACTTTGCCTTTTAGATCTCCAAATCCACCTGCAACTAGAACTCGGAATTTTTCAGAGAGTGTTCCTCGAAATGTCTTGTCATCTAGCCCTTGAAGATAGTTTAATGCAATTACAACTGTAGAGCGTGCATCTTCTTTAGCAAATGGAGACAATCCCATTGTGCTCAGTCCACTGTAAAGAGCATCAGAGCAAATTCTGTGTCTTTTGATTCGGTTGTCAATTCCCTCTTCTAGAATAATGTCAAGTGCCTCTCTGTATGCATAAAGCAATGGAATTGCAGGAGTAAATGGTGTCTCTTTAGAGTCATCATAATACTTGAAGTATCTTGCCATGTTAAAGTAGAATGTCGGAGGAGGATTTGCAATCATGTATTTTTTTGCTTTTTGGCTAACTGCAATTGGTGAAATTCCTGGAGGGGCAGCAAGCGCTTTTTGTGCACCTGTTACACATACATCCACTCCCCATTTGTCCATATGGAATTCTTCTCCACCAAGTATTGAAACTCCATCTACTACATAGTAGGAATCATTTCTTGCGGTAAGATCTTTTATCTTGTCAAGATATTTGACCATTGTACCAGTAGAAGTTTCATTCCAAACAACATAGAATGCTTTAACATCTTTGTTGTTGTCAAATGCTTCTTTTACTTGATCAAAGGTTGCATTTTCTCCAAATGGTGTTGTAAGACGTATAACATTTGCACCAGCCCACTCTAACATTGTTGAGAGTCTGTTGCTAAATTCGCCGTTGACTGGAATTATTACCTTGTCACCTTTCTTTATCATGTTTACAACAGAGGCCTCTACTGCACCTGTTCCAGATGCGCTAAGGGCCACTACATCACTTGTTGTATCAAAAATTTTCTGACTTTTTTCAATAGTATCTACATACAACTTTACAAAATCTTTACTTCTGTGATTTATCATGTGAGTAAACATTGAACGTGTTACTCTTTCAGGAACATTTGTTGGTCCTGGTAACATGACTAGATATTCCAAATAAATTCTCCAATTTGCAAGCAAGTTCACCGCTATTTATAATTAAAGTTCGCAAATATTGATCGTATTTTAGGCTCAGAATAGACCTGTTTCTGCACAAAACGGATTAGAAATTCAAAATAACAGATTAAGATGATTTTTCTTTTGTCTTACTTAGCTTACTTGGACCGATACTTCCTGCTGAATCCACTAGATAGTGTAGTAAATTCTTGTCACAGTTAAAGAGCGCAATAGCCTCAGACTCGAGCTCGGCTTCTTCTTGGACCATACGCGTGTATTAGGGTAAAACGACTATAAGATCTTTTCAGTCAATCTAATTTTATAGAAATATGCCTATTACAGACAAAATGATTGGCCCTATGTAGAAAAGGTTCAAGTCAGTCCTGACGTCTTGGTTTTGGATCAACCCTGGAACTACCAATGCCGCACCAATGATTCCTATTCCTAGTTCCAAATGCTTAGCAACGATAGGTGGGGCTATCGTGCAAAGATTGAACCTGGTACATGCGGTATGGCTCTGTAATAATAGAAGCAAAATTGAGGCAGTAAACAGTAAAGCCAAGGTAAACAATGGAAACACCACTAATTTGGTAGTGGGTAAAAATGAATAATTGAAAACAATTTTCTCTGGAGTGTTAGGGCTTATTCTTATTGAAACATAGTTGGGACCTTTATTGAAGTAATATGGATCTCCTTTCTTATTTTTCCAGCCATTCTTTTGCTCTTTTGTGGTACCATCAGGATTATAGATTATCATCTTTTCACCAAAAAAACGATAATCGCTAGGAGATTTTATGGTGTAAAAAGTCTCATGTGGAGCTGAATGGAATTCTAAAACACGTTTTCTATGTGTTTCACTCTGTGTTGCATCATATTCCAATTTGATTACCCTAGTTTCATTTTGGAAAAAACGTCTGTTTGAAGGTAATTTTATCCAAAGCAAAAAGATTTTCTTGTCACTCATTTGTTTTAGTAAATCATCAAGTTCATTTTTTATCGTACCACTTGACTTTTTAGATAAATTTTTGATTAATGCTTTAGTTAATTTGTTGGTAACTAATGCCAATTCTGATCCATCAGAATCATAGATTTTAAGATTAGGCAATAATTTTGGTGATTTGATGAATATGTTATCTATGCCTTTAGGGTTTATTGTCTTGCACATGAATGTGTATTCTTCACTATGTTGTGTCTCAGATGATGAACGGTACTCTATAAAGAATCTCTGTCGAATCATTTCAATTTCTTTTCCAAATGTTAATGGATTTGAAGTAGGTGATGGCACAGGATCATTTGCTTTCATTTCTAAGTTAAACGTTATCGTTATGCATAATTTCACCAAGTAGAGCTGCATTTGACACATCAATAAGATTAAAGAAAATTGTATAAATTGAAGATGATTTCAAATTACAGAATTTTGAGCAGTCTGTTTTTTGCATCTATTTTTAAAAGCACTTGCTTGGTACCTTCAGGAACAAGATCTGACCAGTCTTTGCCACTTGCTATCAACTCACGAATATTTGTTCCAGATATTGCATCTCTCTTGAACAGAGGAACTTCAAAGACACTTTTTCCTCTTTTTTTGTACAGTGTGATAGTAAATTCATCATTTGAAAAGACCACATCATAGGGCGGTACGATAGAATCAACATGAAAAGTCCATTTTTCATGATCGCCTGTATCTGGTACAAAGAATATCTTGATTCGTTCCAGCATTTTAGGATCAAGTGATGAGAGAATCATCTCTTTTCGTTCATCTGCAGTGAATGGATTTCTTTTTTCATGACTTTTGTTTGAGCTGCCAATCCCTATCCAAAGATTATCAATCTTGGACAATCCAATTTTTACCGCTTCTAGATGTCCCTTGTGAAATGGTTGAAACCTGCCAATTAGAAGACCATCCATTGCCGAGATCTTGTTGTCCTTGTTTAAAAAACCATTTAGTCACATGAGTTATTTAATCAAACATAAGAAGATCAGGACATTAATTAGATTCTAAAATTAAACGAGCTAGTCATGGAATCAATAAAGATAGACGGCGGTTTTGGAGAAGGTGGAGGACAGATAATTCGAAGTGCTGTTACCTTGTCTGCAATTACAGGTAAACCAGTTGAGATAGAAAATATTCGAAAGAATCGAAAGGTTCCAGGTCTTAGACCACAACATTTGCTTGGGGTAAAAATATTATCAAAGATCTGTCAAGCCAGAGTAGAAGGTCTTTACGTAAATTCAACCTCGTTAAAGTTTTTTCCCTCTCATGGATTGGATTTAGATCTCCATGAAGACATTGGTACTGCAGGCAGCATTCCACTTGTTTTGCAAGTGTTGATTCCTGCAGTTTCATTGATGAGAAATAATTTGAAATTGTCAATTGTTGGTGGCACAGATGTTCTGTGGAGTCCCACAATTGATTACACAAGACATGTTTTTTCTGAAGCGCTATCTAGAATTGGAATCAATTTTACTTTAGATGTCAAAAGACGTGGATATTATCCAAAAGGAGGAGGACTAGTTGAAACCCAGATACAGCCTTGCAAGAATACAGGACCAATATCATTTCTTCAGAGAAATACCAAAACTGCCAAGATCTTGTGTGTATGCTCTCACATCCCAATGGAGGCAATGGAAAAAGAGGCATATGTTGCAAAAAACATTCTTACTCAAAATGGATTTGATTGTGAAATTGTAATAAAAGAAGAAAATGCAATAGACATGGGATGCTCGATGTTGATATATTCACACGATGTAAATTCAATCACAGGCTCTGACGGTATTTACCAAAAGGGTTTGCAAGGTCTTGGAGAATCAGTTGCAAAAAAATTCCTCGAATCAAATCTTGGTGTTGACCTTCATCTCTCTGACATGCTAGTAGTTCCACTTGCCCTTGTAAAGGAAACTTCAGTATATAGAGTAAAGCAGATTACAAAACACTTGGAGACAAATCTTTTTGTTGCAGCAAAGATTACTGGCTGCAAATACGGAATAGGAAAGCTAGATGACGGTTTTGAGGTAAGAATTTCTGGAACCTCAGACACCTGAGTGAAGCAATGCAGCCATCAAGAGTATAAGAATAGAAATTATCACGGTCAGTCTGCCAAGCATGATAATTTTTGAACGTAGTTTTTGTAAATGCTCCCCAGATAGAGTCTTTGACTCGATTCTTTTTTCCACCTCAGTGCGTATTAATCGTACGTGTATTGCAAATATGATTATCAGCATAATTACGAGAATCACCTTGATGAGAAGAACTAGTCCATAGTTTGTGGAAAGTATCAGTGATGGTCGTTCAATGAATCCAATAGAGTTGTAGATTCCAGTGATTATCAATATGATAAGAGATGGAACCCCAATTACGTTGAATCTGCGTCCCACACGAATCATTATTGCCAGTCTTCCATCTACAGAATCTGAAAATGTCTTGAGAAGTGGAGCAAGAACTATTCCAATGAATATGGAACCGCCAACCCAGATTGATGCTGCAACAAGATGTGCCCACATGATTAATGCATCAACAAGTACCATGTTCTATTTGCAGAGTAGACGAATAATATCTATTATCATACAAAACCATTTGACGAAGGTTTTTTAATTGAACAGACCACGTAGCTTTTAGATTTGATAAATACGGGAAGACTAGTCATACTAGCCTGCTTTGCGGGTCTTGGTGCAATGATGCTATTCTTCTTTGTGTATGCAGATTCTTTCCAGGGTGATCTTAACAAAGTTACAGTAAAAATTGAAAGCATCAAAATTCTTGATGAGAACAAACTGGAAAAGCGTGCACATCTTGATGTAAGATTTAATCTTCAAAATCCTACTTCGATTGTATTGACTGTTGCTACAATTAATTATCAACTATATGCAAATGGCCAAGTTCTTGGAGATGGACACTTTACAACAGATGACATTCCAGAAGCTGGAAGACCTGCACTTTTTGCAAATAGCAATGTCACCATACCTACAACATTTGATCTTGTAAGTAGTGATGATATCGCAAAGCAATACTCTGCCATAGCAGCAAATCAATCAGTAACATATGAGGTAAAAGGACAAGCAACTATAGAATCATTTTTGACTTCGGTTATCAAAGACTTTGATCTGAATTTTAATAGCTAGCCCAGACCCCAACTTGTCTTAGTTTTTGGAGTAATTTTTACAAACGGTGCTTCCTCTTCTTTCCAAGGATCTTCTCTTACCCAGGCAAATTTTTTGAAAAATATTTCATATAGCCGTTTGAATTGTGGGCCTTTTTCTATAAAACTAGTCAGGCCTTGGACAACAACAGCTTTGTGTTGACCAGGCAGGTACAAGTCTACAGAGATTGCAATCTTGTTATTCTTTTTTAAATTTGCATATTTTTTTGTGTCATAGTCTGTTGCAAAATAGAAAAAACCATCTTCAAAATAATATGAGACTGGTGCAATGTGTGGTACATCATTTGTACATGTAGCTATTCTACATCCCTCATTTTCCTTTAAAAATTCTGATTCTTTTATCGTAAATTTCATCATGAATTGTAACTGACGGTATTGAATAAAAAGAAATGGGCCTTGCCAAATTTTTTATTTTTACAAATTACGCTAGAAAATCAAGTCTGTGGGACAAAAATGAAAAAGAGGGGATAGTTAGAAATTACTTTAGTCCTGGTAGCACTTGGGTATGTTCGATCTTTACTGCCTGTAGATGGTTTGGATTCAGGTCAAGCAACTTGAGGATTGTCGGCGCGACTTGAGTTGTCTCTACCCAGTCGCTATTTGAGCCTGGTTTCACCGTTCCTGGTGCGTAAACTAGGATCGGAACATCGCGGTCGCCTGGGTTATTGCCTCCGTGTTCTGCTATCTTGCTGCCGCCAGTGTAGACGACACCAACTTGAACTTGTCCAAACACGTCTGGATAGCGCGGGTCGGAATTTGGCACGCCAAAGAAGTTGGCAGCCTCTTGACCAGCGTAGATCTTAGCTAGACCTGAGTGGAGCACAGAAATGGTTGTACCGTTATAGGCCGTGGCCGGTGCTGTGTAGTTCCACAGATAGCTCTTGACAAAGTCTGCAGCAGGCTGCGTTTTGACTGACAAGTAGCTCTGCCATAGGTCATCGTCGGTTCCAGCAACTATCAGAGACGTACAGTTTGATGTACAGCCTATCTTCTGATTCCATGCGTTATTTATCGCAGTTATGATAGGACCATCATCGATCCTGAGTAGTTGATTTGGATCAAGCGGTGATTGGCCGTGCTTAGCAGTCACGATGATTGCTGTAGAATTGGTCAGGCCCTTATTGTGGATCTCATCTACCATCCTCTCCAGCTGTGCGTTGACATAGTCAAGTGCTGACTTTAACAGTGGACCGGGGGTGGTTGTGTCCGGGAGATAACCGCCTAGCACCTTTGCGTCTTCGATGTAATTGCCAAATGAATCAGGACCAATCAGAGTGGTCGGTGACTTGAACAGCTTCTCAGCGACTGAAACGGCTTGGAAGTTCATTCCAAAGATAGCCGGGGCACCGATCTTGTGCACACCGCTGTGGTCGTAGCCGTCAATCTCGTTGAGTATAGCCTGTACCTTGTAGCTGTCGTACTGCTTTGTTGCTGCATCGTCTTTAGTCCAAGCATCGTGAACCGGATATGGATTTCCATTTGGCTCTATTGCAATAGAGTCTATCTCAGGCGCGAAGAAATCGTCGATCCCTTTACCGGACGGGCCGTTGAACGACTCGTACACAGGATGCTTGTCAGACCACGCGGTTAGCAACCCAGCAGCCTTTGCTACTTCGAACATTGTATTTACCTTAAGGTAAGAATGTGGGAAGATTGGCTGGCAGGTAATCGGGTCGACCGGGAAGGTCGATGGTACCAGTAGGGTCTGCGGGGTGCCCGTCATACCCATAATCAGTGCCGGGTTTGTATCAATCCCCGGGATGTTCTGACCTGCATCGAATCGGGTCACGTTTATGTCATCTGGTGAATCATAGATGACATCTCCACCGGTCGGGCCGGTGCACGATGTTGTGCCTGCCTCATAGGTGGCGTGGTTGTACTCGACATCATAGTAGACACCAGTTGCGCGCGGATCGCCTCCTGTCATTAATGCTGTGCCACCTGGATCAGAGTCCGACGGAACTGCTGTGTGCGCATTGGTAAACTCTGCGCCGCCTTTGGTCAGATTGGCAAGTTCGGAGTTTGGATGATTATCTACATACCATTTGAGGTCGGACTGGTGCAGTCCGTCCACAGAGATAAGCAACACGTGCTTGATTTGGCTTTTATTTGCAGATTCGTCCATCGCATATGATGGTAAAATCAGCATAGATGTTATGAGAAGTCCAATGATCGTTGTTGTTAGAATTTTAGTCATTGTAAAGCAGAATAATAATTTGATAATTTGTCAATTATGCAAATAGATTATGTTGGCATGTATCCTCTATGACTATTGTTTTAGTTATGTAGTGTTTATGTTGTCAAATGATATTAAGCCAAAATTCATCTAGGGTCTAGAATTTTCAGATAAGATTATAAAAATTATAAAGTTGGCGAAGGGTTTACAGTCAACCTTGTAGCTTATGCCATTTTATGAAAA
>JAJPEA010000060.1 GCA_023252335.1 Nitrosotalea sp.
AATAACTGTAAAATCAGTCATCAACCAAATCGAGCCTTGGCTATTCTTAAGTTTTGAGGAATATGTATGGAGAAATTTACAATCATCCAAAACTTGAATACATGTTTAAAACAAATATCGTAGATGATACATGTATGAAACTAGTCTCCTTTCTTCCAAGTGCAACTGAAATATTGTATGAGCTAGGAGTAGGAGATCAGGTCTTGGCAGTAACACACGAATGCAACTATCCAACAGAAGCCAAGACAAAGCCAAAAGTTATCCACTCCTCCTTTGACCCGCAAAAAATGTCTAGCCAAGAAATTGACAGCAAGGTAACGGAATTAGTAAATGCAGGAAAAGACATCTACGTACTAGACGAACAAGTTCTCAAAAAAGCAGACCCAGATCTGATTGTAGCACAAGGAATCTGTGAAGTATGTTCACCTTATACAAGAGAAATAAACAAAGCAGTTACGCTGCTTGGAGGTAAACCAGAGGTTCTTGTTCTAGATCCAAAAAATCTTGATGGCATACTAGAAAATATCATTGAAGTAGGAGATAAGGTAGGAAAACAAGAAAAGGCAAAAGACTTTGTTATGAAATTACAGAAAAGAATTGACTATATCAAAAATACTCCAAAAGTTTCAAGACCCAAAGTGCTATGCATAGAGTGGCTTGATCCATTCTTCTCAGCAGGTCATTGGGTTCCTCAAATGGTGGAAATTGCAGGTGGAATAAACGGAATCAGCGCAACCGGAGACAGGTCAAGAAAAATACAGATTGAAGAAATGGTACAATTTGATCCTGATATCATAATTCTAATGCCATGCGGATTTGATGTATCAAGGACACTTGATGAATACGAAAAGTTACTTGAAAATAACAAATGGAAAAACATCAAGGCAACAAGCAGAGGAGAAGTTTATGCAGTAAATGCAAATGAGTACTTTAGCAAGCCAGGTCCACGTACAGTAACAGGTCTTGAAATTTTAGCCAAGATAATTCATCCTGACACATTTCGAGAACTTTCAATTCCAAAACAGTCTGTTCAAAAAATTGATTCTGAATAATAAATCAGCTAACATCCTCACAGGGTAGGATAATGAAGATGCAAGCTAATTTGATAACATGTACAAGACTTGTTATTTATTTGAGATCAAACTTTTACTTTCTTATTCTATAATCCTAGAATGACGTCATGTCACCCTGGACACAATCTACACGTGTTTTTCCACAAATCAATTCTTTACCACAAAAAATTTCAAATTAGGCTAAAAAACAGCAAGTTCATTGGATCTAGTTTTTTCTGACATACATGCAGATCTGAACGGGCTTGACCTGATAATCAAGACCGTATCAAGTGATGAGTTTGTAAAAAAGTATGGTTCATTTTCTAGAATCATCAATCTAGGTGACTTGCTTGAGCGTGGTGTTCATCCAAAACAAGTCATATCAAAATTGCGTTCACTTGAAAAAAATTATCCAGTATTTTCTGTGATAGGTAATCATGATGAAGGATTTCTGAGTGGAAAAAAGGTGAGTGCAAGTTCTTTTGAAAGCATGGATGCACATGAAAATCTTGATGCTGAAGACCTGTCATTTTTCAAACAGAACAAAGACGGAACATTTGGAAACCAAGAGTTCATTGATACAAAAAATGGCCTCTTTTGTGTTCACGGGGGACCATTGGATCCAAAGAAAATAACCCCGAAAAATGCCAATAGTGATGCTTGGCTCTATCAAAGAAATTGGCAGCGACTCACAGATGAAGGCTTTGAGTTCTTTAGTTATCATGGGTACCATTACAAAGCATCATCTGCGTTCAGAGAAGTGGAAAAGCATGTCCGTAATCATATCATACTATGTGGACACCAGCACATGGAAGCTGCCCTGGTTCACCAAGCAGGTAAAATTCATGAGATTTATTCTAATCTTGAGCCAAAAAAAGAAAAATTTGCAGGACATGTATTGGAAAGCAAAGAAATCGAAATCAAGCCAACTAGTGATTATCTAATAAGATTAGGCCTTGGAGGTCCTGCTGGATATTATGGTGTTGGTTCCTCTATGCCACACTTTGCCATAATCCAATACAACCCAAAAAAGGTAATACTATTTACAGTAAATCCATAAGTATCAATAGGATCTGATATGAGCGGAACTGGAACATTACGAAACGATCATAGACAAATACGCAGGCTGGAAAAAATAATTACCAAATGTTATACCGCATTAAATGAAAATAATGACATTCCATTTTCTGATATGCAAATAATGGTTTCAATCATGTCAGAATTTTTGGATGCAATACATTATGCAAGAGAAGAAGACCAGTATTTTCCTTGCGTTGCAAGTTATGATTCTCTAAAACAAGAAATTCGGGCATTTATGATTGAACACGAGTTTGGAAGAAGAATAGCGGCAAACATTTCAAAGCACCTGCAAAAGTGGAAGTCAGGAGAAGACCAAAGAGAACCTGTTGCAAGATTTCTCAAGGCATATGCAGTTTATCTTGATGATCACCTGACAAAGGAAGACAAGTTCTTTGATACTGCAGAAAAACAAGTACTATCTCAAGATGAAGAAAAAATGATGTATGAAGAATTTCAAGCAGTGACTGCAGTTGCTACAAAGCTTGACGAGATGATAAAATCCATAGATTACTTGGAATCCACGCTCTGGATGAAGAGCTAGTTCTCAAAGACTGATCGTATTCTAGGATAAACCGATACCTTGTTTTGCTCTGATGTGAGTTTTTGTTGCATGTTTCTGTATAGGATACACAATTATTATATATCATCACCATAGTATGATAACTATACATACTAACATGAGTAAGATAGTAAACCTCCGTGTACATGTAGCCCCTGTAGGCTTTGAGATTGACCGAATTGCAATTCCCGCAAAACAAATGAAAGCTGACAGGGTGTGGTTATTGATGCATGCAGAACCATCAAAGGATCAAGCTCAAGGATTCATGGAAAAAATTCGAGCTCAACTAAAAAAAGAAAAGATCGAAGTACAAGTAGCACATTCCAATAGGTTTGATCTCTTCAAGATCCTAAGGGCATTACGAGAAATTGTACAAAAAGAAGATGGAAATGATATTTTTGTAAATTGCTCCTCTGGATCAAAAATACAAGCAATTGCGTGTATGATGGCATGCATGATGTTTCAAGGAAAAACAAAACTTACTCCATATTATGCAGAGCCAGAAAGTTACTCTAGTGTAAAGGGTGCACAACTGTCATCAGGACTCAAGTCAGTTGTCAAGTTGCCAGCTTATGAAATCCATACTCCAAAACCTGTTCTGGTACAGGCCTTGAAAATAATACAAGAAAATAATGGAAAGATAACTAAGAAAGAAATGGCAAAAATTGCATACGAAAGAAAACTCATCATGGTAAACGCAAGAGAGGAAAATTTTCAACAAGCCAGATTTGCAAGTCTTGACAAAAATATCATCCAGCCGCTTCTAAACGAGTGGAGATTCATTGAAGTTGAAAGGATTGGAAGAACTAGGTGGATTAAAACAACGCCCGAAGGACTAGGAGCAGTAGAGTTTCTTGGCTAGCCACGTGTAGTAAGTTCTGGCTTTAATGTCCATGCAACAGCCATTGCGATAAATGGTACAGAAATCAAGGCTGCTATCTCCAGATATGTTCTGAACTGCTCAGATTGTTGGGGACTTGGATTAGACCATATGAAAGGTACAGGTAATGCTGAGGCAAACCATATGATTGAAAGCATGATGATTATCTTGAGTGCACTCTTCTTTTTTGGGGTCACGCTATAACCTTGAAATAGGTTCTATTAATTTTATTGGCATAATTATTTAGTGATAATTCCACCATCTACGGGTAAAATTGCACCCGTAATCCACGAGGCGTCCTCTGAAACAAGGTAAAGTATTGCCTTTGCAACATCCTCGGGTATTCCTATTCTGCCGATTGGATGTTCTGCTATTGCCATCTCTCTGTCAGCTTCAGTTCCAAGATATGGCTTTGTCATATCAGTCTCCACAATTCCAGGACAAACACAATTCACACGTATCCTATGTTTGGCGTATTCTACGGCCCATGCTTTTGTAAGTAAAACAAGTGCTCCTTTTGAGGCAGTATATGCATCTGCTTCAAAATTTTCAAATGATTTCAATCCCGCGTCTGATGACACGTTTACAATGCAACCACTTGTTTTCATCAAATGGGGTATTGCAGCTTTTGTAAAACGAAACTGTCCAGTTAAATTTACATCTATAACATCATTCCATTCTTTTTCAGAAATCTCGTGTAGAGGTTTTACTTTGGGAAAAATTCCTGCATTGTTCACAAGAATGTCAATTCTACCAAAAATCTCTAAAGTGTTTTCTACAACATTTTCTACATCTGTATTTTTTCTAATGTCTCCGGATATTGCTACAACATTTTTCATTTCTGCTGCAGCATTTTGAAGATTAGTATTGTCTTTTGATGTGATTACTACATTTGCTCCATGTTGTGCAAGTAACATTGCAGTTGCTTTTCCGATACCTCTACTACCTCCTGTAACAATTGCAACCTTGCCAGAAAGTTTCATCTATTTCTGATATCATGTACTGCATCAAATTAGTCTGTCGAAGATTGAAACAACTCATTTTAGTGAATCTTCAAAAATGCATGTTATAGTGGTATAATGATCGTAAACTATGTCTAGGTTTATTGAAATATTTTATTAAAAAATTTCAAAAATATAGAAAAATACAGATGAACTGATAAATATGATGATGTATTATGATAAATAATGCAGAAAGATGTAAAATCTACTGCTTGAGGGAGCGTGGCTCCGTAGACTTGAATTGTGAATCCCACATGGGTGGGATAAAAAGAGGTAATCTCTGTCTGTCTACGAATAAGGGCCAACGCCATTTAATTTCAAACTACTGAAAAGTAGAAACTAATTTTAATGCAAAAAAATGATTTTACAAAAATTTAGAGCTTGAGTGATTCCTTCAATCCTTTGTATCTATTTCTGATTGTAACTTCAGTTACCCCAGCAGCTTGTGCTACATCCTTTTGTGTTTTATTTTCTCCATTCATGACACATGATAGGTATAATGCAGCAGCTGCAAGTCCCATTGGATCTTTTCCAGCTGAAATTTCAATTTCTGCCGCATCTTTTAAAATCTGTAAAGCTCGTCTTTTTGTTTTTTCGCTCAAGCCCGCCTTACTTGCAATTCTTGCAACACATTTTATCGGATCAACAACCGGCATCTTTAGATCCAGTTCTCGTAACAATAATCTATAGCATCTGGCAACATCTTTTCGCTTGATGTTAATTCCATTTGCAACATCAGTAAGTGTCCTTGGAGTTTCAGTATCTCTACATGCTGCATATAATGCAGCAGCTACAAGTCCTGGAATTGATCTGCCCCTAACAAGACCTTTGTCAAGTGCTTTTCTGTAAATGTAAGCAGTCTTTTCAATTACTGCATCAGATAATGCAAGTTTGTCTTTTAATCTATCAAGTTCACTGAAAGCCTGTCTAAAGTTTCTGTCTACTGGTTCATGAACCTGACTTCTACTATCCCAAGTTCTGAGTCTTTCTATGGTACTTTTCATTGATGCAGAAAGTGGTTTTCCTGATGCATCCTTGTCAGCAGGACCAATTATTGTTGCAAGTCCCATGTCATGCATTGCAAGTGAAGTAGGAGTTCCAGTTCTACTTCGATCTTCATGTTCTTCTTTAGAAAATGATCTCCACTCTGGACCGGATTCTTCTACACGTTCTGTAAGTACAAAACCGCAACCCCCGCAAAACATTTCTCCTGTAGTGTTATCAGTTACCATTGGACCTTTTCCACAACGAGGACAACGTCCACCAGAACCAAAGGATTCGCGAGTCATATAATATCTTATAAGAATTTCGATTAACATAAATAAAAAGGTTTAACTATGAGTACATAATCTATTAATTACTTGTTTTATATTAATAATGTATAAAAATTCTCAATTATCTTTAATTAATATCCAAATATTCGAATTACCATATTGTAATCTTCTACATTGATTTATTTTTTTGACTGATGATCATGAGACAAAATTAATTTAATTTTCTGAAATAATATTTCTTGATTTATTTTTTTAAAATTATTTTTCAAATTTTTTTGAATAATTTTTTCAAAAATTTTTTTATAAAATTATTTTACAGACTTGTACATAACCTTTAAATACATTTGTTCTGCAGAACCCGCATTAAATAAAATGGAACAATGTCCACTTTGTTGTGAATTCCAGCCGTCGAACCAGGCACTGGCTATTCACCTAAAGAAAATCCATCCACAGAGAAATACTGCAATTCAAATAATGCAATAAGACTCTGTGCGGGGATTAGTCGTAGGATGTATCCAATCATGGTTATCCACGAGTTTTTAGTTTTTTATTCAAATGAATGCCAAGCGTGTGCTGAACTAGGAGTTGATATCTTGTCAGCTAAATTTAGTATACTGTGAACCGTATTTCACACCTGAAATTAAAAACCAACTTTATCAGTGGTAACCATGACAACATTTACGAACAATTGGCAAAGACAGCAAACACCAAGCCTTGGTGAAAAATTTAATGATGTAATTAAACCAAAAGGTGCACTAAAACCAAGATTAGAGACTGGAATAAAAAGACTCCAAACTCAAATTGCAAAACTCGATGGAATGATTACAAAGCTAAAACAAAAAGATGAAAAGTTATTCAAAAGAATTGTAATTGCAACACAGAATCATGATCTCACCGCAAGTAAAGTTTTATCAAAAGAATTAGCCGAAGTTAGAAAAGTAACAAAGCTTTTAGGAAATGCTAGGATTGCTCTAGAACAAATCGAGCTTAGACTAAGCACATTCCACGACCTAGGGGATACTGTAGTAACCATCATGCCAACAATAGGCCTGATGAAGAACCTCAAATCTTCTCTAGTCAAATTCATGCCAGAGGCTGACCGTGAGCTATCTGGAATGACTGAGATGCTTGGAGGTCTTATGACTGACACATTCCATAATGGCGACTTTGGAATTGACTCTAGTGCATCAAGCGAAGAATCTGACAAGATTCTCCAAGAGGCTTCTGCAGTTGCCGAGGCAGCAATCAACGACAAATTGCCTTCAACTCCTGCGGATCAATCAGCTTCCTCAACACGCTACGTCTAGATTATCTTATTATGCGATAATCTGTAGCGGAAGTATATTTTGTACAATACTAGTGATATCACTAGCACTGCAGAAGCAGATAGAAACATAGCCGCATATCCTAGAAATTTTGTTAATTCTCCTGTAACAAGAGAGCCTGCAAATACTCCTATTCCTGTTACTGCGCTGTTTACTCCTAGATATTTTCCCTCAAATCCCTGTGGGATGCTTTTGAAAAATATCACAGAGCTAGAGGTACTAAAGATTGAAAATGCAATTACCATCATACAAGCAGATGTTATTGTAACTGGAAAGCCCAAAGTTCCTGTCATAAAAAACAATGAGACGGCAGGAGTAAGTACTGCTAAAATTCGTGGTATGTGTGCCAGAATGGTTGAACGTTCTTCTCCAAACTTTGATATTATTTTTGGAGCTATGAAAAATACTAGTAGCATGGTTACCATTTGAACTGCATAATTTAAGAAGACATCAGCATTTGAAAAATTCTGATTTTTCAAAAATGGTGTCCAGGCAGTAAAATACATGTTACTTCCAAAATAGAAAAAAAATGAAGCCAGATAGAATATGCCTATTTCATTGCTTATTCTTCCCTTGAATAGCGTAATTATGTGTCTAAAATCATATACTTCGAGAATCTTTGGAAAAACAAAATGATGATGGCTGATTGAATAACGTAGACCATAAAGGGAATGGGCAATACTGCTTCTCTCGATATGAACACCATCATCGTCCCTTACAGATATACTCAGAACCATGGATATGCCGCTTGATACAGCACATATCAAAAAGTATGGTCTGAGATCAAAATAAAAACTTCCAACTGTTCCAATTACCATCGCAACCAACATTCCAAGTGTACTGATGATCGATGTCCTAGCAAATAGCCAACTCCAGAGATTCTTTTGTACCGATTCCATTACAAGAAGCTGGGTAACTGGGCTTTTTGCAACCATAAAAAATCCAAGTACTAATGCCAATCCATAGAGAATGTAGACAGAATTGGTAAAATACATGCCAAGACTGCAAACCAAAACAAAAAAGGATGATGTAAGAAGTATCAGCCTTTTAGAATGAAATCTGTCAATTATTTTTCCCCACGCCAATGATCCAGTAGCTATTGCGCCATTTTGCAGAGCAGATATGATAGCTACCTCTCCTATGTCACCTCCAAGAAAGATTACGTATAATGGAATTACAGTGCTTAACCCTTGGGAAGTAATCTGAGATGGCAACAAATACCACATCCAGCGTTTATTTTGAAGCTGCATCGTTCTAGTAATCAATGACTGGACATTATTGTATAATGCATTTGAAAAATCTCCATAGTTTTGTCTATTCTTTGTTATTTGTGGAAAATTTAATCATGCAGAAGTGTGGAGACCACACCTTGTGAGTGTGATACACTCAAAGCATGTTTTGACCTTTGTCATCACTTTCCTTCGGGGGTGCCTCGGGATGCTTTATGTGGAAAGATTGCTCTTTGCACATCACACTTGCTTGCATGATACCTATCTTGGGAGGATGTCCTTTGACAGGGAGTATTAGTACGTGAATAAAATATTTAAGGCTTGTGTGTAATTTCATCTTAAATTTTTGAATTTTCTTGATTATTCAAAGTTGTTAGATAATTTTTCAAACATGTGTACAATTTCTCTATAAAGCTTTTATCATACGATGACGTAAATCCGTCATGAAAAGGGATGGGGATGTGTATCAGCTTATTTATGAATCAAATCTAGACAGCAAGCTAGAGCAGATTCTAATTGGATTGGTAAAAGACAATCCTTCTCCAAAGATTGAATCAATAATTAAAAAATTCCTTCTGTATGTTCAACATTCTACAGAAAACTTCTGGACTACTTATTACAGTGCAAAGACATACGAAGAAAAACTAGATTGTTACTATCAATACTCTAAGAACCAGTGCCTTGCAACTGAGGTGTTGGTAAGAGATCTAGGTTCATTATCTTCTGATGATGAAATAAAGGAAAATCTGGATACGCTAGTAAAAGAGAGTTTTACATTCTAGGTTAGAGAAGACTCGGTCTTTGGTCTATTCTCTTTGAATTTTGCAATTTTACTACCCTCTTCATTTACCACTTGATCAATGTTGATCAGTTTTTCTCGTAGGTTGGTAATCATTACAGCAACATCATCTGCTTCTTTTTCAACTTCACCTCTTTTCTGTTGTAATGTCTTGATGCCCTGTTTTTCTTCTTCTATGTATTGACCTACTTTGACAAGTTTCTCCTTTAGATTTTTGATATCTACTGATTCATCTTCGATATTTTTTTCTAGACTAGTTCGCTTGTCTTTGAGGTCCTTGATCATTAAACCTACATAGTCTATGGCTTCTTCTAATTTGGTTCTCTTATCCATTAATGCCTTGATTCCTATATCTTCACCTGATGTGCTCATACGAGTTTGTTGAATAGGTTCCGGTATTTTTACTTGTTCTGAAGGGCGAAAACGGGATTCTTCCATGACTTCGGATGTCTTTACATTCGTTGCTTCTGGTTCATACTGAAAAACCTTGCCTGATTGGTCAGCGATCTTATCTTCTGTTCCTGAAGTAACCGATCCAAATTCATCCTTTTTCTTTCGAAATTTGTCAAACATATCGCTTATGGGTTATTGTTATTTTTAATATATAAAAAGTTAATAAGTAAAAAACGAGTTTTGCGAAGTTTGTACATACCTATTGAACAATCTTATCCATAGGTGGAAATGGGCATTGAGATATATTTAGAGACCTGAATCTTTGGTTCGAGTTACTTGAAGAATGGCAAAGTAAACCTACTTCCAATAGTAGAAGACATCATTGGATTAGATCGAATGATGCGATTTGCAGCTATAATAGACCTAAAGGGGAACATATCGGAAGCAATAATGAAGGAAGGCAAGACTTCGCTAAAGTCACAAAAGGAAGAAGAACATTTCTGCAAACAAGTAGCAACAAGAAGAAAAATCAGACAAGAATTTGACAAAAGTCTTGGACCAGTAAATTATGTACATATTGAACGCAAAAAGATTACTCAGATTGTCATCTATCCAAAACGCAAGACTGTCTACGTTACAATGGAACCAGATATGGACATAAAACGCAAGTTAGAAATTGTAGAATTGATCAAAGAGAAAACTGCAAAATTATAGAAAATACGGAGAAAACCTCTTCAAATAACTA
>JAJPEA010000061.1 GCA_023252335.1 Nitrosotalea sp.
AGTCAGCCAACTGTAACAAAACTCATGGATAGAGGAACATGGCAAGCACTAGGTATAGTGACAGATGTGGGAGCCTTTTTGCCCCTAGTTACACAAGAGATTCAAAAGATATCAAAGAAAACCAGTTGATGAAATTCACCATAATTATTCATATACTATAATATCCATTACCATACGTGCGTCTAAAAGACAAGGTGGCAATTGTCACTGGTGCATCAAGTGACATTGGATTAGAAATATCCAAAAAATTTGTAGAAGAAGGAGCAAAAGTAGTCTTACTTGGAAGACAAATTGGCAAGCTAGAACAAGTAAGAAAAACAATTGGAGATCATGCGACAAAAACGGTTGCAATTGCATGTGACATCACAAATGAATCCCAAGTAATCCAGACCATAAATCAGATAATGGATCATTATGGAAGAATTGACATTCTAGTAAACAATGCAGGAACAATTACTGACCCAATCCACTTTCATGAAATGCAAGAAAAAGATTTGAATGCACTAGTTGACACCAACATGTTTGGTACATTTAGGATAACAAAAGCGGCAATAATCAAAATGCTTGATAACAAAAATGGTGGAAGTATAATCAACATAGGTTCAATCTCAGCAGAGAGGGCAATACCAAAGGTTCACCTAACAGTATACTGTACAACCAAAGCTGCAATCAACATGTTCACCAAGGGATTGGCAGTAGAATATGCAAGAAAAAATATCCGTTGCAACTGTATCAATCCTGGTATAGTCAATGCTGGAATGATAAAATCATATCTTGATTATCCTGAAGCAAGAAAAGCATTGGAAGACAGGCAGCCAATAAACAGAATAGGACAACCAGCAGATGTGGCAAATGCTGCAATATATCTTGCATCAGATGAATCAAAGTGGATCTCAGGAATAATCCTTAACGTAGACGGCGGAAAATCAGCCTCTGAAGGATAAACTCGTGTTTGTAAAAAAATCTATTCGATTCTTTTGTAAATTGCTTTAAAATCTTCAGCAATTCTATATGCAATATTTTCAAGATGTGTGACTTCAATCATGTTAGTTTTACCAAGGCCAATTTGTCGCATCATGGTATTGCACTTGTGTACCTGCATGTGGTCTGCATCAAGATCCTTGCTTGACCATGCCTTGAAACAATCGCTAAAGTCTAGGCAAAAGTTCAGGATTATAGATTCCCAGTCATTGTTAGTGGTAGGGTACCCTATGCCATGAGCCAATTCGCGAAATTCGTTGCTCTTGTCAGCAAACAACATTTTTAGAGATTTTTTTGCTTTTACTGCATCATAATTATCAAGTGCGTTTGAGCCTTGCATGGTAACCCTCTAGTAATATTCTATTTTAAGATCACCTTGAGACTGGAAAACACAGATAAAATCACACATTAGCGGTTTTACTACATCCAAAGTGGCTCGATCTAAAAGGATTAAATCTTAAATATCAAACAATAAGGATAGACATAGTAACGATGAATTCAAAAACATCTCTTGCCGTAATCGCACTTTTAACAATCTCATTCATGGCAGCAACTGCCCAAGCTCCAATTACTGTAACAACTGATAAAGCAACCTACTCTGACGGTGACACAATTACCGTATCAGGTACAGTAGCTGACCAGATTGGCGTACCAATATCAATAGTAGTCAAAGATAGTTCTCAAACTCCAGTATACATTACACAAACAAACCCTAGTGCAAGCAATGCATATTCAGCTTCAATAGTAGCAGGTGGTAGCCTCTGGAAAAATCCCGGCACATATGAAATCGATGTAACATATGGTGGTGCAGACAAGACTGCCAAGACAACATTTACCTTTACGCCAGCCGGTCAAACACCGCCTGCAACAAATTCAACACAGCAAACCAATGGTACCATCCCAGCAGTCCCAGAATTTGGTTCACTAGCAGTCATAATATTTGCACTAGCAATAGTATCAACGATAGCACTATCTACAAAAATACGACCCAAATTTTAAAAACTAGACTGCTTTTCAAACATGTCACTCATATCAGAATAAATCAGCAGAACCATAATTCTCAAGTTTTAAATTATGACCAAGACCATAACATGCCAACATGCAACGTGATTTACAATTAACTATAAGAATGGCAATTAGCTTTTTTGTACTCACAATAATCTATCTAGCATTTTTGAGCTTTATTGCCATGTATTTCGGACTAGGCATCATTCCAATTGCAATGATTGCAGGATTAATGATAGGCGCACAGTGGTTTTTCTCTGACAGAATAGTACTATGGAGTACAGGGACCAAAATCGTATCAAAAGAAGAATATCCAGTATTACATCAGATAATAGAGAACTTGGCTCAAAAAGCAAATCTTCCAAAACCCAGAGTAGGAGTCATGACAAGCGATGTTCCAAATGCATTTGCAACTGGAAAAGGTCCCAAAAGATCAGTAATAGTTGTCAGTACTGGAATATTGCAAATCCTAGACAAAGACGAGCTTGAAGGCGTCTTGTCACATGAAATTACCCACATTAGAAACAGGGATGTTACAATCATCACACTTGCCAGTTTGTTTTCTACAATTGCATGGTACTTGATGCAATCATCCATGTTTAGTACAATGTGGGGCGGTTATGGATATGGTAACAGACAACAAGGTGGAAATACATTTCTCATCCTAATTGTTGCAGGAATAGTTTGGTTCCTAAGTTTTCTGATAATTCGAGCAATATCTCGATACAGAGAATTTGCAGCAGACAGAGGCGGCGCATATCTCACAGGTAAACCAATGAACCTATCTCGTGCATTAATGAAGATAAGTGGAGAAGTAAAGACTGCACCTGTTCCACAACTCAAAAAGATGGAAGGCATGAATGCATTTTTCATCATACCTGCAGTGTCAGGCGAGACTATATCACGATTCTTTTCCACACACCCTCCAGTTACAGAACGGGTAAAGCGTTTGATGCGAATTGAACAAGAACTTCGCAATTCTGACAAGCTAGGCATCTAAAACATACCATTTCAAAGCAGATTACCATACAACAACAGTACAAGGTAGAAAAGTATCAATCAAATAATTTTTAATTTGTTTTGTGTGTACCTAGCGTACAAAATATGCATAGTGCATAATATTTACTGCAGATATTACGTGTACACCCACATTTACAACCACATTCTCTTAGTTTCAACTAGATCTTGATTGTATTTGTGGATCTAATATTTGTTCGATTGTAGCCGCGATATCAGAATATACGGTCATCTAGTTCACCAAAGTGATTTGATATGGCTTTGAAGAGTAATGATGTGCACACAAAAATATCGTTTTACCATTCAATGTTTTAGCAGTAATCGAGAGTCCGTTTAGTTCTTTTTTGCACACATGGCATGTTAGTGGCTTGACATCAGATCTGATTATCTTTTTCTGATGAGGCATGTACAAATCTTGAATTAGAAAATCATCGGCCATAACCACAAGAAAACATTCCAATATTATTAAAGTAATTCAGATTATCAGATCTGGTTATCAGATGTAATCAACATTGTAATCAAATTTACATTGTATGATATAAACACAGACAAAAAATTCTAGATTGCTTTTTCATTTTCTGCGCCAGTAGCAATGTCTATTGCGCGTGAAAGTTTGTACATGAAGATCTTGCCAATTTTTGTATTTCTGCGAATGATATCTACTACCTCATTTTCGTCTTTTTCCTCTACAATTACAGTCACAATGTACTTGTCTGAGAACTCGGGAATGAATGTCTCAGTACCTTTTGCAGCATGTAATGCAGGCCCAGACATTTTACCTCTTCCACGAACTTTCATGATTGTGATTCCTCCAACATTGATTTTTTTCAATTCATCACTGATGGCCCGGATATCATTTTGTGGAACAATTGCATCTATGCGTATCATGTAAATCATGCCAAGTTTATGCTAGATAATATTTTTGATAAAAAGGACTAGATTGCCTGTTCATCTTTTTTAGGAGTTTGAATGTCGTATGCTTCTGAAATTGATGTGACAAATATTTTGCCAAACTTGGAAGATGATCGAATGGCTTCAATTATCTCATGCTTCTTTTCATCTGGTACTATTATTTCCAAGATAAATCGCTCTCCAAATTCAGGAGTAAAAACCTCTGTTCCCTTGGACGCATGAATTTCTTTGGCAACTGTCTTTCCTCTACCCCACCCTTTGTATGCAGTAATTCCACCAACTGATAATTTTTTTAGTGCGTCACTGATGGATTTTATTTCATTCTCTGGGAGTATTACTTCAATTTTTAGCAAGATGTTGGGAAATGAAATAACATATTAAAAAATCTTATGGAACAATTTATGATCCGCTATAATTCTCAAAAAAACAAATTTTTTTATACTTCATCTTTTCTAGGAAAGAAATCTTGCCAATTGACACAGGTGATACAGCCTGGATGCTCATAGCTTCCAGTCTCGTATTGTTAATGATACCAGCTTTAGGATTATTTGAAGCAGGATTATTACGACGAAAAAATACCGTCTCAATTTTCATGCAGATCTTTTTCGGATTGGCAATTCTCAGTGTAATGTGGTTTACATTTGGATTTAGTTTATCATTTGGTCCTGATACAGGAATGGGTCTCACCGGAAACATGGATTGGACGTTTCTCAATAATGTCCCATATGATTCTGGTCTGCATTATGCACCTACAATTCCTGGAGTTTTATTTGCAAAATTCCAGATGATGTTTGCAGTCATCACGCCTTTGCTGTTAACTGGTGCGATTGCAGAGAGGATGAAGTTTAGTGCATATGTTATTTTCATCGTTGCATGGAGTGGGCTAATTTACTATCCGCTAGTCCATTGGATTTGGGGAGGAGGATGGCTAGGCCAGATGGGAGTAGTAGATTTTGCAGGAGGTATTGTGATACATACCAGTGCAGGCATGGGAGCACTTGCAGCTGCCCTAGTTCTTGGAAGAAGACTCAACTATGGTCCATCAATCATGATTCCACACAGTATTCCAATTGCGGTTTTAGGCTCGTCATTACTATGGCTAGGATGGTTTGGATTTAATGCAGGCAGTGCACTAGCATCAGGAAGTCTAGCAGGCAATACAATCATCAATACTCATATCGCATCATCGATTTCTGCGTTAATTTGGGTAGGACTATCATGGATGCGAACAGGTAAACCCAGTGTAATTGCTGCAATCAATGGAGCAATTGCAGGACTCGCAGGTATCACACCGGCTTCTGGATACATTAGTGTAGAGCATGCATTTGTTTTAGGAATTGCAATTGGAATAGGATCATATCTTGCAGTCTTGTTCTTCAAAGAGCATCTCAAGATAGACGATGCATTAGATGTAAGCTCAGTCCACGGTGTTGCAGGAATAATAGGCTCACTTGGGATTGGAATATTTGCAAGTACCTTGGTTAATCCTAGCGGTCCAAACGGACTCTTGTTTGGCCACCCTCAACAACTACTCATTCAAGCAATGGGTGTAGGAGTGGCAGGTGCAATGGGATTCTTTGGGACATTTATCATAATGAAGGTAATAGACAAACTAATCGGAGTCAGAGTATCTGCCAAGGTCGAAGAAGCAGGACTTGATATCGAAGAGCATGCCGAGCGTGCATACTCTGATGAAGATGAGTTTGGCAAAATGTAAGTAGCCATGATATTCAAGATATAATTGTTTTAAAAACTAATCTTCTAACCTGCAAGTTTTTTTCTTAAGATCTCTAGTGTGGTTGCAGGGTCTGCCTTGCCTTTGGTCTTTCTCATGACCTTGCCAACTAGATAGTTGATAGTATCTGGATTTTGTTTTGCCTCTGCCACTGCTTTTTCTTCCTCTTGAAATACTTCGTCAATTACTTTTTCAATGGAACTTGCATCGCTAACATGGCCCAAGTCAAGACTAGACATGACATCAGCAAGTGACTTGCCTGTTTTTACCATTTCATGTAATGCAGATTTTCCAGAATTTCTTGTTAGTTTGTTTGCCATGATGGCATCTGCAAGATCAGTGATGTGTTTTGGTGTGATTTTTAATTCAAGTTTCTTTTCTCTGGTATCAGCTAGCCCCATCAAATCAGTTGTAATGATATTTGATACTTCTTTTGCATTTGTCTCGTTATGAGATTTATCAAACAAGTCAGAGTAGAACCTGTCAGAGGATAAAACATCTGCTACCTGCGTAGGCATGCCATATTTTTTGATATATCGCTCCCTTTTTGCCACAATGCTTTCTGGCATTTGCGTCTTGATTTGCTCAATGGAGCGGTTTCCAATCAAAACAATTGGTATGTCTGCTTCTGGCAGGTATCGATAATCTTGCTCATCTTCTTTTGATCTAGAGGATACGGTAATTCTTCTTGCATCATCCCAGTGTCTTGTTTCTGCAACTACGGCAATTCCCCTTTCAACCAAACTTTGTTGTCGTGTAATTTCAAAGTGGAGTGCCTTTTCAACATCTCTAAAAGAGCCGACATTTTTGATTTCCACCCTGTTTCCATCACCCTCTGAGATGTTGCCGTCTACTCTCATTGCACCCTCTAGATACGGGTCAGACACCCCAATGTTTTCAACCAAATCTGCAAGCACATTCAAGAACATACGAACTTGTTTTGGCGTCTCAAAGTCTGGCTCGGTCACTATCTCAACAAGCGGAGTACCTGCCCTGTTGTAATCAACTAACGTAATCATGGTCTTCTCTGAAGTGCCTTCATAGACCAGTCTGCCAGGATCTTCTTCTAGCTGTATTCGTCTTATTCGAATTGTCTTTCCTTCAATCTCGATTTTTCCATCAGAGCCAATACTTGTAGGACCATATGCATTATACTGGGTAATCTGGAAATTTTTTGGCAAGTCAGGATAAAAATAATTTTTTCTAAAAAATCCAATTTTTTCAGGAATTGTACAACCAAGTGCAAGTGATATCATTGCAGCCTTTTCCACTGCTTTTTTGTTCAACAATGGAAGAGAACCTGGAATGCCTGCACAGACAGGACAAATGTTAGAGTTTGGTTCAGCGTTTCTATATTCTGCCTTGCATGAGCAAAACAATTTGCTTGCAAGTTTTGTAAGTTGGCAGTGGATTTCTAGCCCTATCTTTGTCATGGTGTAATCTCCGGAAGAGTGGTTGTCCCTTGTAATGCATGTGCCACTTGAAGTAATTCTTTTTCTTTAAACGAGTTTGCAAATAATTGGATTCCAATTGGCAATCCTGAGCTTGACATTGCAAATGGAACTGAGATTGCTGGAATTCCAGACAAGTTTGCAGTGACAGTATTGATATCAGTAAGATATAATTTCAGCGGGTCGTCGATTTTTTCTCCAACCTTAAATGGTAACACTGGCATTGTAGGAGATATCAGATAATCTACCTTTTTGAATGCCTCATCAAGCTGGGCCTTGATCATAGTTCTGACTTTTTGAGCCTTGAGATAGTACTTGCCGTAATATCCAGCAGACAGGACAAATGCCCCAAGCAACATTCTTCTTATCACCTCAGGCCCGAAATTGCTTCGTGCCTTTGAGATAAATGCCTTGAACTCGTACCCTTCAGTGCCAAAATCAAAACCATATCTCAAATTATCATATCTTGAGAGATTGCTGCTTGCCTCTGCAGCAGCTATTGTATAGTATGCAGCAATGGAGTGCTCTACCGCATCAAGAGATATTGGAACACATTGTGCTCCAAGATCCTGTAGTTTTGATATTGCAGTGTTTGTCGCAGATGCAACCTCCTTGTCCACTCCATCTCCTGTCATCTGTGAAATTATTCCAATTTTTTTCCCAGAGATTCCAGTCGCCAAGTCCTTGACATAGTCAATTTTTGGATTTTTTGCAGTGGTATTGTCATGTGGGTCGTGACCAGATATGATATTTAGTAAAAATGCTACATCCTCAACTGTTTTTGCAACAGGACCAATCTGCTCTATGCTGTTTGCATAAGAGACTAGGCCATACCTGCTTATCAGACCATATGTTGGTTTTAAACCAACTACAGAACAAAAACTTGCAGGACTTCGAACCGAACCTCCAGTATCAGAACCTAACGATGCAAGACACTCTAGTGCAGCTACTGATGCACCACTGCCTCCTGATGAGCCACCTGGCACATATTCTGTATTCCATGGATTTCTAGTTGGACCAAAGCTGCTAAATTCAGTTGTAGAGCCCATTGCAAATTCATCAAGATTTACTTTGCCAATTATTATGGCATCTTCTGATTTTAATTGTGAAGTGACAGTTGCATCATATGGTGCAACAAAATTCTCAAGCATCTTTGAGGCGCATGTTGTCTTTAATCCTGCTGTGCAAATGTTATCCTTGATTGAGATAGGCATTCCAAAACAGACTCCTGTTTTTTCTTTTGACTTTATTTTTTTGTCAATTGCCTTTGCCTTGTCTAGTGCGTTTTGCGAGTCAACAGTAATGAAGGCATGTATCTTTTTATCCACTTTATCAATTCTTTCCAGGGTTTTTGCTACAAATTCCTCTACTGATATGGTACCTTCCTTTACCTGAGAGACAAATTCAGTGGCAGAAATTCCTAAATTCATTTAAACCATTTTCGGGGCACGGATGAAGTTGTTTTGATCTTTTTTAAGATGCTCAATTAGCGAGTCTTGGTATGGTACATTGACATCATCTCGTAGGTCATCTTTAGCAATTTGAATTCCTAGTGTATCATCTGAATGAAATTCGACATGGTCTAGTTTATTAAAATAATTTAAAATCTGCTCTACTTGCTTGATGTATTTTTCTGGCTCGTTTAGATCAACTTTGACCAAATCTGCCAGATGTTCAATCTCTTTTTTTTCCACCATGTTACTTCATCTACGGTGTAAGTCTATCTACATCACGTGGATAAAAGGTAGCATCTCTAATGTTTTCAGTGCCTGTTAGTGCCATCATTAGTCTTTCAAGACCTATGCCACACCCGGCATGGGGAGGAACTCCATAATCAAAGACACGCAAGTGGTAATCAAATGCATCAAGCTTGAATCCCTTGTTTTTCATTCGGTCTTCAAGTTCCATTCTTTTTTCAATCCTAGTACTGCCAGAAGACAATTCAAGATCTCCGAACATCAAGTCAAATGATTCTGAAATTTTCTGATCATCATTTTTGGCTTTTACATAGAATGGTTTTGGAGCAAGTGGCCAATCCTTGATAAAGTAAAATCCGCTGAGGTTTATTTTCTTCAACTGTGATGGATACAAGTCATCACCCCACTTGGTTGTGGCCCCGGCTTTTTGCATCTTGTCTACAAGTTCAGTGTACGTGTATTGCGGAATCTCGTCTGGGATTTCTGGAATTTTATAATCTTCTGTTTTTATGGAATTACAATAGTCTTTTACTGTTTTAATTGATTGTTTGATTATATTTTCAACGTGTCCCATGACATCGTTATAGTCTGAGAATGCCTCCTCGAGGTCTATTGAGATTGCCTCTGAAAGATGCCTGTTTGTCCTAGATGCTTCTGCTCTAAATATAGGTGCAATCTCAAAAATTTTCTCAAATCCTAGTGTGAGTTGTTCCTTGTAAAGCTGAGGGCTTTGTGCAAGAAATGCCTCTTTGTTATAGTAAAATATTGGAAATAGTGCAGCCCCGCCTTCTGTTGCAGTTGCAATCATCTTTGGAGTGTTTACTTCAAGAAATTCTTTTTCGTATAGATAATCACGAATTGATTTTAGAACCAAGCCTCGCATCCTAAAGACATGCTGTAAGATGTTTCTGCGAAGGTCTATTGCGCGTAGTTCTAATCTAGTATCAATATTTGGAACAGTCTTTGTTTGCCACTGGAACGGTGCAATTTTTTCAACAACTGAAAATACACGCAATTCACTTGGAGATATTTCAATTCCTCGGGGTGCCTTGGCAGATGGTTTTACAGTACCCTTGACTGCAATAGTTGATTGCTCCTTTAGTTTTACCAGACTCTCCTTGATATCATCAGGACAGACTCCGGCTTTGGCAGTAATTTGCATCTGTCCTTCCTTGTCATTTAATAAAACAAATACCAAATTTCCATGATCTCTTACACTTGAAATCCAGCCCATCACGACAACTTCTTTTCCGTCCATGGATGGATCAAGTTGGTTAGAATAGATGGTCCTGCGCCAATT
>JAJPEA010000062.1 GCA_023252335.1 Nitrosotalea sp.
TAGGTGTTTTAAATTTCATATAATCAGCAAAGTGTTAACAAGCTTTTCAGTTTTGGTAAGATCATTTTAGCTAATGATCATGGAAAAATGTGAAAAATACGTAATTTTATAATCACTTGTCTAGTAATGGTACGATAATGATTACAAAGGAAGAGCTAGATCAGATACTGCACTTTGTCTCCAAACGCTGGGTAGACATGAGCAGGGATGAAAAAAACAAGGCGTTTGAAAACATGCCAACTGACTTTTGGATGAACTCCATGGGCGGCACTGCAGGCCCAGGAAAATGGGTAACGACTTTGATGTATACTGAAGACGCACAGGAAGCAGAATCCTTCAAGGAAGTGTTGCTGCGTTGGCAGGCAAAACACAATGCACCAAAAATAGGACCATCCGATCTGATCCAGATTGGAAAGAAGTAGTTATTAGATTAGTAGTTTGAACAATAATGTTGTCATCAGAGTTTTCAAGTTCTGAAAGAGAAATTCTTTTGAAACATTTTTCAAATGTTGACGATTCCGTATTTGCAATAACCAGTCCAAGACAGGTAGACCGCGGCGCCCTGATGTCAAGATACAGCAGAACTGACAAGAGCATGCGCAAAATTTTCTTGGACGAGTTTGCACAAAATGAAAATCGCGGTGAAGAATTTTACAATAAAGTCTTGCTAGAATACGGAGACGATTCTGTTGCAGAGCTTGGCGAAGCCCAGATTGCAATAGAGGGCCTGTCAAACATTGCAGTAAAAAAAATTGAAGACCGCAGAATTGGTTTGTCATATCTTGAAAAATCTTCGCGATATGTAGCATGGGATAAAAAAGTAAATGGCGAATTCAAGTTTTACCGCGATGATGCCATCATGGGTTCCAAATTTGCAGACAAGTACTTGGAGACATGCAACTTGGACTTTGAAGTCTATTCTAGAAACATCCAGCCTGCCATCAAGTACATGTCAGAAAAAGAGCCAATAGAGAAACAACAGTTTCGCTCTTCCAGTGGAGAAGAAATACCATATTCCAAACTTGCAAGCGAAGATGAGATAAAGTCTGCAACTAGAATCTACAATGCAACAATTAGAGCCAAGGCACTAGACATTCTCAGGGGAATACTTCCTGCATCCACTCTGACAAACGTAGGCATAACAGGAAACGGGAGGGCGTTTGAGTACTTGCTTACCATATTGTATTCATCAGGACTAGAAGAGGAACGAGTCCTTGCTGGAAAAATACAAAGGGAACTTAACACCACAATCAAGTCATTTGTAAGACGAGCAGATGATACACACGGTAAAGCCTTGCAGAAATATCTGAGTGACATAAAAAACAAGTCATCTGCACTTGGAAAAAAACATCTCAAGGCAAAGA
The DNA here is from genome assembly GCA_023252335.1 of Nitrosotalea sp. Classification (GTDB taxonomy): domain Archaea; phylum Thermoproteota; class Nitrososphaeria; order Nitrososphaerales; family Nitrosopumilaceae; genus Nitrosotalea. The sequence goes on from JAJPEA010000062.1 coordinate 1,365, forward strand.
AAACGAGAGAACGCCTGACAGACCTTGTTGACTGGGAGGAAGAAAAACAGGCAGAGCGAAAAATAATCTCTGCAATATTTTATGAACAATCAAGTGGAATATCATATCGTGACATACTAAAGCAGGTCAAGAAGATAAAAACATCCGAGCGCAAAAAAATAATCAAGACATTTTCCAGCCTAAGAAGCAATAGAAGACAGAGGCCGCCTCGTGCGTTTGAGATGACAGAGTATACATTTGATTTTCTTACAAACTTTGGAATGTTTCGAGACTTTCACAGACACCGAGTGCTTACACTAGAGCGACAGTTGCTTGCAGCAAACCATGGATATTTCAGACCAGACGAGATAGAACAACTTGGAATGAAAAAAGAGTTTGATGATTGCATGTACAAGTCAAAAGAAGTTTGGGATTCCATGAAAACAGAAATGCCAGAGCAGGCCCAGTACGTTGTAAACTTTGCATACAATTATCCATATTTTATGAAACTAAATTTGCGCGAAGCAGTGCACTTGATAGAGCTTCGAACAGTTCCACAGGGACACCAAGACTATAGAAAAGTTGCACAAGAAATGTTCAAGGCAATTAAAAAGGTCCATCCAAACTTGTCCAATATAATCAAGTTTGCAGACATGAAGTCATACAGCCTTGAGCGGCTAGAGGCTGAAAAAAGAATTGAGGAAAAACGCAAAAAGCTCGGATAGATACAAGTAGAAACAGGCAATGGAAGTTTTATTAAATATCAGAGATGTGATACTAGTATCATGAATTGTGGATGCGGAAAAGTAGACAAGTGTATATCTCCAAACTGTAACTGTTCTGTCACTGGAATATGCACATGCGGGCCAACATGTCATTGCAATGCAAATAGAAAATAAAAAATCTCTGTAAAACAACACACACTAGTTTTAACACTTGCGCAGAAATTAGATGACTGCTTTCTACTAAACAATTATGAGTAAATTATAAGGACTATGAAGACAAAAGTGTATGATGGCCAACATTCCAGACCAAAACACAGAACCACAAGACAATTCTGAATATCGTAAAGTTGTTCGAGAAATACTGTGGGAACTCATAGAGAACAAGTCAAGTAATTGCATGCAATCTACTTGCTAATTTTCTTGGATCTTCCAAACACTTGTTCGAGTGTTCGAGGTTTACCGTCCTTGAATACATCAGAGCTGCAGTACTTCATTGAAAAAGCTGCCATCTGCATTATGATTAATCTTAATTCCTTTCCTTTTTCTGTTACAGTGTATTCAATTTTAATTGGAGTTTGGGCATAGACTTGTCTTTTGATAAGACCACTCTTTTCCATCTCGCGTAACCTTACAGAGAGTGTCTTTGGGTTAATCCCTTCGACTGATTCAAGAAACTGGTTGAATCTTGTGTGATTTAGAATAAGCATGTTGCGAAGTATGTGAATGGTAAATTTTTTACCAACAAGTCGAAATGTGTTATCAACAGGACAGCATTTCATCTGGTCGGACATGTCTTTGAGTTCTTGTGGCATCAACTTACTAAAATCTCACTTGCTTTCTAATTTGAAACTTTCCAATTTATATACTTACCTTTGTATAGCAACTATAAGAAAGTAACATGGAATGCAAATCAGGAACATGCAATATAGAAGAAGATGCAACATGCTCATGCACCTCTGAGGCAGATTGTGGTGACTGTGGTTGTGGAACAGTTGATCCTGTGAAACAATCAATGGAATTGCTGCACAAGGCATTCCACGATGCGCTGTATCAAGCACATGTGGAACGACTCAGAAAGAGAATTGATGCCACATTTGGCCCTTCACTTGACAAGGCAAGTGATGCAATGATAGAAACTGCAGCCAAAGTCTGGCAGTCAATGCTAGTACATTCAGAAAGCAAAAAAGAGCTTGAATCAAAGTTGCAAAAAATATTTTCCGAAGCAAGTAAGAGATAATCTACCCTCAAAAAGTGGAAATCTCTAGCTTTATTTTTTTAATTCACATTCTCCAGGAACTAGATTTTTTTGTAATAAAATTATAGATCAATATGAGATACACATCTTATAGAATAATCATGGTATATTCAGATATGTAAGGCGACTACATGTAAGACAAGTGAAAATTTCAAGAAAACGATCGCACTCTATATCTGGCATGATCATTTTCTTTATCATGATATTACCAATGGCAAACATTTCTTCTGCAAATGCATTAACTTTAGGCAGTCTGACTACACCATCAGATACTACAGCAAATGATTCCATTACTGCATCTGACATTACAAATGCTACTGCATTTACCAACGTCACAACAACTGGCGGTTCGACATACATCAACAACCCCACTCCAGTTCCCTTGCCCAACAGCACAACTGCTATCGGAGCATCGACCACAGTAGATGGCGTTCAAGTCTTTGGAAATGGCACCATAATTACTTCAATCAATGGAGTATCAACAAGTTTTCTATTTGATCCCAATGCACCTGTAAAGACTACAAAAACTAGTGGTGCATCAGCAACTATAACTGTAAAATCAGATGACATGTCTGGAAATTCAATCTCAGGCATGTGGGATGAACTCCACTCTTCAACCGGAAGTACGTTAGCAACAGGATACACTACAAACTCATATCAAGTTACTACTGGAAATCAATACACTGTCTATATTTCAAATTACCAAAACATAGTCTTTGATCATTGGGAGGACGGCAGTACCAATCCTTACAGAGCAATAACACCCACACAATCAGTAACCTTGACTGCATACTTTACCACAGGCAGTACAGTTACTGTACCCCAGCCTCCAACTGGCCTTACTGCCACAGAAATCTCACCTTCTACAATCAACCTGTCCTGGAGTGCAAGTAACAACGGCGGCTCTGCAGTTACAGGATACAAAATAGAGAGATCAACAGACGGTGGCTCTACATGGAGTACCATTGCAAACACAGGTTCTACTTCCACTACATATTCTAATACAGGCTTGACAGCAAATACCACTTACACTTATCGCGTATCAGCAATCAACAACATTGGGACAAGCCAGCCCTCAAACACTGCATCTGCAACTACTAGCACCTCTACAATTCCCACCATAAGACAAACACAAACAGGATTGGTTGCATCAGATTCACTGACCAACGAAACTAGAACACAACAACAACTCCAAGCAGATACAGGATACTGGGCCTATGCAGGAGATGCTCCAGCAGAAAAGGCGCCATATAGTTTTACAAGAGATACTCAGGGCCTACACATTGGAGCCCAAGCTCCATCTAGTGGAACATGGGCAGGATTTTTTGCCGAGAGCCCAAACACCAACGCAGCATTGTTCCACTCTGTAATCACAACACCAGTAAGAACCGTACCAAATCAGGATTATGAAAATGGACTGTATGTTCAAACATCAAATGGTTTGATAAACTATGTAACGTGTGTATCACTCACAAGCAGTCAAGCAACTGCCTGGGCAATCATAAACACAGTAGGTACAACCAACCAAGCTACCAAGTTTACCGTACTATGGATGGACAATACAGCAAACCAGCCACTTACAAGGGATTGCTCCATAATAACAAACGGTCAGAACTATCTCAAAGTGTACCTGGACGGCAACATGGTCTACTCTAGTAATAACCTAAATCTGCAAATGCCTGCACCGTTTAACACATACCTTGAACCAGAGACATCATATTCTGGACAATTTCTGACAGGATCATTCCAGGACTATTACGTAACATCAGATGAAAAAATCACGATAACAGGCAATCCAAGCAATGCTGCAAGAGCAGACGTTGTGGATTCATCAGGAAATGTGCTTGCTACAAGCCAGGTTTCAGGAGGCACAGCAGTGCTAGATGTTGGCAAGTATCACTTTCCATTGAGTGGAACCATCAAGGTATACGACTCTAACAATGGTTTGCTTGCATCAGGTGCTACAAACATTTACGGCGGAAACACCTACTCGTATACTCAATAATTTAGTTTTTTGTTAGTTTGACAGAAAACATTTGGCAATGATAATACAATCACTGGGCAAATCTTGGAATCTTTTTTACCAGATGGGAAATGGAGAATCTTCCAGGGCCCAACACTAGAACGGTTAGTAAAATAACAAACGCAAGCAATTCTAGCTCTAGTCCGTTTTTTCCAGAAAATGACTGGAGTTTTTTTAGCCATACCATGACAAGTAACATCTCGATTGCAAGAAGGCTTCCAGCTATTCTTGTCAATACTCCAACAATGAGTAATGCACCTCCAATCAACTCTAGCAGTCCTATCAATGATGCCATCTCTCCAGGAAGGCCAATGCTTGAGAAAAATCCAGTAGAGCCGCTATCAAATTTGCCAAGGCTGTGAACGATGAACATCGCACCAACTGCAATTCTCAATCCGAAATGGCTAAGATCATGCAACAGATGTGTTCTAAGAGTTGCCTCGACCATATTTTAAAATCTTGCAGGCAATACATAATGCTTGCCCATATCATATACAAAAAATATTTGAAAAAAATTCAAGAGATTTTTGTCATTTGAAATTTTTCAATTTTGATAGCAATCTAAGATTTCGTCCTGCAAGTGCACCAACACCTAACATCATTATCATGTCTACAACCAGTGTTATTTCTATAGCAAATGGGTTTAGGTTTTTTTGAGCACTAGATAAAGTGGCAAGATAGTTTGAGCCCAAAAAGAGATATCCCAAGGCAAATCTAGACACAAGCCCTACCACCCAAATTACATATGGAATGTTTCCCCCCTTGGCGTGAATCTTGCCATCATCTGCCTTCCAGATTTGTATAGTCTTGTCAACATGCTTGTGTGATAGATATGTTGCACCTACCAGTACACCTGCATATGCAAGGACATACCAAGAGGATACACCAGCCTGAAATGAGCTAAATACTGCAAATATGCTAATTGCAAAAAAAGACACTGTTGATAGAATTATCCTGTTTTTGTTCACAGGTCCTCCCGAAATTATTTTTCTAAATCTGAAAACCAGCACAATTGCAATTACTAGAACAAATATCAGGACTTGAGAATCTGCCACACTGGTTTTTTCTATTTTGATTGTTTAATCATTTCTTTTTGTCATTAGGATTACCAAGTGGTAGCAGTACGTGAATTTCAGCTCCCTTGTTTTTTTCTTCAGATTCTGCCCATATCTTTCCACCATGTGCCTCGATTATTCCCTTGCATACAACTAGCCCCAATCCAGTGCCTCCATGTTCTCTTGTCACAGATGTATCAATTTGATAAAATTTGACAAATATCTGGTCTAGCTTGTTTTTTGATATTCCAATTCCGTTATCTTTGACAATGATTTTTGCATTTTTTCCTTCTGTGTATAACGTTATAGAAATTTCCCCATTTTCTTTAGGACAGAAATCAAGTGCATTGCTTAGCAAATTATTTATGACCTGTTCAATTCTCATCGAATCGCACATGCAAAATACATCAGGTTGCAATTTTGTCCACATGTGAATATGATATTTTTCCATGGTAGGCTTCATGTTTTCAACTACGCCATTTAGAACATCAACCATGTTGTGCAGATCTTTTGATACACGTAGCTGACCAATCTCAATTTTTTGTACATCCAAAAGATCAGACATTAGTTTTGACAGAGTGTGTGCATTTAGTTTTATAATTTCAAGTCTCTGCCTTTGTTCAGGAGTTATAGTGCCAAATGTATCGGTGAGTAAAATGTCAATGTACCCTTGTATTGGTACAAGCGGAGTTTTCAATTCGTGTGTTATCATGGCCAGAAACTCTTCTTTTGACTTGTCAGTTTTGCGTAACTGTTCGTATTGTGCGCGTATGTGTGCCTCATTTTCCTCTATCCTTTTTTGTGCATCGTATAGTTCTGTGATGTTTTTGATTATAGTATTGCTTCTCATCTGGTCACCACCCTCATAGAATGTAGTCGCACTCAGTAATGCAGGAAAAACTGTGCCATCTTTTCTTTTCATCCAGACCTCCTTGTTTTGTATACCATGCCCAGACCTCCAAGAACCAAAGATTTGTCTCATAGGGTCCATGCTTTGCTCTGCAGTATGGTCAAAGATTGACATTCCAAGGATCTCCTGTTTTGTGTATCCCAGATCTGATGCATAGGCATCATTACAATCAGTAATTTTACCCTCATGATCTATTGTACGCATCAAGTCAGGCGATGTATCATAGAGGCTTCGAAATCTTGTTTCAGATTCTGCAAGTAAAAAGTTGATTTTTTTCAGGTCGTTGTACTGTTCGGTTATCTTTTTTTCATCTTGCTCAATTCTAGTTCTTGCTGCATAAATGTCAGATATGTCCCTAAATGCTACTGTTCTTCCGGTTAGCTTGCCATTTTCATCATACAAGTTGTTTCCAGAAAATAGTGTTGGAAATGAGCTTCCATCTTTTCTTTTGAGCCAGATTTCAATATTAGAGATCATTCCAGTTAGTTTCCACTCTGCAATTCCTTTTTCAAGATCAGCGTGACTTCGTTCTGCAGTGTGTTTGAGTATTGAGCTCCCAATGATTTCATTTTTTTCATATCCTAAATTTTGTGCATATGACTTGTTACAGTTGAGAATTATTCCATTGAGGTCAATTGTACGCAAAAGATCAGGCGAGTGCTCGTAGAGATTTTCATACTTGTTTTCTACAAGTACAATAGAATCATATGCTTTCTTGAGTTCATTGTATTTTTGTTCTAGTTCCTTTTCTGCATGCTTTGCTTTATCCATAGATTCATGCATCAAGGTGACATCATGTATTGTGATAAGGTAAATGTTGGATGGAATAGTTTCATCACCGATTTTTGCCCCCTTGCACAAACCAAAAAATGTTGTCTTGTCTTTTTTTACAAGCTTGATTTCTATCATAGGACCAATTCCTGTTTCTCGCATCTCTTTGAATCCATCAAATACTGTTTTTTTGTATTCAGGTGTAACAAAATCAAAACAAGGTTTGCCTAGAACCTCATTTTTTGAATATCCAAAATGTTCTAACATACGCTTGTTGACATCAATGATTACTCCGTTTTCATCCAGGGTGCATACAAGGTCTGGCGTCATCTCATAAAATGTCCTATATCTGCGATCAATGATATCAGGCGAAATCATATTTTATGCACAAATAATGACGTAATTTCGGTTAATAAGACTTGGTCGATCGAACAATAAAAAGGCCGTTTGAGAGATTTTAGGCGCATAACCCGTACGGGACACTTCTAGTATTTATTTTTCGTTTTTTCGGTATTTTTTACCCGTATTTTTGTCAAAATATATGAATTTACATGTATGATTGGGACAATGGAGTATGCCAGAGCCCACGTCAAACTCTATCAATACGGTCTCACAATCAGGACAATTTGTAGCCATAGAGCCAAGTCCGGTACCATGCTTAAAAGATTATCTCATCTTCTCCAATTATGGAAATATGCCGTTAATACGGCACTATTTCAAAATGAACGAACACATTCTTTTCAACCTATTTGACATATTAACTAGTGCAGATTCTCTACTAGCGGTAAATGTTCTCTGGGCTCAACCCCTCTGAACAACCGCTTGAATCTGTTATTTTTTTGTCATTTTGCAAGATGGATTTTGTTCCAAGACTCTTTATTTGTCCATTTGATATACGAGATGCATTGGATATCTTCCAGTGCTATGAAATACTTGGACTCAAACAGGGTGCATCAATACAGGAGATAAAACAAGCATACCGAGAGATGGCATTACGATACCACCCTGATAAAAATTCTGCACAAGGAAGTGATGCAAAATTTAGCCAGATTACAGATGCATACCAAACTCTACGAGCACAAAAGAAAAAAGATGTCAAGATTAAACAAAAATTTGACGACATTTATCCAGAAGATGCGGTATCATGGTACCAACAGGCCCAATCACTTGCGGCAAAACACCAGTATGAAGATGCAATTACATTTTATGATAAAGCATTGAAACGATTACCAAGATATGCAAATGCCTGGCTCAAAAAAGGTGATGCACTAGACCACTTGAAAAGACACGAAGAAGCACTTTATTGTTATGGTAAAGTATTGCAGATAAATCCAGAATCAGTAGATGCATGGAACTTGCAAGGAGTCTGTCTGTCAGATCTGAAAAGATATGAAGAAGCATTGGAATCTTTTGATGAGGCAACTATACTTGATCCAACACATGGACCTGCATGGAATTTCAAGGGAGTTTGTTTTTTCATGCTAGGAAGGCCTGAGATGGCACTTGATTGTTTTGAGAGGGCAACAAAGTTTCATCCCGAGTTTGTATCTGCATGGCACAACAAGGGCAGTGTACTTGAGAAGATGGGAAGAAAAAAGGAGGCAGCCAAGTGCTATGAAAGGGAAAAAATCTAAAAACAGCAGGTTAGATAGGAGAAAGAATTTGTGTTTCATGATTTATCCGAGTCACGTAGAAATAATCTAAACTGATCTCCCAGAATAATCATAGTATATCCAAATATGTATCAAGGCAGAGAATACATAGTGAGGCACATAGTTACAAGAAAAGACTATATCATTAGTAAACAATTTCTTGCCCTATCTTTTGCTGCAATCATGCTGTTTTCATTTGGTATGCTGTCACACAGCATTTACGCATCTGCAACGTACTCTATAACCAAGACCAAATCAGGCCTTATTGCATCTGATCCGTTAGATAATCAAACTGAGACAATGCAACAAGTCTTGTCAGACACTAGATACTGGAATTATTACGGAACTGC
>JAJPEA010000063.1 GCA_023252335.1 Nitrosotalea sp.
AAAAATGGCAGTAAAATAACAGGAAAGAATTCAAAAAATTATGCCCAAGGCTCAAATATCTCATATCCTTTTAAGAGTGGTGTATCCATTTTCTTTATTCCACGCATTGTCTTTTCACGATCTCGAATTTCTCCGTTTAATCTCTCCATCTTATTATTATTCATATCACCTTGCAATCGAATATGTCTAATATGCAAGGTTCTATCCGATCTTTTTACACTCCAAAATTCTTTTTGATAAGCTTCTTTATATGATTGTAGTCCATCAGTGATCAAAACTTTCGGTTTTATTCCTGTTACTTGTTTTCCCTTTTGAAATAATCTACTTGCATCGTGGCCTTCTTTTCTGTCAGCTACTTCATGTGCAATTAGGTAACGAGTTTCATCATCCATAAGTGCAAATACGTATTTTAGATCCCCCCTAATCTTTACAAAGATTTCATCAGCTCGCCATGCATCCCCGACTTGAGGCGTTATTTTTTCAAGGTATTTACCCATTAATTCAGTATATTTCTTAATCCAGTTGTACACTGTTTGATGTGTTACATTCATTCCAAGAAGCTGGAGAGATTTTGAAACATTTCTTAATGATTCTCCACTAAAGTAAAGTTGCATAGCTGTTGTAATTCCTTTAGGATTATGTTTCATCTTTTCAAATCCGATGTTTACACTAAATGTTCTGTGACAATCAGAACACGTGAATCTTTGAATATCATAATTCTTGTTATGTCTTATCCCATATTTCTTAATCTGCTTTGATTTACAAAACAGACAAGAATTTATTGTAACAGATTGAATTATTATCTTGTTTTTCTCTCTAACTTCTTCTCTCAACTTTTGACTAAACTCTACTGCATGGATGTGCTTACAGCATACATGCCTGAATATGTGGTCAGGGCAGTTACAAATCCAGTTAGTGCCTACTTTGGTTACATCATAATCTCTCTTAGTAGTTTGAGAATGTACATGGTAATGATAATCCGATACACGGATTAGGTCGCTTTTGAGTGCGATTTCTTTTCCTTTTTCTTGTCTCGAATTTTGCGGTGTCATTTCGGTACCTAATATTAGGTACCTAATTATATAAACTTTAGGTACCGAAGATTTATCTAAGTGGAGATGGTAATAATATTGTGAAATTGCAAAAACAGCTATCTAGGAAGGTAGGCGATGCAGAATATGCTAAATGGGTAGTTGTAATTCCTCCTGAAAAAATCAAAGAGATAGGTTGGACTGAGGGAGCAGAAATAGAAGTAGTTGTAAAAGATGGAAAGATTGTTTTAAAATCTAAAAATAGTTAGTTATTTGTTTTTTGTTGGCTTTTGGCATATTCTTCTTGTCTTTGTTTGAATCTGTCTGTTACAACATCTTTCAATTCTGTTATTATTGCAAGTTCACTAGTCCCAAGTTTCTGATACCCCTCATCAAGTTTTTTTATGGTTTCCTGATCTGTTGATATTGTAAACATGTTAGCAATGGGTATCTTATTTTCATCTTCCTGAAATGATAAGAAAACGTAATCGGTATATCTCCCAACCCCAGTTGCTCTTTCAGATACTTTTTTTGCAAAATAAAGTCTAGGTATGGCGAGTGATAACTCATGAGTTATGGAATAAAACCACTTAGTTAATTCTAAAAATGCTAATGACCCACCACTTCCAGTTGTTGCGAAGCCAATGGAATCCCAAGAGCTTTGATTTCCATCTTGGTCTACTTTGAAAATATGTGCCATGATTACCTCTTCATCTAATCCAGCAACTATGAACTCAAAAGCAGGATATTGATAAAATTTTAAATCATTTACAGCGTCACTTATGAGGTTATTTGGATCAGCTTTTAGGCCATTAATAGCCACATTATATTTACTAAGTACATCCTTTACCTGTTTTTCCTGTTTGAGTGTGATACACTCTTCACATAACATATTTGCAATTTCCTGTGGCGTGTATTTTTTCTGTGAGTCGGTTCTCTTTAGCAATCTTTGCAGCACTAATTCAGAAGTTACCGAGTCATCAGAAGAGTGCATTATGGCACAATTTTTGGTTATTTGAAGTATTTTTGAGGAACCACCTTCAAATTGTACTCCAGCAGAAACAAGCCTATCTGCACATAGTAGTATTGTTGGTGATACGTTCACATTGCAAATACCAGCTATGCATACTGTCATATCTATCAATTTTGTATTTCTTAGGTACCTAATAAAGGGATCCTTTGGATACAGAACATCACTATGGAACATTTATTCCACCAACCGACTTTTTACAGTCGACTCGTCCACCGTAGATTTGACAGAACCCGATTAAAGGTTCTGTCAAGTCTGCGTCGGGTTTTTTGATTGTCAAAAGTCGTCGGATACCTAAATAGTGTTTTTAAATGAGTCTATTTGTATCCATTATTATTTTTAAAATCAACTAAGATTTGCCAATATTTCGTAGCATATTTTGTTTGAACTGCTTGAATGTAGTTAAGAATTTCAGGAGAATCATGTATTCTTTCTATTACCCATCCAAATGTAGATGATGCCACTTCAACTCGAACTATTCCATGAGATGATAAAACAAAAGGATGTTGAAGATCATTCAAGAAATTTTCAAGATCTCTTTCAGATATTGAACCTCCATTATTTTGTAGAATAGGTTTATGTTGTTTACACGCTTCGATAATTTCTTTACCATACGATGATCGGTATATTAGTTCACTATATTTCTCAATAAATTCTGCCTCCTTTGCCTTTATATCGGCATCAAATGCCGCTATTGCAACAGAATTAGATTCACGAGTTCGTGTGTCTGATAAAAATGTGCCAATAGAACTCACTATTAGAGCAATAACACCAGTACCGGCACCTATAATCGACAAGAATAATGGCAATTCCACTATTTTATGATCAATTCTACTTGTGATAAATAGTTTCTTTAAATTAAAAATATGAGTTTCCAGTACCTACAAAATTTAGCCCTGCACGACTCACACCATACCACTTCATACTCAATATCGGATTTCCATTCTTTACCGCAGTGAGGACAGAAATGTATCAAGAAATAACCTCCTTGCTAGCGTTCTGAATGACAGTTATCCACTTGTTATTACCTTCTATGGTAATTCCACATGCCTCACTAGGCGTTTTACCATCTAAACTCATGTGTGGTCTAAGGTAGTTGTGATACATCTGGTAGCCGTTGAATACGATTGAATCGGTCTTTTTGATACCTCTCATGACCTTCTCACGGTCACGAAATTCACCGTTCAGCCTCTCCATCTTGTTGTTATTGTGGTCGCCCTGTAACCTGATATGCCTGATGTGAAGCGTTCTCTGCTGTCTGTTTATCTCCCAAAATTCCTTTTGGTATGCTTCCTTGTATGACTGTAAACCGTCAGTGATTATGACCTTTGGCTTGGTCTGCGTTACTTGCTTTCCCTTTGCAAATAATGAACTGGCATCGTGCTTTTCCTTTGAATCTGCTACTTCTTGTGCTATCCAATATCGGGTTTCATCATCCATTAGTGCAAAGACATACTTCAATTCACCCCTGACCTTTACCCAAACCTCGTCTGCTCGCCATGCATCCCCTACTTGTGGTACAATCTTGTCTAGGTACTTGCCCATCAACTGTGTATATTTCTTGATCCAATTATACACGGTTTGATATGTCACATCCATTCCGATCAGTTTCAATGCCTTTGAAACATTTCTCAAGGATTCTCCACTGTAATACAACTGCATAGCCATAGTGATCCCCTTTGGATTGTGCTTCATCTTTTCAAAGCCTACATTGATTGTGAAATACTTTTTACAGTCTTTGCATTGGAATTTCTGAATATCTCCATACTTGTTGTGTCGTAGTCCATCTTTGGAAATATTGTTGCCTAAACAATAAATGCAAGAAGTGATATTTACAGGACTAATGACAACCTTGTTCTTTTCCCTGACTTCTTCTCTAAGTTTGATTGAAAACTCTACTGCGTGGATGTGCTTACAGCAAACATGTCTGAAAGTATGATCAGCACAGTTGCAAACCCATTTGTCATTGGTCTTGATAACGTCGTATTCTCGGTTAGTGGTTTGCGATTTGACATGGTAAAAGTTGTCGCTGATTCTGATAAGGTCGTGTCGGGAAGCGATTTGTTTTCCTTTTTCTTCCCGAGGATTTGTTGTTGTCATGTTCTAACATTGTTATAACATACTTGGCTTAATAAACTTTTAAAACATAATTATAGTTAAATACTAACAAACCTATACCTATGTTATATGATAACATCGGCTGAGGGCAAAATAATCAAGGTTGGAAATAGTTCAGCAGTAATTCTACCAAAAATTATCTTCGACAACTATAAGATAGAGCAGGGAGATACGCTGAAAATTCTCATGACTGAACAGGGTCTGTTTATTCCTGCTAAACAGAACGAACCAGATTTTATTCAAAAGGAAATAGAAAATGCACTTAAATCCGTAAGTGGTAAAGGAGGGAAGAAATGATACTTCAAGAGATCCATCAAGAAGCATTAAAGAGAACTAAATCTAAAATTAGAAACCACGTCAATAGAATGTTTTCTACTGCATTTCTGGTAACAATATTGCTGACCATGTGTTTTTATTATTTTGGAGTGGGGGATTTTCAATGGTCTATTGCTAAAACCAACCCATTATTTGTTACTGTATTAGTTGGAACACAGACATTTTTTGGAATGATCAACTTGCAATTTCTCATATTCTATTCTTGGTCAGTGGGTGAATCTACTAGATCAAAAGTCAAAAATGGTTTAGAGCAACGACATGAAAATAGAATCAAGGAAAACGCAGAGGCAATCCGTGATAGATTCAATCAATTCGGGCAAAGAGATTATTCTATCCAAATCGATGAGGCAAAGGAAGGTCTTAGATATGAAATTTCTGATTGGGCGAAATTCACTAGTGAGTGGGCTAGAAGATTCTCAATAGCTATATTTTCAACTAAATCAGAAATTCTGAAACTAAGAAGGGAAGTGCAAAACTTAAGGGCAGAAGTAGAATCTCTAAAGCAAAAGCAATCTGAAAATGTTCAAGAAATGGGACAGAATTTCCATGCTAAAGATACTCATGAAAATACAAAAATCGATGATAAAACGAAGAAATTCGAGTCTAGAGATTGAATAATAACATATTTCGTTGCCGTGTCTGTGGCAGATTTGCCATATATGAGGAGCTAGACTTGCATGAGTGCAGGTCACTCAAAGACTACAAGATCGAGGGGAATACTTTGAAAGGGTTTGACGGTCATTCATGGTATCCACTCAAGTTAGATCAGGCTTACCCGACGTTTTTTGACAGGGAGAATTTCCGACGCAGACTTGACAGAACCTTTAATCGGGTTCTGTTTACTTGTCGGTAAGTTATCTGTGTTACCTCTCGGTTGATAGGGTTTTTTGGTATATTCTTTATTCTCAGGCACTTCTATAAACTCAAAATTTGTTCCATCCATAGCACGAATGGTTATTATTTTTCTACCAAGTTCGTCATTTTGAATGTAAAAACTGGCGAATCTTATGGTTTTCCAGTTTTTAATTGTAGGCATGCATCTATGCATGTCATACTCCTCATGGAGAAATTTCTTATTACATCTAGTACATATTACTAGATCATTCATGTGTTACATCACTTTCAATGGTGTCTGATTTTGGGGTGTCTCTCTCATACATAGCAAGTTTTCCTTTGAGAAATCCTTTTTCTTCCGTTAATGTCTCAATTTTTGTTTTTGCTTCAGTTAGTTTAGCTTCTAACTCGCCACATCTTTTTTTATAATCTTCTTGTTCATCTAATGCAATTTTGTTTAAGAATAAATCCATGGTTCTTGCCGTTGTTACAGCTAAGTGAAAATTATTACATTTTTGGTTATAATCTCTTAAATCTGCATAATATGTTGTGGTTCTAAACGTGCCTAATTCAGCAGGTGGTTTCGCAATTTTAAATTCATGTAAAGCATTTGAAAAAACAGATGCAAAATGATTAGCTCTTAAAGAAGAGATTTCTTGGGCTTTCTGGATATTTAAAACATATACGCCTCTATCGAATTTTTCTGCAATTTCTTTTAACTCCTTTATTATTTTATCATCCACTCTTCTTCACCTTTTTCTTTCGCACTATGACAACTCTTTCATTTTTAACCATGTCCATTTTCCATTCAAGTTTGTCACCTTCTTGTATTTCTAAATAAGCTACGATGCCTTCTGGAATTGTTGCTCTAAGTGATTTTGTTTCTTTTCTTGCACTAGCAGCGGTACTTTCTAAATCCATAATCATCATTGATTTTACAGGTTAATAAAATTATCTACCTATGAATAACCGATCTATTGCCAACAACTTTATATTATGATGTAGGTATACATATAGGTAGATGGTAGACACAAATAACGCACGTGAAGAAAAAGGAAAACAAATAGCCTCACGCCACGACCTACACCGAATCTCTGACACTTTCTATCATGTAAAGTCACAGACTACCAAGCGAGAATACAATGTAGTCAAGACAAACAATTCTTGGCAATGCGACTGTCCTGATCACATATTCAGGCATGTATGTTGTAAACACATCCATGCAGTAGAGTTTTCAATAAAATTCAGGGAAGAAGTAAGAGAAAAGAACAAGGTAACAATCTCACCACTAACAATATCAAACTGCCTATTCTGCAAGTCTGATAAGATAAAGAAGTTCGGGATCAGGCATAACAAGTCAGGCGACATTCAAAGGCTGGTCTGTGACACATGCCATAGGACATTTAGCATAAACATCGGCTTTGCCAAGATGCGAAACAAGCCACAGATGGTAACGTCTGCCTTGCAGTTGTATTTCACAGGCGAATCACTACGATCAATTCAGAAATACCTGAAACTTCAAGGTGTAACGATTACTCATAAGACGATCTACATGTGGATTGTAAAATACACAAAAGTGATGCAAAAATATCTCAATAAAATCACTCCGCAAGTAGGGGACACATGGAGAGCAGATGAGGTATTTGTCAAGATTCGTGGCGAACTCAAATACGTATTCGCACTTTTAGACGATGAAACGAGGTTCCTGATTGCACAGGAAGTAGCAGACAGGAAAGAGGGACACGATGCAAGCGGACTGTTTGCAAAGGGTAAGCAGGTAACGCAGACTAAGCCAAAGGTCCTGATTACAGATGGCTTGCACTCTTACGCAGAGGCATACAGAAAGGAACTATGGGAGATTAATAGGCAGACTAGACCCATCCATATCAAGCATATCCACCTGAGGGGCGACATGAACAATAACAAGATGGAGAGGTATAACGGGGAATTTAGGGACAGGGAGAAGATCGTGAGAGGGATCAAGATCAAGGATTCGGTTCTAATTCAAGGCTACCAAATGTACCATAACTACCTTAGACCGCACATGGGCTTGAACGGCTTGACGCCTGCACAGGCCTGTGGTATTACAATCGAGGGTGATAACAAGTGGATTACATTAATTCAGAATGCAAGTAGGAGAGAGGCTTGACTGTCCATACTTGCCCGTTATGCCAAATCAGGATGAATCTTGATTATAATTATCCATTCAAGTATTTTTGGTGTGGTGATTGTAGACTTAGGATATGGAAATATTGGAAACCACGAAACTAAGACGGCGATGCTTCCTTGATTATGCTTTCTAGTGTTTGGACAAATTCGTCCATATCGACATAATAATTTGGATATGCTTTCTTTAAGTCATGTGCCTCATCCACACCAGCGAGAACTACATCATATTCTTTGTTTCCAGCATGTTCTTTTTCAAGCCTTGCATACATATCTAATGCAATCTGTTCCTCTTTCTCCGTGTAAGCAATTATACGCAAATTTTCATCCTTGATATTCAATTCTAATAAAAAGAGTTTTGCCCCTTTTTTCAAAGTATCCTCGTCAAAAGTTCTCATTGTAGCTGCCCATTGTTTTATTTTAGTAATAACCTTCAGTTCTTTTTCTTTTTGTGCAATTAATGTAAACAATTCTTTTTTATCGGTTGGCGTATTTGGAACAGTAGGACAATTTTCCATTGTAGCAAAGGCAGATGAAAGAATCTTGAAAAATTCTATCCATTCAGGTGATCCTTCACTAGATTTAATTGCCTGTCTTGTAAAAAAGCCTACAGTTTCAACCGCTGTTGCCCATGAGTGCTGTAACCTTGAGCGGATTTGTACTTCTACAAGTAATCCATCATACTGTGTCTTCTTTTTATCTGACTTGTAACTATAAATCAGATGAATGCCTCTATACCCATCAGATTTTGGATTCATAATATAGTCCTTTTTTTTAATGAATTTGTGTTTCAATCTGGCCTTTTCATATTTTTCTTTAGATAATCTCTGTGCCAATGTAACATCCGATAAAATTGCTCTACAACCTCCAATATCCTGCATTTGATACAGCTGCATTGTTGGAGGACGCCCATTATAGCTTCTATTTAATTTGCTAATAATGGAAGAAGCACGTTTTAACCGTCGGGCAACCAACGATTTACTGTCCAAATCTTTTGATGTGCTTCGTAATCTGACATAAAAAACCTGTATTGGATAACTATGTGCAGCTCTCCAATTATCAAATATTTTTTGGGCGGTTTCCTCAGGCATTGTGTTTTTCTCTTTGAAAAATTCACCTGCTTTATTTACTTCACTTTTTGAATATTGTGGTTCTGACTTTATGAAAGGCTTCCTGCTATAGTATAGTGGCTGGCAAATCCGGGAGTTGGCATGGTCAAGCATCGACCGAGGTTCTGACTGGATACAATCCCGAGCTGCTAAAGAAGTGGTCTGCCGACCGAATGAGTGAATGCAGCCTGAAGCCCGGCCAGGAGGTGACAGAGATACCAAGATACATAGGAATAGACATTGGCAAGAGAAAGTGCCGAGCATGCATAATGGACGAGAAAGGCTTGGTGTTAGACGAGTTTGACTTTGAGAACAACCGCAGATGCATAGATGAGATCGCAGTAAAACTATCTACAGACGACAGGGTGGTGATGGAATCGACAGGAAACCTCTGGTTGAACCTTTATGATTCCCTTGAACGTAATGCAATCCAGTGCACATTGGCAAACCCAATCAAGACAAAAGCCATTGCATCTGCTAAGATAAAAAGCGACAAGATAGACGCAAAGATACTGGCACATCTTCTAAGGTCCAACCTTGTAGCAGAAAGTTACGTTCCTGACCTGCAGACACGACAGATGAGGTCGCTTGTAAGGCACAGGGCATCGCTTGTGAGGACAAGATCACAGATGAAGAACAAGGTACATGCTGCGATAGACAAGTACGGATTGCAGCCCAAATTTTCTGACATCTTTGGCAAGGCAGGAACCGAATGGCTGTCTGGCCTGGACCTTGGGCCGGTAGACAAGATGATCCTTGACAACTATCTGAAGATGATACAGGAGATAGGCCAGAGAATATCTGCAGTGGATCAGCAAATAACTGCCATTGCCTGCAAGGATGAGTATGTGCGACTGTTGATGTCCATGACAGGAATAGACGTCTATACCGCACTGCTGATAAGGTCTGAGATCTGCGACATTACAAGATTTGAGAACTACAAGAAGCTTGTGGCGTGGGCAGGCCTTGCACCGTCATTGTA
This sequence comes from Nitrosotalea sp., assembly GCA_023252335.1. Taxonomy (GTDB): domain Archaea; phylum Thermoproteota; class Nitrososphaeria; order Nitrososphaerales; family Nitrosopumilaceae; genus Nitrosotalea. The sequence continues at coordinate 9,607 of JAJPEA010000063.1, forward strand.
CCAGTCATCCAATACCTTGTACACTGGAAGGATAACAAAGCAGGGCTCAAGGATGCTGAGGTGGGTAATGGTAGAAGCTGCAAGAACAGCAGTCAACCACGACGAGAAGATGAAAGCCTTCTACACCAGAATAGCATCAAGGAAGGGAGACCAGAAGGCAGTAGTTGCCGTGGCAAACAAGATGCTCAAGATAATCTGGGTGGTGCTGACAAGAAGGGAGCCATACCAGTCAAGGAACGAGTCGCTGTACAACAAAAAACTTAACAGACTGGAATAGAAAGTATCATTGGCTGGTAAAAGGCAGGTAAGGGAAGCTAGCACAGTCTTTCATGAGTGCCCAACTCATATCGGTTACTGATTCGACCAAAGCACTACCCTATTTTTATGGTTTGATCCAACAACCGAAGGTAACAGCAAGAAATATCAACGAAATCAACCTACAAGGTAACAGTTCCTTTAATCGGTACCTTTATTAGG
>JAJPEA010000064.1 GCA_023252335.1 Nitrosotalea sp.
GGATCGCAATTCAAAACTCAAATGTACTACTATTTTATATGACATCTATGGTTGCCTTATCCGTAAATGATCTTACAGTCCAGTATCAAAGCCAAAAAAAGATAGTACATGCAGTAGATCACGTATCATTTGCATACAAGGAAAACGAATCAATTGGTATAGCAGGGGAAAGCGGCTGTGGCAAGAGCACATTGGGACTTGCAATAATGAAAACTCTGCAAGAAAATGCTAGTGTATCAGGTGAGATTCTTTTGGGTGACAAATCCATACTGTCAATGTCAGATGCCGAATTTACAAAAGACATTAGATGGAAGCAGGTATCAATGGTTTTCCAGGGAGCAATGAATTCACTAGATCCAGTTTTTACAATCAAGAAACAATTCGAAGAAATTCTAAGAAAACATAACTTTGAAGGAGATTACAAGCAGACAATTGAATCTGCTATACTATCTGTGGGGTTGACACATTCTGTTTTGGACAAGTATCCACATGAGATTAGTGGTGGAATGAAACAGAGGGTTGTCATTGCCATGGCACTTGTTTTAAAACCCAGAATGGCAATTGCAGACGAGCCTACCACCGCACTAGATGTCTTGGTCCAGGCCCAGATAATGATTTTATTAAAAAAACTCAAAAAAGATGGATTGTCAATCATGTTGATTTCTCATGATTTGGGCATAATTTCAGAGATTGCAGAAAAAGTTGGAATCATGTATGCAGGCCAGATTGTCGAATTTGGTAACATGCAAGACATTTACAAGAATCCAAAGCACCCATACACGATTGCTCTGTTAGAATCCATACCAAAACTAGGCAAGACCAAGAAAATTACACCCTTGAAAGGCAATCCCCCAAGCCTTGTAAACCCTCCAAGTGGATGTCGATTTTATGACAGATGTCCTCAAGCTATGGAAAAATGCAAAGTAGTGCCACCCAAAATCAAGACCACATCAGGTTTTGTAATGTGTTGGTTGCATGAATAATAAACTCAGACAAGAAATTTCAGATTAAGAAAATTTTAGAGTATTTTTACTTGAGACCTGTACCGTTATAGTACGAGTCGTATACTCTGAGTGCATTATCCATTGAGACTTGTTGTGCCTGTGCCAACATTGTGTTTCTATCGTCAGTATTGTTTTCATCGGTTGTCACGCTGTTCAAGCCATAATAGTTTGACTGGAGCAATGCCAAGTGTTTGTCATGAATCTGGTTGAATATCATTACTGCCTTTGCTAATGCGTATGATTGTTGAGGAGTCAAGTTGACAGTACCGCCGCCCTGTTCGTTTGTAATAGAGTTTGGCTTGTAAGTAAACTGGCTTGGGTCTACATAGTGGCTCAAGTCGACGTATACGTTGTCAGTTTTTGCAAGTTGGCTAACTAGAGATGCGGCTTGAGCTTCACTATCACTCATACTTTGTTCAATCTGAGCTTGTCTATTGTAAGTTGCAACAGAATCAGTTGTTGGACCTGCTTGGAAGTTTGCATAATTTTGTCTAATCTTAACTAGTTGATCAATAACATTTTGTGCTTGTGCAAGGGATACGGATGTTGCAGAATCAAGCATGGCATTTCTGTCTCTGCCCTGAGTATCAGTTGTAGTATCGTTTAATCCAACATATCCATTAGATGAGAGGTCAGCTAATTGTCTAACATGCACGTTGTCAAATTGTGCAACTGCGTTTTGCATTGAAACTTGTGCTTGTGCATCAATGTTTCTACCTCTGCTTGTTTCATCAGTGGTTACGCTGGTAAGACCAGACCAGTTGCTTTTGGATTGATCCAAGTTTGCAAACTGGTAGTAGCTCATGTATGTTGTCATGGCTTTTTGTTCTGCTGCTTGTTGTCTTGCAGCAATGTCTGACCATGGATCATCTGCGAAAACTATATGGTTTAGAAAGACTGAACCTGCGCTTAACAAAAGACCTGTAATCATTACGAATGCAAGTAACTGGGACTTCACGATTTTCCCTGATATCTTAGCCTTTTAAAACTTTGCGCTGATCAGATTTTGACCTATTGATCGCTTGATATATTTGCGATCACATCAAGAAGTGATGCAAGAGATCCTATCAGTCAAGGACTTGAGAAAATATTTTATCAAAAAGGGATTTACTGGAACTGACAAAGAGACAGTCAGAGTAGCAGACGGGGTTTCATTTTCGATCAAAGATGCCGAGACATTTGTTCTTGCAGGTGAATCAGGATCAGGCAAGACCACCATTGCACGTATCATACTTGGAGCGCTAGAGCAAGATGCTGGTACTATCACATTTTTGGGCCAAGAAATAACAAGTCAGGCAGATAGCCTCAAAAAAATAAGACTGGGATGCCAGATGGTTCACCAAGACCCATACGCATCAATCAATCCAAGAATGACTATTTTGGACATAGTAAAAGAATCACTTGAAATTCACAATATTGGAAACAAGGAAGAAAGAAACCATATTGCATTACATGCTCTCAGTCAAGTAAAACTAGAACCAGTAGAAGATATTGCATCAAAATATCCGCACATGTTATCAGGAGGACAGCGACAACGAGTTGCCATAGCTCGTGCCATTGTGACAAATCCAAAACTTGTCATAGCAGATGAACCTGTTTCGATGCTTGACGTATCAGTAAGAATCGGAATACTTGAACTCATAAAAGAGTTGCAAGAAAAACATGGTATCTCTTTTCTTTACATTACACATGACTTGTCTACTGCAGGATACATTGGTCATCGAATTGCAATTTTATATCGTGGAAAAATTGTTGAGACAGGACCAATCAATGAAGTACTATCCACGCCACATCATCCATACACCCAGGCACTCTTGGACTCGATTGCAGAGCCAGACCCAAATAATTTACACAGTGACAGAAAGATACGCATCAACGAGTCTTCAGGTGTAGAAACATACCAAGGCTGTAGATTTATGGCAAAGTGTCCTTATGCAATAGAAAAATGCAAACAAGAACCTGAGCTTGAAAAAATTTCAGATGCAAGACAAGTTGCATGTTTTGTAAGGATAAACTAGTTTGCTACTTCTGGCACATTAGAAATTCTATGTGATACAACATGTGAAACACCATTTCTTGGGAAGACTCCATAGATCAGAGTTGCCTTTTTGACTACAGAGTCTTTTAGTGATACCATTATCATTTGACTGCCCTTTGCCCTATCTTCAAGTATAGTAGAGAGTCTTTCAGTGTTTAATGCATCAAGGTGTGCATCAACTTCATCAAGCAAATAAAATGGAGACGGTTTTAGTTTTTGAAGTGCTAGCAAAAATGTAATTGCTGCAAGTGTTTTTTCGCCACCACTGATTGATGTTGATTCTCTTTTTGGTTTGTTTGGAAATTGTACAAGATATGATATTCCAGATGAGAAGATGTCATCCTCGTTTTGAATTTCAAGCCATGCATTGCCGCCGGTCATCTTGCTAAATATTTCACGAATGTCCTTGTCTACTTTGTCATATGATTCCAAAAAGGTCTGGCGTTTGCCCTTGTCAATCTCTTCAATGAATTTTACAATAGAGTTTCTTTCTTCTTCAAGTTCATTCTTTCGTGAAGACATGGAACGATATCCGTTTGAGATCTCAAGATATGCTTCAGGAGCCCTAGTATTTAGTGAGCCAGATAGATTTCGTTTTTCAGATTCCAACTCTACGATAATCCGGTCAACATCAAATGACTCTAAAAGTGCGTTATACCCATACGAGTGCAAGGTTTTACGAATTCTTTCTTCATTTTCTATCAAGTCTCTAACATCTCGTGCTATGGAATCAGACTGGCGTTCCAAGCCGTTTACTTCTTTACTCAGTGTCCTTTCCGATTCATACAGACCCTTTAGTTTTGAATCATATTCTTTGAGTGTGGATACCGATGTTCCAGAAGTAGAGATTAGTTGTTGTTCTTTTTCTCTCAAGGTTACAAGTAATGCTTCTGCGCTCTCCTTTTCTTTTACAAGGGCACGTGACTGGACCTCAATGTCATATTTTTCATGATTTATCGAGGATTGTTCTTGTGATAAGAGTCTGACATTGGCCTTGAACGAGTTTTCTTCGTTAGTCAAGTTAGTCAGGTTTCCAGTCAATTCCCTAAACTGGGTCGATATAGTACTGTGTGAACCAAGCAAGCTTGTACGTTTTTCATTTAGTGACGATAGCATGCTTGCTACCCTTGTTTGACCTTCATCAGCATAATTTTCCTTAGTCAATGATATGCGTTCATCCAAAGACGATTCATAGGATTGTAGTTTAGATATACTGACCAAGATGCCCTCCTCTTTTTTTCTCAATTGTGAAATCCTGGAAGTTAACTGATCTTCTGACATGCTCAAGTTCTTTAGTTTAGCCTTGATGTCTGCAAGGCCAAGACCGACGTTTGCAAAACCAGTCTCAGATGAATTGTACCTATTTTCAAGGCTGTCAGTTATTCGCTCTAGTTTTTTTAGTTGACCTTTTTTGTTTTGGATAAACCTTCTCAAAAGTTCAAGTGATTGTACTAGTCCATCAACAGAGGTACTCAATAAAATAATTTTTGTCAAATGTGAAACCTTGGAATTTACATCAACGATTACAGCATTAGCATCTGCTTCAAAGAATTGTCCGTCAATGGTTACTGCCTTGTAACCTTTTTTAGACAACTCGTATGCCTTGTTCTTCGAGTCAACTAGTACAATATTTCCAAAGATGAAATTCTTTAGCGATTCAAATTTTTCTTCACACTTGACAAATTCTGACAAGACTCCAAGTACACCATCTCCCTTGTTGATAGATATCTTGGAATCAGAGATTGCATCTAACGGAATTATTCTAATCTTTGGTAATTTTTTCTCTTGTGCAAATTCAGCAAGTCCAAGCAATGTTGCAAAGTCATTTACTACCAACCCCTTGAGCCAATCAGAACCAGCTGCAAGCAATGGCCTTTCATATTGTTTGTCCCATGTTAAAATCTCAAATACAAGACCCTGTATTCCAAGCCTCTTTGAATCTTCTTTGAGTTTTGCAATGGAATAATCTTCATGCATTACTTCTTTGACAACTTTGATTTTTGCCTCATATTGTGCAGCAGCTTTGCTTGCCTTTTCAAAAATCATCGTGGTCTCTTCAATGTCCTTTTCTATCTTGACTCGTCTCTCACGTAGATTGCCAAGTCTTGACTTGAGATCATTTATTGCAGATTCATGTCCAGATCGTACATGTCGGAGTTTTCTCTCAAGACTTAGGAGATTTTCTTTCTCGTCAAGTATTGATTTTATCTTCAACGAGTTTTGTTCTATTTTATTTTGAATATCAGTACGTTCTTGTTCAAACCTTGACAAGGAAAGTTTTGTTTCGTTTAGTTGGTCTGTGAGTTTTCTTACAGTTTCATCAACACGTAGTTTGTTTGTGGCAATCTGTGATTGTTGACGTAGCACTTGACTTATTTCTGAGTCAACAGATGCAAGCTCAGCAGTTGCAGTCTTGCGGGTTTCATTAATCATGTTAATAGAATTTTTCAATTCAGTGATTTGGTTTTCCAGTAATGAGCGTCGCTCCCCTAATGCAGCAAGTTCTGATTGAATTTCCGGGAGCCGAGAATCTATTTGTGCTAGTCTTCTAGTATTTGTTGCAATTTTGCTGTTTGCAGATTCAAACTGGTGCATTGCAGCTGCAAGCTCAGAATCAATTGTTGCTTTTGTCTGGTTGTATACATTGACTTCATCCATGAACTTTTGTTTTTCTTCTTCAAGTTTTTTAATTTCATCACGGAGCTGGCCACGTTGTTCATCAAATTTTTTGGCCTCTGACTGGATGGCGTTTAGGTTTCGCTCTTTTGATATCTTGTTGGATTCGATATCTCGCAATTTGTTAGAAGATTGGATTGCATAGAATCGCTTTAGTTCCTTGTCCAGGATATCAAATCTGAGCTGATTATTTCTTTCAAGTTCCAATTCGTCGATGCGTTTTTTTATTTCATCCATTCTAGCAAGCGCAATCTCTAATCTCCTGTCTGCTTCATCTAATTGCTTTAGTGATTCAACCTTCTTTTCGTCAAAGTATGCAAGACCGATTATATCTTCAATTATCTTTCGTCTTTCTTCTGCGTTAAATTCAGATATTCTAGTAATGGTTCCCTGCTGGACAATGTTGAGTTTGTGAATTCCACAGTTGGCCACCTCAAGTATGTCTAAAACGTGGTTTCTGAGCACCTTTTTTTGGTTTAAATAGTAAATATTTTCGCCGTTTTCATCCATTTCACGTGTAATGGTAACAGTATTGGAATCAACTGGAATTTTTCTATCAGTGTTATCAAAATGACAACTTACACGTGCAATCTTGGCACCATGTTTTGCATTGTCTACATCGTGTAATAATGAACGAAGTTTGTCTACTCTCATCACCTTTGGAGAGTTTTCCCCAAGTGAGAATGAGATAGCATCAAGTATGTTACTTTTCCCTGATCCATTTGCGCCAGAGATTGCAACCAATCCTTGCTCAAAGTTCACTAGAGTATTTTTGTACCCAAATGACTTGAACCCAAATATCTCCAGTTTACGTATGTGGACCAATGTATCCGATAATGCCTGAACCGAGATAACCGATTATTGACAAGTTTCCTTGAGCTGCTGAATAAAAATTATAATGTGAGATCTTAGCTATCGCGCTTGCCTTCGACAAACTCTCCAAATGCCTTCTTTGCCTCGTTGTATGGCATCTGGATAGGAGGATGTTTAAAGCAATAAGATGAGATACTAGTCATGGGGCCATACAATTTTCTATCAAGTGCAATCTTTAATCCCCTAATTGCATCGATCATTATCCCAGCACTATTGTATGCATCAATTACTTTGAGTTTGAGATCTAATTTGACTGGGATCTTGCCAAAATATTTTCCTTCCAAGTTAATGTAGCAGATCTTTTCATTATCAATAAAGTCAACATAATCACTAGGACCAATTCTCATTGGGATATCATAGTCTGCCATTGCCTTGACTGCACTTGTCTTGCTGATCCTCTTGTCTTCGAGTCTTTCTTCATCAAGCATGTTGAAAAAGTCCATGTCGCCACCAATGTTTAGCTGGTATGTTCCATCAATTTGTACACCCCTATCTACAAAGAGTTTCACAAGTGTCTTGTGTACAACTGTAGCTCCTAGTTGGCTCATCACGTCATCACCTGCAAGAGGAATCTTCTTGTCAGCAAATGCCTGTTGCCATTTTGGCTCTGATGCAATAAACACAGGGATTGCATTAAGAAATCCCACTCCTGCCTCAAGTGCTTGACTTGCATAGTGTTTTACTGCATTAGTGCTTCCCACCGGCAGATAATTGACAAGCATCTCTGCTCCAGTATCTTGGAGAACTTTCTTGACATTAACATCTGGTTCTTGAGAAACAGTTACAATTCGGCTCAAGTGTCTACCTATTCCATCCAAGGTAGGGCCTTTTTGCACTGTTACACCCATGTGAGGCACCTCGGCTATCGTAATGGTATTGTTTGGTCTTGCATAGATTGCCTCAGAGACATCTTTTCCTACTTTGGTATCTGCAACATCAAATGCTGCCACCACTTCAATGTCACCTGGTACATATCCACCTATGTTAAAATCTGTCAGACCTATAGTATCATGAGTATTTTCAGTATAGTATTTTCCGCCTTGAATAATTGCAGAGGCACAGTTGCCAACACCGGCAATTGCAATCTTTATTTTCTTACCCAACTTCGATAGCTTGCAAATAATCCATTATATTAATTACTTGTGATCTGGAACAGAGGATTTTATAGCCCAGAACCGATTTGGGTTTCATGGTAGAACCTGGCAAACCAGTCAAGGACATCCACATCAAAAAAGATGATACCATTGATTCAATATTTGATCAAATGTCAACATCAGGAGGATTTGAATCAAAAAATCTTGTTGACGGACTCAACATCATGGTTGACATGGTAAGAGACAAGGATTGCTTAAAGTTCATGTCATTTGTTGGTGCAGTTGTATCAACAGGCCTCAGGGGTGTGATAACTGACATGGTAAAAAACAAGATGTGTGATGTGATAATAACAACATGTGGCGCTTTAGATCACGATATTGCAAGACATTATTCAAATTATTTGGAAGGATCATTTACCATGGATGACAGCGAACTTTTGGAAAAAGAGATTCACAGATTAGGAAATGTTTTGGTTCCGCTGAAAAGTTATGGACCATTGATTGAAGAAAAGATGCAAAGTTTTCTGCAAAAGGCCTACAGTGATGGTAAAAAAGAAATGTCAACTTTTGACGTGACAAAGATGATTGGTGAAAATTTGGGCGAAGATTCATTTCTTTATTGGGCAAACAAGAATAACATTCCAGTAATTGTTCCAGGAATAATGGATGGTGCAGTAGGAAGTCAGATCTGGATGTTTTCACAAGGCCATAATGATTTTAGATTAAATGTTACAGCAGATGCAGATTTGTTATCTGGATTAATCTTCAAGGCAAAAAAATCAGGTGCATTGATGATAGGCGGAGGAATATCAAAGCATCACACCCTATGGTGGAACCAGTACAGAGAGGGCCTTGATTATGCAGTATACATAACAACCGCGCAAGAGTTTGACGGAAGTTTGAGTGGAGCTCTTGTCAGAGAAGCAATATCATGGGGCAAGGTTACAAAGGATGCCAAACAAACTACAATTCATGCCGAGGCCACAACAATTCTACCATTCCTCTATTTGGCATTACTTGCCAAACTCAAATAGCATATACCGTCTTGTGATAGACTTTCTCAAACCCTAGTTTGGAATAAAACTCCAAGAGATTGTCTTTCTCATATGTTTCCAAAATCAAGGTCAAGTTTTTTGAATTAGCGTGATGTGATGCAAAATCAATCAATGAAGCAGCAGCGCCATGATGTCTCTTAGATGGTACTGTTCCAAGGCAATACAGCCCCAAGATAGAGTTTTTTTCATACAAAGCCATGCATGAGCTGCCCGATTCGTCTATGATATAGTCTACAGAATTCAATGTATTTTCCAATATTGTTCTCACAGGGTTTGCCCAGCTTGGACAATCATATGCCTGACAAAAAATTCCAGTCCATAGATCAATATTATCATGTGTGATTTTTACGGCATTGGTTTTTGCTGCAGACCTTGTTCTTTTTAGTACATGTTGCACATCATGGCGTCTAAACCCTTTTTTTTCAAGCAAGTTATCAAGGGCAGTTGAATTTAGCGAGTAGACACATGGAACAGAGTTATTTTTCTGAAAAGATTCCATTGCCTTGTCAACCATGTCTTCGCTGTGGCATGTAATACCAGCAAGTTTATCAAAAAAAATATCATCATTGAGTTTTTGATTTAAAAAAAGTATTCCACAGTCAAGTTTTGTAACAGTGCTCCACATCCCAGTAAAGCCAATATCATTTGACTCAATTTGCTGTATCATGTTTTAGACCAAGCATTTTGCACATGCGGTTAAAATCAACCAGAGCAATACCTTTGCCATTTTTTACCTCGGTACATATTTTTTCCAGTTTTGCAAGAGCAGTAGGAGAATCAAGATCGTCATTTAGAGATTGTACAAAACCTTGTATTAGATTTGATACTGTATCATGTGTAGCGTCAGAAACTTTGAGCCTAGTTAGACGAATCAAGTCAAGCAGTGGTTGTTTTGAGATTAAATCATTTTCAGAAAAATCCATGTCATCACGGTAATGTTTTGAAAAGATATACAGTCGTATCAAATCAGAATCATATTTTTTAATCAAATCTTTGACCCAAATAACATTTCCAAGAGATTTTGACATTTTTTCTCCCCCAGAAAAAACAAGACCCACGTGTACCCATGTTTTTATCGGTTGTTTCAAACCGGACAAAAGCTGATACTGGGCAAGATGTGCTTCATGATGTGGATATAGTAATTCTCTTGCACCTCCATGAATATCATAATTGTTGCCAAAGTTTTCTACCGCAACAGCAGTATCTTGCATGTGCCACCATGGAATGCCTCGTCCAAATTCACTTTTCCATGAGAAATCAAATTCGTCAGTACAGTTCCATAGCATGACATCTTCAGGGTTTTTCTTGCCAGGACCAATATCCAACC
>JAJPEA010000065.1 GCA_023252335.1 Nitrosotalea sp.
CAGGCCTCGCTTCAATTTGTTCTCCTTGCTATTGCAATTGTAAGATTTGGAGGAAATTTGTGTTTTTGTACAACAAGTTCTCCACCAGAGGCCTTGATTGCAGATGCCTCTGATACACTTGGTGTGCCCTCAAATGTCTGCACTACATCTGAAGGATTTGGTATGCTAATTGTGGCAAGTTCTGTCTTGTCAAAATATTCTAATGGTACCTTCATCTCACTTGATAATTCTTGCAATCCCTTGACGTCAGCTTCTTTTTTAATTGATGCAAACTTGGCAACTGATCTTGGACTCATCTGAAACTTTGAGAGGCAAAAATTCATCCCTTCTCTAATGGTATCCTTTGTAGTATCCCAATGAAGGCCAACTCCCACTACCAGAGTCTTTGGCCTGTAAATCACAACACGGCCCTGGATCTTGCTGTTTTGTATTATCCTGTCTGAGATTACAAGAAATCCCTTACAGTCTGATGATGCCATCTCATCCAAGGATTTGTAAATGTGGACATTTTTTGGTAGCTCTTTTTTTGGCATCCACCAGTCTTTTTCTCCTGCATCTTGAAAGACTCCGATTTTTTCTTCGTTTACCATGAATGCGCTAACTTTGGTGACAGTAGAAATATCATCAATCTCCCAGCCAAACTCTCGTCCAAGCAGGTCTACTGCAATTGTCTTGTTTACATCTGCTGCTGTAGTGATGACTGGAATAGCACCAAGTGTAGAGCCTATTTTTTCTGCAAGCTCGTTTGCCCCACCCAGATGGCCTGAAAGTGTACTAATGACAAATTTTGCAGTGTCATCAATTACCACTACAGCAGGGTCTGTCTTTTTGTCCTTCATATGTGGTGCAATCAATCTTATCACTGCACCAAGGGAAAAAATGCACACGAGTGCCTCATTATTTTGGAATAATTCTTGTATCTTCAAAGTGGTGGACTCGTCAAACCACTGGATCTCTTTTCCGTCTTGTTTGAGCTTTGTTGGGGAAAATATCTTCCATGATGGGAAATGTTTCTTGAGTAAAGTTGCTATCTCGATACCGTTTTTTGTTATTGCAATTATTGCTACACTTTCCACAAGTTATTTTTTCTAGGTCTAAAGATATTTGTTGCTCTTTGGATGGACTCCAATCACCTTGCCATCAAAATCAAACATGATTACCTCGATCTCAAACTTGTTGTCAGAATAATTTCCTAGCTGTCTGTGAGCTTCTTTGCATATAATATCAAAATAGCCAGAAATATTTTTTTCATTAATTATTTCAAATACGTGTCTTGCCGTGTTTGCTTTTTTTATGCTATCTTGTACATCTTGCGGAGCTCCACACCTTTTTGCAAGCTCTGAGAGAAAAACCATGTCAACTTTTGAGCCCTTGACGTGGGTCTGCTTGACACCCATTGACATCTTGGCAAGTTTTCCTATGAATCCTGCAACATGGGCCTTTTTGATTCCTTTTTTTGCGCATACCTGTACTGTGTATCCAGAAAAGTCTCCCATCTGGACAAAGCAGTGGTCTGGCAGATCAAACAACTTTCTTGTAAAATCTTCGCTTCTTCCACCTGTTGTTAATACTACAGTGTCATCTCCCATTGCTCTTGTAACCTCGATGCTCTGCCTAATTGATGCTGCAAAAGACGCCGTAGAATATGGTATCACTATGCCGCTTGTTCCAAGAATTGAGATGCCTCCCAAAATTCCAAGCCTTGGATTGTCTGTCTTGATTGCAAGCTCTTTTCCCTTTGGAACTGATACCATTATCTTGATTCCATTTTTTTCAAAAAGATTTCCTGCAATCTCTAAAATATTTTCATTTATCATTTTTTTTGGTGTTGGGTTTATTGCAGCAGCTCCAATGTCTAGACCAAGCCCTGGCTTGGTAACCCTGCCAACTCCTTCTCCTCCATCAAGCTCTATCTTGCCAATGTCTCCAGTAAGTGTAACTTGTGTTCGTATTTCTGCCCCATGAGTTACGTCTGGATCATCTCCACCATCTTTTATTACAGTACATGTGGCACTTTGTTTTGAAAACTCGCAACTTTCTATCTTGATTTGAATCTGTGATTTTTTTGGTAGTGTGACATTGACAAAATCTGTTTTATTTTGATTTATGATTGCAAGCAATGCTGCCTTGGCTCCAGCGGTAGCACATGTTCCGGTGGTAAAGCCTGTTCTCATATTTTCCTTGGGCTTGTCTTCTTCTGACATGGAATGGTTTTGACTCTCTTGCGTATTAATTCTTGATGTCATTTTAGTATGGTTGATAAAATTATCCACAGAGCCACTGCTCCAAGCCCTCCATAAAGTATGATATGAGTAGACATTGGAGAGCCCTCCTTTTCCTGGTTGTGTTCATAATATTGGGTGTCTTTAGCTCCAAAGTTGCGTCTAAACTCTGCAAAGTTTGGTCCAAAGTGAAACTCTTCATTTACTGTCTTGTCATATTTTTTCCAAAACTCTGAGTATTTTGTAGCTACCTCACTTTCTGAAATCTTTTCTTTCTTTTTTTCTTCGCTTCGTAGCTGTTGATATGCCTCTGTAACTTTTTTGAACTTTTCTCCGTTGATGTCATCCTTGTTCCTGTCTGGGTGATATTTCAGGGAAAGCTGTCTGTATGCGTTTTTTATCTCCTTTTGGGATGCTCCTACTTGGACGCCTAAGATCTTGTGGCAGTCTACTGTATTCAAGTGTGATATAACATGGCAGAGAGACCAAAATTAATTTGTCGGCACAATCTGTGCTTTTGCATGAATCGATCAGTTGTGATTACTGGGGCAAATGGCTTTGTTGGAAGAAATGTCGGCATGTTTCTCTCAAAGAATGGATTTTCTACAATAGGTCTTGTTCGCAAGGGAAGATCTGTACCCTTTGGAAAGACAATAACAACTGGTACCCTTTCTGAGCCAGGCCTTGCATCAAAAATCAAGGGCTCTGATGCATTGCTGCATTTTATTGGCCAAGGTAAACAAACTGTCGACTCTGAATATGGTTCTGTCAATGTATCACTTGCCAAAAATGCAGTGGTACTATGTAAGAGAGCAAAAATAAAAAAAATAATTTACATCAGCGGCCTTGGAGTTGACAAATCTTCAACTTTGGGATATTTTATTTCAAAATACAAGGCAGAGCAAGAGATAGTCCACTCTGGACTAGATTATACAATTTTCCGGGCCTCATACATCATAGGAAGAGACGATCCGTTATCGCAGAACCTGCAACAACAGGTAAAAAAAGGCCAAATGATAATTCCTGGCTCTGGCAATTACAGATTCCAGCCAATTTTCATCGATGACGTATCTCGTGTAATCATAAAGACTTTGTCTGGAAAAAAATTCTCAAACAAGATAATTGATTTGGTTGGGCCCGACATTGTTAGCTATAACACCTTTGTAAAAGAATTCTTGCACGGCAAGAAAATCAAGATCAAAAAGATAGACTTTGAGAGTGCGTACCATGATGCATTGCATAACAAGGGTCCATTTGGTGTGGATGACCTTAGTATCATGGCAGGTGACTACATAGGAAATTACAAAAAACTTGCAGGTCTTGTAGGGATGAAATTTACAAAATATGGTCCAGTGCTAGAGGCCCGAGGCTTGTTTTAGTACGCTAGCCTTGTCGGTCTTTTCCCAGCTAAATTCTGGCTCTGACCTTCCAAAGTGACCATATGCTGCACTCTTTCTATATATTGGATTCTTTAGTTTTAGCTGAGAGATAATAGCAGAAGGACGCATGTCAAAGTGCTTTCTTACAATGTTTTCAATCTGTTCTTCAGGAATCTTGCCTGTGTCAAATGTATTTACCGTGAGTGAGACTGGCTCTGCCACTCCAATTGCATATGCAACTTGGATTTCGCACTTGTCTGCAAGTCCTGCTGCAACCACGTTCTTTGCGATATATCTGCACATGTAACACGCAGACCTGTCTACCTTTGATGGGTCTTTTCCAGAAAAGGCTCCGCCTCCATGTCTTCCCATGCCGCCATATGTATCCACAATTATTTTTCTTCCAGTGAGCCCTGCATCTCCTGGGGGACCGCCTATGACAAATCTGCCTGTTGGGTTTATGTGGATTTTTATCTTGTCATTCCACAACTTGCCACAGACTGGCTTGATTACTTTATCGATAATCTCTTTTCTAATCTCTTCATTTGTTATATCTGGGGAATGCTGTGTTGAAATTACAACTGCATCTATGCGCTTTGGTTTTCCGTCCTCGTACTCTACTGTGACCTGGGACTTGCCGTCTGGTCTTGCCCATGGAAGTTCTTTTTTCTTTCTTGCTTCTGCAAGACGTTTTGTAAGCTTGTGTGCAAGCAAGATTGGCATGGGCATCAAGTCTTCTGTTTCATTTGTTGCATATCCAAACATGAGGCCCTGGTCTCCTGCTCCTTGATCCTTGTTATCATTTGCAGTAACTCCCATTGATATGTCTGGGCTCTGTGCATGAAGCGATACTAGAACGCTGCAGGATTCTGAATCAAAACCATATTCTGGATGATCATATCCAATCTCTTTGATTGTTTTTCTAACTATATCTTGAATGTCAAATCTTGCCTTTGAGGTAACCTCGCCTGCTACTATTACAACGCCTGTAGTGGTCATTGTCTCAACTGCAACTCTGGAATCTGGGTCTTGCTTTAGAAATTCATCCAAGATTGCATCAGATATCTGATCACAAATTTTGTCTGGATGGCCCTCTGTAACTGATTCTGAAGTAAAAAGATAGCTTCTAGAAGAGGCCATGATAAAATTTCCTATAACTCATTTTCTAATTTTATGAAAAGTACGTTGTTTCCTCTTACGATAACTCTTCCATAATTTGCAATTATCTTGCCGTTGCTGATCTCTTCTGCATCTGTCATGATTAGATTCATGTATGAATCTACATTGTTCATCTTACCTTTGTATTCGATTTCACTTTTTAGTCGAACTGTAACTTTTTTGTTTATGCCTTTTTGCAATGTTGTTAAAGGTCTTTTTGGAGTTGCTGCTTGTGACAATCACAATTCACTTGTCTGCACTGCTTGAAATAGGGAATAAAAGCCTTCCCGATCATGACTTATACTCTACAAATTATGATAACTCTTTGATTAAAAATTGATTCCAACTGGTATTTTGGGACTGGATGATCTTTTGGGTGGTGGCATAGCATCTGGTACGATAATCGATATTTTTGGGCCCGGAGGTAGCGGTAAAACACAACTTGCGATGCAAATTTCTCTAAATTCGTTGCAAGACGGCACTGTATTGTACTTGGATGCCACTGGTGGATTTCGACCAGAAAGAATGTTGCAGCTAATCAAGTTGCAAAATTTAGAGCCATCACTTCTTGATGACATCATTGTGGCACGAATGAGAAACACTGCAGAACAACTAGAATATGTCAAAAAAATATCTGAGATGCGGCCAAATCTTGTTGTAATAGAAAACGTAACCGACTTGTTTGCATTCGAGTATTCCAAGGAAGCAAATTTGCTTGAAAAACATCTCAGGTTCATGGAATACATGCATGAGCTTAGCCTGACTGCAATTAACACCAAGATTCCTGTCATTGTAACTAATATGGTGCGAAGCATGGATGGAATAGAAACTGAAAACTTGAACAAGTCAATTAGCATGTTTACCCATAAGAAGATAAAACTTGAAAAACTTGAAAATGATGAAAAAGATGGCAAAGTGTTCAAGGCCCAAGTGTTTCCTTCATTTGGGAAAAGAAAAGAGATCTTGTATGTTATCACTGAGGCAGGGCTTGCTGAATTACCTTAACCTATTTATCACTCTGATGACGCCGAAAACTGTATGGCGGGAATTTTTGAATATATACCAATTATTGCAGCTGCCCTACTTGGTGTTGGTTTAGTTGGTGTTATAGTATACGAACGATCTAGAACCAGACAAAGCAAAGAACCAGAATCTACCGCTTGAGCTAGAGGAAAAGTTTCGTAATCTTGGTTTTGAGCATCTAACTGAGATACAACAAAAGGCCGTTCCTGTAATATTTCAAAAAATTGATTCCTTGGTGGTTGCTCCAACTGGCTCTGGCAAGACAGAGACTGCGGTAATTCCAATATTTTCCAAAGTTGCACACTCTAGAAAAAAGGACAAGATCAAGGTACTCTACATCACTCCTCTTCGTGCACTAAATCGGGATGTTTTCAAGAGAATTATAAAATACGCTGAAAATGAGGGACTACGAATTGAGGTACGGCACGGGGACACGTCACAGACAATGAGGAAAAAAATAAACTTGGCCCCGCCTGACATCTTGATAACAACACCTGAGACTCTGATAATACTTCTTACCCAGCCTGTAATGCTACATGCCCTTGACGAGATTGAATGGATGGTAATAGATGAAGTGCACGAGCTATTGGGAAATGAAAGAGGGGCGCAACTATCACTAAGCCTTGAGCGGCTCCAGGCAAATACGAAATACCCCATAACAAGAATAGGCTTGTCTGCAACTGTGGGAAATACCGCAGAGGCTGCCAAGTTTGTGGTTGGCACAAAAAGAAAATGCAAAATAATTGAGGACCACTCGATTCGAAAATATGATGTCGAGGTAAAATACATCGAGGGTACAATCACTGACGTAGTGGACCATGTCATTGAATATGTGACAAAAAATTATCCATCATCTCCTGTCTTGTTGTTTACAAATACCCGAGGGGAATCTGAATACATTGCATCTGTATTAAAGGAGCGCTCTAGCATTGCAATAGATCTTCACCATGGTTCACTCTCCCAACAAGTTAGAGAAGAGACCGAAGACACTCTGCGAGCTGGAAAACCTGGAATAGTTGTGTGCACATCTTCACTTGAACTGGGCCTTGACATTGGCTCAGTTGAACTTGTAATCCATTATGGTTCCCCCAGGCAAGTTTCAAAACTCATGCAAAGAATTGGCCGAAGCAGGCATACACGTGGATCATCTGCAAAGGGACTGATTGTAACAAACAATCCTGATGATGAAATTGAAGCGCTTGCAATCTTGGAGCGTGTCAAGGAAAAATCAATTGAGGATCAAATAGTCCATGATGGTGCACTAGATGTTCTTGCACACCACTTGGTTGGCATGAGCATGCAGTTTGGCAATGTATCACTTGACTTGGCATTAGATATGATAAAACATGCCTACTCATTTCGAAATTTATCCATAACAGAACTCATAGAGGTACTTGAGGTCTTGCACAATGGAAATATAATATTTTTAGATAGAGATGAGATGGCCTTTACAAAAAGAGGCCGTTCGTTTAGGTATCACTTTGAGAATCTTTCTACAATCCCAGACATTTTAAAATTCAAGGTCTTTGATACTGCCTCTAAAAAAATAATCGGCAGTCTTGACCAGAGATTTGTAGGGGACAATGGGGAACAGGGCAGCGTCTTTGTACTGCGGGGAATGCAATGGAGAATACTAAATGTCGATGATAGCTCACTGAAAGTAAACGTAGAGCCAATCCAGTCTGCTGGAATAAATGTTCCATATTGGGAAGGTGAGAACATTCCAGTTGACTATACCACTGCAAAAAAAGTTGGCATGGTTAGAACCAAGACAATTCTTACGCCTTTTACAAATAAAGTAATTGAGAACCTAAAACTTGGAGTAGTCCCTGATGAGAAAAACATTGTAGTGGAATCACAGAGGGTGCGAAATACTGTTGTTATTCATTCTTGCTTTGGAACCAGAATCAACTCTACACTTGCAATGCTGCTCTCTGCAATGATCTCTGCAAAGAGTGGATATCTTGTGGATTCGCGGTCTGATGCATATAGGATTATGCTGTCATCAAATGGCAGAATACTGGAACAATCTGTACGTGATGTCATTGCAGACAAGTATGACCTGCAGGATATAGTCCAGGCCTCACTTGCGGGAACACACAATGTCAACTGGAGAACGTGGTGTGTTGCAAAAAAATTTGGAATCGTAGGTAGGGAGGCAGTATATGACAGAAAGTCTGCTAGATTCTTGTATGAAAAATATTCCAAGACTGCACTTGCAAAAGAGGCACTGCGGGAACTATACCATGACAAGTATGACTTGGAAAATACCTCGCAACTGTTGGAAAACATCAAGGCAGAGAAGATAAAAATATCATGGGTTGAAGTTGAGGGCTTTTCAAAACTTGCTGAACCCATACTGGATCATACCACAAAATACTATGCATCTCCTGCAAACATGGACAAGGGGATACTTGACTTGGTAAAAACACGTCTAATGAAGACACGGCACAGGCTGGTGTGTGTAAGGTGTGGCAAGTGGGAAAAAGTAATCGAGACAGGACAAGTAAATGACATCCCGTCATGTCCATACTGCAAGTCTAGGCAGATATCTGCAACATTTTACTCTGATTATGACCTGCCAAAAATAGTGCAAAAAAAGATTGCAGGAAAAAAGATAACAACTGAGGAGAACCACAAGTTTTCTCGGGCCTGGAAGGTGTCATCGCTTCTTGCAAACTTTGGCAAGACTGCACTTGTTGTGATATCGGGATATGGTGTGGGTGCTGACACTGCAGCAAGAATACTGCGAAACATGGTGGGTGAAGACGAACTCTACAAGCAAATTTACGAAGCAGAAAGACAATATGTTACAACACGGGGATTTTGGGACTAGTTCTTTCGTGTAATTACTGAATAGGCAGACAAGAACAACTCTGTTCTGCCCTCAAGGCCTGCTTTTGCATTTACTGCAGTGACTGAAATTATTTCTCCCTGGGTAAACTGCTCTAGCAGTCTTGCCTGTGACCTCCAACCCTTGAGCCAAATCTGTCCAGTGTCATCCTCGATATATGTCTCAGAGAGCAATACAGTCTCGCCAGTCTTTGTCTGGATCTCACGTTTTTCAGGTGACTTGAGAATTATTGCCTCGATGCAGTATGGCGTCTCGGCAGGTTTTATCTCCTTTATTTTTGTCCTAATTTCTTGTAATGTTGGAATACCTGTATCATCTATTTTTTTTACAAATGAATCCTTTTCTAGCATGATTGATTTTCCATAAACTTTAGATGGCATGCATTCTATTACATCTCCAAGCAAGAGATCCTTTGTAACAAGTGCAGTATCTGTTATGCTTACAAGTTTCTTGTCCTGTGTTGTACCTAAAATCATTGTATTTCCTGAATCGCTTTTTGTCATGGATAAAATCCTGATAACAACGGGCTGGATATCTGACGCTCCCTCTATCTCTAATACGGTACCCTCGTCACCGTGTAACTCTAGTCCCATCTGGCCGACCTTTGTCTTGACTCCAATCAATCGTGTCTTTGCACCTGTTGTGACAACTTTTGGTATGGTACTCTCGTCCTTGTTCCACAAAACAACTCGCACAATGTTTCCATCTTTTCCCTTGAGTCGAAGTTGCAAAGATTTTCCTGGCTCGCCCTTGAAATTTGTAAACTCTGATGTTCGTAAATTGCCATCAAGAATTCCTGTAACTACCAAATTCTGCTGGTTCTCTTTTACGTTGCTAACATCGTCTGTGATATCATCAAGTGATGGTATGGTGCTTGTTGTTCCATTTGGTTCAACATTAGAGCCAGAACCCACATTGATTATTGGGTTTCCCTTCATGTCTGCCTTGACATAGGCCTTGATTATCTTGACCAGGTCACCTGGTTTGAGATTCTCAATTCCTGGCAAGTTTGCCTTTTCGTCCCACAATTTTACCTGTGCTCTTGAATCACCGTCATATACTGTCATTGTACGCAAGAGAAACTGGGAACCGTCCTTGCGGGAAAACTGTTTTACTGGATAAACGTTCATCACTCTGGTTGCAAGCGTAATCTCCTTTGCACCTACGTAGAGGTCCTTGAGGCCCATCTCTACCTTTAATGGCTCACTTAGTGATACCCCCAGGTCTGATGATATCAAAAACAGTGCACCTTGGTCTGTGAGATATCCTGCACCGATCTTTTCTTTCTTTCTTAATATCATTTCATCTATCTGTGCCTTGGTAAGATCGGGTCTTTGCTCCAAGAGTTTATTCAGCAATGAATCAAATTCTGACAATCAAGACCTGATGGCAA
>JAJPEA010000066.1 GCA_023252335.1 Nitrosotalea sp.
CCGTCAAGCAGCGGCGGGTCCCCTATCACCGGATACAAGATATACAGGTCTACCATCTCTGGCGCAGAAACTCTACTAGCACAGACTGGAACCGTACCGTCATACAGTGATACCACAGTAACCAACGGTCAGGCATACTTTTACAAGGTAACGGCAGTAAACTCGATAGGAGAATCAACACAGTCAAACGAGGCAAGCGCCACACCGATTAGTACTACGACTGTTCCATCAGCACCTCTAAACCTGTTTGCAAACGCAATCTCGTCATCTCAGATCAACCTGTCCTGGTCCGTACCTGCTAGCAACGGCGGCTCGACCATAACTGGATACAAGATAGAGAGATCTACTGACAATGGTTCCACATGGTCCACGATTGCAGTCATGTCTGCAGCAACAACATACTCTGACACCGGACTGTCGCCAAGCATAACGTACACCTACCGCGTCTCTGCAACAAACTCGGCAGGAACCAGCCCGCCGTCAAACACTGCGTCTGCAACTACGCAGGCAGCAGGAGGCTCGTCAAGTATTGCCCTAAACAATGTCCAGTCAACCTCCGGCGTGGCAACATTATCGTCATCAGATCAGGTCACGCTTTCCAATTTCAATGTCGGAACCGGCAGCAACAAGCTGCTTGTAGTTGGCATTAGCGCAAACGCCCATGACGCCGCATCAGTAACATTTGGCGGAGTGCCGCTGGCAAGAATAGCCCACTCGTTTGTAAACAACGATGCAGAATTCTGGTATCTTGCAGATCCTGCTGGGACAGGAGACATTGTGGTTACTATGAATGGCCCTACACACGCCGTAGTCGGCGCATATTCATTATCGGGGGTAAACCAGACCATCCCAATACCTGTTCATGCTGTTTCACGCAACGCGACATTTAGCAGCCCAAGTGTCTCAATCACCACTACGTCTCCAAACTCATGGGTCCTTGACCTGCCATCAATATACGGCAGCTCTACACTTGGCTTGCCGACCTGTACGCAGCAGTGGGATACCAACATGCCAGATTTCATCACCGGCGCATCAAGCTCTGTGTTGGTGCCCACACCAGGAACGGTGACATGTAGTTGGACTGCATCAAGCGGTGAACAGTGGGATGATGCTGCAGTCGAGATAAACCCTGCCGGATAATTCTCAATAAAGGGAGTTGTTTCCTCATGGATTGATCAAGCGTAAATGTATTGAATCGTCAACCAGAGTAACAACATATTATTTTCAATCACAAGTCTGATGGTAAAAAAATGCTAGATCAAACTCTCTAACAGTAATAATGTAACAGAACAATCTTAGCATAATGAAATATGTAATCACAAACAATGATAATCGTTGGATAAATTCAACAGTGTAACTTTCAATAGATTTTGGATATTCTCACTTACTATATTATTGCTAGGTGGCATGCCTGCCATGTCTGCCTTTGCACAGTTGACAACACCTAGTACCTCCTTGGGTGGGGCTGATCCGGTATCCGGTACTGTAAGCAGCGTAACAGGCGCAGTGAGTACTGCGCTCCCTATATCTGGCATAGTGAACCAGACTACGAATAGTCTTTTAGAAATAGGCATCGTCCTAAACAATGTCCAGTCAACCTCTGGCACAACTTCACCATCAAACCAGATCACCATGTCCGACTTTAATACTGGAGTAGGAACCGACAAACTTTTGCTGGTCGGCATAAGTTCAAACAGCAACAACGCAGTATCAGTAACATTTGGAGGCGTCTCTCTAAAACAGGCAGTCTTATCGTTTCACAACAATAATGCAGAGTTTTGGTACTTGACAAACCCAAGCGGCACTGGTGATATTGTAGTTACAATGGCAGGGCAGACGCAGGCAGTGGTTGGAGCATACTCTTTTGCAAATGTAGATCAGGCAAATCCAATGCCTTCCACTCATACTAGCTACAACACTGCTCCAAGCAGTCCCTCGATAACAGTTACCACCAACTTTCCGGGCGACTGGGTAATTGATCTTCCATCGATCTGGGGAGGTGTAATTCTTGATGCTCCTACTTGTACGCAAGAATGGAACAACAACGTACCTGATGCTATCACTGGTGCATCAAGCTCACGGATGGTAGCATATAATGCGATGGTAACCTGTGGTTGGACTGCAAGTGGAGGAGGAGATATGTGGGATGATGTTGCAGTGGAGCTCAAGCCATCAGGGGCTACAATATTTGGAATATTAGGAGGGTCTGGTTCTACATCAGGCTCAGGTAGTAATTCTACATCCGGTTCAGGCAGCAACTCTACATCAGGCTCTGGTAGCAACTCTACATCAGGTTCAGGAGGGTCTACAAGCTCTACTGGGATAACTGTATTTGCACATAGGATTCCTGCAAGCTATTGGGATCCATGCTTTGCAGCTACATGTGACCAAGGAACTGGTCCGGGTGTTACAATGTGGATTGCATTGTACAACTCTACTGGAGGGTACATCGAGGGCGGCTTTGCAGACGAGCATGGATACACATTTCCAAACCTCAACCCATCTGCTACCTACTATGTCTATCCAACCGACTGTGACAACTGCCATGGTTCTCCGCATGACGTGGTATTCCAGTACTGGGGAGATAATCACAGCAGTCAAAGACCAAGGGCTGCAACTGTAGGACAAGATCTGCATGCCTGGTATTCGTGTACAAACAGCTGTGCTGATGGTCCATAAACCAAGTGAATAGTCAGCACTTCAATGATGGTACTTTATAATTACAAAAACAGGAAATTGCAGTGGTAAGACATTGGAATCATCATACGAGTCATTTCCATTTTTTATGGTTTTAATTACTCTGAATCCTTTTTTAGAAACTGAAATCCAATTTTCAGATGCTATCACTCCTTTGGTTGATGATTCAATACATTTACGCTTGATCAACTTATAAGAGACAGCTCCCGAATTCGACATTTTTAAATGAACCTAGTCGTAGAGGAAAAATCGATTTCCTTGAGGACTCCAATTTGTAACTTTGATGCAATGAATGGTATATTGTGCCCTCAATGTGAATCAAAATTAGACCAGGGTACACTAACCAAGGCAGATGTTGACGCGTCAATAAAACTGGTAAAACTTTCGCAAAAAATACCTCCAATAGACAAGTTCACACTAGTTTCATGCAGGCAATCTCATGAGAATTATGTCTTGTATCTTAGCAGCCAGGATATCATGACAATTAGACAGAGTAGGGAACT
Source organism: Nitrosotalea sp. (assembly GCA_023252335.1). Taxonomy (GTDB): domain Archaea; phylum Thermoproteota; class Nitrososphaeria; order Nitrososphaerales; family Nitrosopumilaceae; genus Nitrosotalea. The sequence continues at coordinate 3,201 of JAJPEA010000066.1, forward strand.
TTACAGGATACTTCAAGGTGAATTTGATGGAAAGATTTGGCTTGTTCACCAAGACTCGGACGACAAGAAACTCATAGAAGATGTGTTTTTCCCAATCAAAATACTTGGCATAAATCAAGTCTGGGCTCCAGGGGGTCTGAAAAAAACCAAAGTCATTGTATCGGGAAAAAAGACACCGCGTTTTCCAATAGATGTTGACAAGGTAATTGCAATAGTCCACGATCTTCGAAAGATAGAACTAGTAGTGGAATTTGAAAGAAAGTAGTTGATTTGATGGACATAAAAAAAACTCATGACATTGCCGCACTTGGTCCTTCCATGAAAGGACAAAAAGTTGTGGTCGGAGGATGGGTGGAAGACTTGCGTGAGCTTGGAAAACTAACTTTTCTTACTTTACGAGATGTAACTGGAGTATCACAGATTGTTGTTGCAGGTCCTGAAAACTTGCAACAAGTAAAAGATCTTACAAGACAAAGTGTGGTACTAATAACTGGCGCAGTACAAGAATCTAAGGCAAGAGATTTTGCATATGAAATTAAAGCTGAAAAAGTTGAGATTCTATCAAGAGCAGTTCATCCATTACCAATTGATCCGTTGGGTAGACTGGAAAGTGGAATAGATAATAGACTAAATGCAAGAGCACTTGATCTTCGCAATCAAAAAACTGCTTCAATATTTAAAATTCGACACCACGTTCTTCTTTGCATCCGTAAAGTGCTAACCGAACGTGGATTTCTTGAAGTGAACACTCCGAAAATTATTGGTAGTGCAAGTGAGGGTGGTGCGAATTTATTTTCTTTGAAATATTTTGACAAGCAAGCATATCTTGCACAGAGTCCACAACTTTACAAGGAACAATTGACACTAGGTCTTGAAAGAATATTTGAGATCTCATCATTTTATCGAGCAGAAAAATCTCACACTGTGAGACACTTGACAGAGTTCACAAGTGTTGACATTGAATCTGCATTTATGGATTATACTGATGTCATGGAAATTCTAGAACATCTGGTAGTCTCTGTCTTTGAACATGTGGAAAAGACATGCACCCAAGAACAAAAGAACCTGGGTGTGGAAATTAAAAAACCAAATGTGCCATTTGAGAGGGTTACATACAAGCAAGCCATTGAAGAACTTGGAAAACAAGGGCTTGCTCTTTCATTTGGGGATGACTTGCTTGACTCACACCTGAGAAAACTAGGCGAAATTCATCCTGGATTTTACTTTTTAACTGAATGGCCGCTCAAACTAAAGCCGTTTTATATACATGAAAAAGACGACGACCCTGAAGTTTCAAAGTCATTTGATCTCCAGCATGGTTACCTTGAATTGTCATCAGGTGGCAGAAGGCTACACGACCCAGCCAAGATCAAGGCACGACTGGCAGAGCAGGGTCTTGACCCGGTACAATTTGAAGACCACTTGCGTGCATTTGAATGGGGCATGCCTCCTCACTCTGGATGGGGATTGGGACTAGATAGGCTGATGACAGTACTTGCACAAATTGACAATGTAAGAGAGGTAGTCTTGTATCCTCGTGACCCAGAACGGTTATTTCCATAAAAAGATAAATTTTGAGAAAATACACGATAACTTGTGCGACAGTGCGATTTCTGCGGTTCAGAGTTTGGAGATAGAACCTGTTACTTTTGCGACAAGCATTGCTGCACTTCGTGTATGACTGATGATAGGACTAGATGCAAGCGTTGTTATGTTGCAAAAAGAAAACTTGGCTGGAGAATTTTCAAGAAAAACAAGGTCTTGCTTGGATTCATTGCATTTGTCTGGGCCTATACTGTATTTCCAGTTCCTTTGATAAAGGGAATTGATCCAACCTTTTACTGGATTTCATTTGGGGTTGCAATAATGATAATGATTCCAATCAGTCTTGCCATGTTCTTTTGGTCAAGAGAACCGCCTGTATCTGATCTCAAGTGATACGAGATATCACGTTTTGCGTAAATTCTTTTGTACTCTTGTTGCCGCCAATGTCTTTAGTCTTTATTCCGTCTTTGACAATGCCATAGACTGCGCTCTCTATCTTTCTTGCAACATCTTGGCATGACTTGTCGTTATTTTTTGTTCCAAGCCATTCAAACATCATCTTTGCAGACAAGATGAACGAAGATGGGTTGGCAATTTGTTTTCCCGCAATGTCAAAGGCTGCACCATGGACTGGCTCAAACAATGCAAACTTGTTTCCAATGTTTGCAGCAGGTGCCATCCCTAGTCCACCGACCACTTGAGATGCTTCATCTGATAGAATATCGCCAAACAAATTTGTGGTAACTATGACATCAAAAGATTCGGGCTGTCTGATGAGATTCATGGCACACGCATCAACATACATGTGCTCAAATGCAATGTTTGGGTAACTCTTTGCTACTTGTTCACAGGTCTTTGCAAATAGGCCATCTGATTTTCTCATTACGTTTGACTTGTGGACACAGGTGACCTTTCTTTTTCCATTTCGCTGCTCTGCTGTGGCAAACGCATGTCTTGCAATCCTCTCAGATGCACTCTTTGAAATTGAGCGTAATGCAATGATTGTCTCACCTACCTCAAACTCCATGCCTGTGTATAGATCCTCGGTATTTTCTCGTACTATGACCATGTCGATATCCTCCTTTAATGCAGGCATGTTTGGATAAGATTTGGCAGGCCTGATGTTTGCATAAAGGTCTAGTAATCTTCGTAATACCACGATGACATCTGCTGCACTCTCTCCAACTGGGGCCTTGAGGCATGCATCTGATTTTTTTATCTGCTCTACGGTTTCATCAGGTAATGCCTTGCCAGTGTTTTTGAGTGCTGCATCTCCTGCTTGTAATTTTGTAACTTCGACTTTGACTCCAAGCTTGTCATTTACTATATCCAGTACATCAATTACTGATTCTGATAATTCCGGGCCTATGCCATCTCCTGTGATAAGTGCTATCTTGTACATTTACTGTCCCAGATTTTTTTGTTTGAGTATTTTTTTGAGCATGATTCTGTTTATTCCATCTATCATTGCCTGTACACTTGTGATGACAATGTCTTCTCCAACTGATTTTGCAGAAGCCTGGTTGCCGTATGGATCCTCTACCTTGATTGTGACTTCACACAAGGCTTCTGAACCGCCAGAGATTGAATCAAGCTTGTAATCCTTTATTCTTACCTTTGATATTTCGCCTGTGATCTTTTGTATTGCATTAATTGATGCATCTACTGGGCCTACACCATAATCAGTACTGGTAAAGTCTTTTCCTTCTATGTTTAATTTTACAAATGCATATGGCATGTTTCCAATTCCTGTTGATACTGAAAAACCAACTAGATGTACAAGTCTCTTCAATCCTGGCTGCTGCATTACTTCACCTGTAATTCCTAAAAGCTCAACATCTGTTACATGTTTTCCCAAGTCTCCGAGTTTTTTGACCCTCTCTAGTATTTCGTGAGTCTGGTCCTTTGTGGGTTGGATGCCATATTCTTCAAGCATTGCAGATATGCCGTGTGCCCCTGCATGTTTTCCCACTTGGAACCATCTTGTTCTGCCTACTAGTTCTGGACTGATTGGCTCGTACGTTAATGGGTTACTTAGTACACCATGGGTATGTATTCCAGATTCGTGACCAAATGCATTTTCTCCAACAATTGCCTTGTTTGGCTGGACCTGCACTCCAACTACCTTTGAAATGTATCGAGATGTTTCATAGAGAAGTTTGGTGTTGATGTTTGTTTCATATTTTTTATCAAATTGTAGACACTGTAATCCCATGACAAGCTCTTCTAATGATGCATTACCTGCTCGTTCACCAATTCCGTTTATGGTTACATGTGCACATTGTGCACCTGCTTGAATTGCAGATATTGCATTTGCTACTGCTAGTCCAAAATCATTGTGGCAGTGGACACTTACTGGTAGATGTGTTGCATCAATTGTATCCTTTGTAATTTCTGCAATGTATTGTGGCGTGGAATATCCTACGGTATCTGGAATATCTAACCTGTCAGCACCTGCCTCTGTCACTGCCTTGAATACTTTTTTTAGAAATTCTCTATCTGTTCTTGTGGCATCTTCTGCTGAGAATTCTACTGTCAAGCCAAGTGATTTGGCGTACTGGACTGCGTCAATTGCTTTAGCTAGTGCTTGCTCTCTTGTTAGTTTTAGCTTGTATTGTAAATGTATGTCCGATGTTGCAATGAATGTGTGGATGTACTTTAAACCGACTGCAGCAGCTGCATCAATGTCCTTTCTTTCTGTTCTTGCTAGACCGCAGATTTCTGATTTTAATCCTGCACCTGTTATTGATTTTATTGCTAGTCTTTCACCATCTGATATGATTGGAAATCCTGCTTCAATTGCATCTACTCCAAGTTCGTCAAGTTTTTGCGCTATGGCAAGTTTTTGGTCAGGAGTCAAGGCTACACCTGGAGTCTGTTCTCCATCTCTTAGTGTGGTATCAAAAATTCTAACTTTCATTTCCATGTCCTCTTGCTAGCGCACATATTCCAGTTCGTGCCATTTCTAAAATTCCATATCCTTTGACAAGATCTTCTAATGCATTAATTCTATCTGGCGTTGCTGTGATCTCTATTATAATTGAGGACTTTCTGACATCGTGTACATCGCACTTGAATGCATTTGCAAGGTCTGTTATCTCCTTGATGTCTGTTGGCTTTGATACTTTGAGTTTCATCATGACAAGCTCTCTGTATATGCTCTTTTTCTCCTCTAATACCTTTACTTCTAATGTGTCAATTAACTTGTCAAGCTGCTTTACTATTTGATTGAGTTGTTTTTCGTCTGCCTCTGTAGTGATTGTCATTCTTGACACTTCGGGATTCTCAGTTATACCTACTGATATGCTATCAATGTTATAGTTTCTTGATCTAAACAAGTTTGTAATCTTGAACAAGACTCCTGGCTTGTTTTCAACTAGGACGGAGATTATTGACCACATGATATCTCACTAGGATGGTAATATCATGTCCTTGAGAGATGTTCCAGGTGCAACAAATGGTAACACGTCTTCTTGTGGATCAATTGGAATGTCTATGACTGTGGCAACATTGCTCTTCAATGCTGTCTGGACTGCCTTGCCAATTTCATCAATTGTTGTTGCTCGTATTCCTTGTGCTCCGTATGCTTCTGCTACTTTGACATAATCTGGACAGTTCTTGAGATCTACTCCAATCATTCTTCTATCGTAAAATGTTCTCTGCCACTGGGCTACCATTCCTAGTGTGAAATTATTTAACAATAATACAATGACTGGTAAATCTTCTAGCACTGATACTGCAAGTGAATTCTCTGTCATGTTGAAACTTCCCTCTCCTGCGATATCAAGCACTGGTACATCTGGCTTGGCGGCTTTGGCACCTATTGCAGCTGGGAATCCCCAACCCATGGTTCCAAGACCTGTTGAGCTGAAAAATGTGCCCGGATGAATTACATCAAAGAATAGTGATGCCCACATTTGGTGCTGTCCTACTTCGGTAGTTACAATTGATTGTGCAGGTAAGACTTCTCTTAATTTTTTGAGAACTTTGGATGCTGCAAGTGGATGTGGATGAACCTTGAGATTTTCTCTATAGTATTCTTTAGTTTCCCTGACTCTTTTTTCCCATGCACTCTCTCCGTTTCGTTTGATTGCTTTTTGGATTAGCATCTTGACCATTATTCTAAGTGATGTCTTGACATCGCCAACAACTGCTACGTTAGTTGTTTGGTTCTTTCCTATCTCTGCTGGGTCTACATCCATGTGTATGATCTTCAAGTTTCTTTCAAACTCTTCAAACGTTCCAACAGACCTGTCTGAAAATCTAGAACCGCATGCAAGAACACAGTCGGCTTCTGTCATCATCTTGTTTGCCTCTGCGTGACCGTGCATTCCTATTGGTCCAAGTGAGAGTGGATGATTTTCTGGGAACGAACCTTTTCCTTTGAATGTTGTAACAACTGGTATCATGAGTAACTCTGCAATTGACTGGAGTTCTGCAAATGCACTTGATATTATCACACCACCGCCTGCAAGAATTATTGGTCTTTCTGCAGCAAGTAGCATTTCTGTTGCTCTCTCAATTGCTGTAATATCTGGGTCAACCCATGGATGATATCCTCTGATTTTTACCTCAGAAGGAAAATGAATCTCTGCTTCATTTTGTTGTACGTCTTTTGGAATGTCTATTAAAACTGGGCCTGGTCTTCCTGTTGATGCAATGTAAAATGCTTTTTTCACAACCTCTGGAATCTCTGTTGGACTCATTGGCTGGAATGCATATTTTACAATAGGGTTTGTAATTCCTATAATGTCACTTTCTTGAAATGCGTCACGTCCTATCATCTTTGAAGGGACTTGACCGGTGATTGCAACCATTGGTGCAGAATCTGCCTGCGCTGTTGCAATTCCTGTAACGATATTTGTTGCACCTGGGCCTGATGTTGCAAAACATACTCCAGGTCTTCTGCTTACTCTACCAAAACCGTCTGCCATGTGTGACGCTGATTGCTCGTGTCTTACTAGAACATGGCGGATGTTGCTCTTGTAGAGTTCGTCGTAGATTGGCAAGTTTGCACCTCCCGGTAACCCAAAGGCAATTTCCACGCCTTCTTTTTCCAAAGCGAGCATCAAAGACCTAGCACCTGATATTTTTTCCATAATTTTCTATCTCCGAAAACTGCTGTATCTTACAGCACAAGCTCGACTGGCAACAAAATACTTGAAATGCTTGTCGAGTCTATCTTTGTCATACTTATCTGTAATTTTTCCGTCTAAAATTGTTAATAA
>JAJPEA010000067.1 GCA_023252335.1 Nitrosotalea sp.
TCAGAATATAATATTTTCTTCCCCTTTTTCTAGCAACATCTCTGCTGCTTTTACAGCTACAGCTATCATGTTACGATCATCTCCACCATATGTGAAATCGATTTTGGATATTTTTTAGCATATTTCTTGAGTTTATTTCTTGAAAGATCTTTTGCCCACTCGGACACATCCATTATTGTTCTATCAATTGTCATTCCATCTTGTTTTGAAAGATATGTAAAATCAAGAATTGTTTTTTCCGGATCAGAATAAGGTAAGTTGTTGTTTCTGTTTATACCAAAACCAAATAATGATGGAGATATTTTCACAAATTTGAATTTGTATCCAGCTATACTCACCGGTTTTGATCTGAATAAAGAGTCACTGATTACTTTATCAATTACAAAATATTCATGAGTCATGTTGTTTAGCTTTAATGCGGTATGTAGACCAAAATACCAGTTTTTTATGCCTTTCAGTTCAAGGCCTTTTGCAACAAGTTCCAGATGGGTGTATTTACTCCTCTTCATCTTTGCCTCTTCAAGGGATTTGATGTAGAATACTCCTCTGAATATTCTTGTCATATACTTCATCTTCAATAGATAATGCACCGCAGATTCGTAATTCATTTTGAATGATTTGCAATATTCTTTTAGTTCTTTAGCAGTAACAAACTCCTTCTTTTCCAACCACAGTTTTTCTAGTATAATGGTCGTTTTCATCACATATCACAATCTACCATAAAATGGTCTATAGTGATATATATCATTATAGACCAAAAAATGGCATATTATGATATATGTTACGCATGCACACACATCCAAATACCTACCCCCCACATCGGAAAACCATGTATGCAAGAGATCTTTCATATTTTACGTCCACTGAGCTAGTACAATTTAAAAAATTGACATATCGTTCTTCTAGTTTTGAAATTTCAAGAAAGTCATGATTGAATTGCCATTTGTAGACCTGTCAATTTGTCATCCGGTAATTTCAGAGCATGACTGTATCATCAAACAATGGATTCTCTAGTTAATTTGCAATAAGGATACGGTAGCATCGGTCCAGTTAGAGTTTATGGTACAGTAGATGTTACTGACAAAAAGTTATCTTTGTACACATCTCCGCCCCAAATGTTTACAGCACTTGACGTAGATGCGATTTGTGTGTTGGTAGTATCATACACCTCTATGTTTGCATTCATTGGCTGGGCATATTTTGCCATGTCAAAAGTTGCAGTACCAAAAGCATCTGCAGTTGCAGTTGCAAGTACATCCCCTTGGGAACTAGTCAGCTTTACAGTAGCATTAACTGGATTGTTAGTTACAGTCATGTTTTCGTCTGTTGTCGCATAGTAATTTGCAAATTTTCCTGTTAGTAATTTTCCGTTAAACGATGTCTGGGGCTCTAAATATGCATTAAATGGTGATGGCATGCCAAGTACCAGTGTGTTGCTAGAGTAAACCAAGACGTGATCTAGGTAAACCTTGAGCATGTTTTGTCCGTTTGTAACAATCGCACAGTCTCTAGTAAGAGGTTGGTTTACACTCGTATCAGCCCACAACACATTGAACTGGACTGCCTGATTGGCATTGCCAGTTGTAGAGACTATAGCCCATACCGTTCCAGCATGACTTGTAACTGCCACACATGTAACATAGTTTATCATCTGTTGTGATGTCTGCACGTATAGTCCATTCTCATAATACTGGTATGGTATAGTTCTGACAGGCGTTGTTATTACTGCGTGAAATAGAGTCGCGTTGGTATCAGGGCTTGCTGCATAAAATCCAGCCCAAGTTCCATTAGATGGTGCTTTCATCCCAATATGTAGCCCTGCTTTATCATCCTGCTTTAAAGCATAAGTTGCATTCTCAGCTGGTGCGTCTCCTCCAAAAATCCAATATTTAGAAGATTCTAGTAGTTGCTCTTTATTTTCGGTTTGATTGTTTAGAGGATCTTTTACAACCAATCCTGACTGTACTTGACTAATCGTGGATACAGTATTTGTCACCAGAACAGTATTAGAACTTTGAACTGTTGGTGAAAATGCAATGTTTACTGTAGGCAATTCACTTGTATGTGTAGATGTACTTGTAGATGAAATGTTACTAGAGTTACTAGGAATTATTGCAGTTGAATTATCAGGAGTTGTTGGTACAGTTGAATTGTTTGGAATTATTGCAGTTGAATTATCAGGAATAGGAAAAATATTACCTGGTATCGGTCCGGGACCAGTTGTAGAAAGCGCGTATGCTACATCATGGTTAATTGCCAATGATCCTACTATGATCGAAAAAACTATTGTACTTAAGATTACACCAGTAAATTTTTTCATATTTATGATTAATCTCTTAGATCTTAATACATTATGCTATGAATCTTCTAGAATCATAATCTTAAAATTCCATTGACATGATTGATTCAACTACCAACATGTGGTGACAATAAAATTATGGAAGATGTACAGGACAGATGTGGCCATGGACCAAGATTGCCACTGCTTGTGATATCACCATATGCAGAATCAAACTTTATCTCACATAAAGCAACAGACCAGTCATCAGTGCTAAAGTTCATCTGGAACAACTGGCACTTGGACTTGGGCAACCATATTTCATTTGTGAACCAGTAGTAAAATTAATTTCCCATCCACTAAAATTGTAGTGGAATTATTATTTTTCATATAAGATTTCTTATATATGTGAGATCTTATATCGTGCAATACTTTAGTCTCATACACTGTCAGATTATCATCTTGCAGCGTTAATCTCAATTGCAACATCATCCCAGAAATCACCACTGCTTGCGGTCCACTTGCATGTAACCGTTCCAGGCGATGATACTATCATTGAGCTCGATGTTCCAGTTATGGCAAGAGGTACATGAGCATACCATTGTTGTGTGCATGTTGGAGACCCAAGTGTAGCATATCCAAAGATTGAAGGTAAATCCAACACCCAGTCATTTGCATATTTTGTTGTTATAGATATTGCAACACTGCTAGGCGTTGTATTGTGTTTTGCGACATGTGTCAATATTGGTGTAGTCTGGTTTACACCAGAAAAAGAATATGCGCCAACAACTGCATGTGTTGGGCCTGTAGTTGTAACTACAATGTCTGAGACACCAATTGGGTTTTTGAGATACCAAAATTCAGCATCATTATTGTGAAATGAAGATACAGCTTTTGTTAATGCCATCCCGCCAAATTTAACAGAGGTAACACTGTTTGCATTTGCACTTATTCCAACAACTAGCAAATTGTTAGTACCTACACCTGCATCATAGTTTGCAAGCGTGATTGTATTTAATGCCGTAATACCTGATGTTGTCTGGATGTTGTTAAGGACAATACCAGTATTTGCAGATGGAGTGATTGCAGTTACAGTGTTTGATGGCGCAGTAGTTTGCATCGAGTTTATGGCAGATACTCGGTATGTGTAATTTGTACTGGGTAAGAGTCCGGTATCAGAGTATGTTGTGGAACTAGAACCTGTGTTGGATACAATAGTACTCCAGGTAGACCCGCCGTCAAGGGACCGTTCAATCTTGTATCCGGTTATTGGATACATTGCGCTGTTTGATGGGGCAGTCCAGGACAGGGCAATTTGTAATGGTGATATAACAGATGCAAGATCAGTTGGAGGTAGGGCAGGGTCAAGTGTGGCCACTAGATCTCCAAAATAAGATGGTAGTGACTCCCATGCACTTTGGACAGTGCCGTTGCTGATTCCAATGTATCCTACATACTGACTAGCGTTTTGTAAAAAGGAACCATCCAGGGAAGATACGCTATATGGTAAAATTGCCCAGTTTGTCTTGGTATAGTTCAAATGAAATCCACCCAGGTATGTGGCATTTGGCAATCCCGGATTTTCGTAAATTACCATGGCATCTACAGTTCCTACGTAGCTTGGAAGTGTACCAGTACCTGGATTTCCTATAACCGGTGAAAGACCTATCGATCTTGCATAACTTGTGAGATTAGAATAATAATTTTCGTCTCCTCCCATAGATCCCATCTGATCAATGAAGATGCCGTCTACATTGTACCAGTTCTTGTAATTGTCCATATCTGCCTTGATGTCAGGTGCTGCTCGCGAACTATAATTTGCATATGTGTATCCAATTACAGTAATTCCTGCAGAGTGTAGCCTCTGAGTGAGTGCTGCATAGCTTGGGTCTGCTGTATCCCCAGGGCCTCCAGAATTGTTTATGATTGCCACCACAGGCACATCTGGATGTTCTTGCTTTGCCTGTATCACAGGATCCCATGTACTGTTTGCAGTATCATACAATGGCACCAGGACTGAAGGCAAGTCTGCTGATGCCAATGGTAACTCGATTGTAACTAGCAAGGATACAAGGCATGCAAGAGATAGCATCAACCAATGAACATGATGATTATTTCCAAGCATATCTACACTAGTTATACTTTAAATTAATTGCCTATCTTGGTATGCTAAGAATATCCAGTAAGATGATTCTGTTAATTGTATAAACATGGTCTTACTAAAATTGTATCAAAGACGGGTACATAATTCCAGTGTATAAAAAAAATGGCATAGTCATTTAATCAACTAAAGGAAATATGTGTCAATGAATACAAAACCAGTTTTGACTGCGTTTCTTGCAATAGCACTAGTGTTTGCTGTTGCAGCAGTAGCAGTAGGATTTGATGTCACACAAAAGGCATTTGCCGACAGCAACGGTAATGGTCCGCCATATGGTTGCGACGCAAGCTCACAAGGCTTCAAAAGCAGCCACGAGTGCAAGCATCCACCAGGATAGCAATAGCATCTTTAGGGTAAAATAGAGGGGATGGCATCTCCTCACCCACCTTTCTCTGTAAATGACTGTGTAAATCCAGATCCGCTAGATTACATTTTTAGGATTTCTTTTGCCTTGTTAACAAAAATTTCTGCCTTGTCTAAAAGATATTTTCCTTGCTTTTCAGATATGGATCCTCATTATTTTGGTTCTAAATTGCAGCTGCATCAGAGGACAGATACCAAGCCTTGTTAAGAGCAACAAACTTTGGAACAATTAATTTTAGATTTTTTAGGTAGTCTAATTTTTTTATGATGAATTCGTTATCCAATTTTATCTAGTTTTTTCATCATCTTGCGGCTCTTGCTTGAATATTTCTTCAAGCTTTCTGTACCTCTTGATGTACTCTTTGCCTTTTGCTGTAGTTCTATAGAGAGGTCTGTGTGAGGTCTTGACTGTGACACGCTCTACAAACTTGCGCTTTTCAAGATATTGGAAATACAGGCCAATCTGTTTTGAGTTAAGGTCTGTCATGTACATGACTCGAGTCTTAACTGCCCCTTTCTCGCATATCTGCAGCATCATGTACACAATCTCTATCCAGCCCCGTCTGTTTTTCCAACCCATTACATCCCGTTCTGTTAAATTACTTTCCATTTGCGACTAGTTTGTGTATGCCATTTTCTGGTCTTTGACAAAAATATTTCTCCTCAACAAACTTTCAACCCCCATACTATGTACTGTCCCGCCAAAGTATAAAGTATACGATCATTTACTTTTTTTAAACTTGATTCTTTAGAATAATGTTTTTCTAAATTATTTTGTAGATTGTTTTACAGATTTTTTATCTTGCCTTCACATGAGGTTTCCTGCAAATATGACAAAACACTGTATGACAAGTTTCTAGATAAATTACATGTATCAAAAATCTTGGCCATGATGTACGGTATCATGATGTACGGTAAAGTTGCAAATATCACGGCATGGCAGATATGGTTTGTACCTCTTGGCTAAAAAATGACGGAAGGGAATCATACGAGTTTTCATAAATGAAGACATTTCCTATATCTTTAGAGGCTGCAACTTTAGCAATCTCTGATTTCATGTCAGATGCCGAAGATACATTTCCAAGCATTACACTAAGCCGAGATGGTGATACATTATATGGTATTGAGATATCATGTGGCTGGTCTAGGTTTGGCTCGTGTACATTTGCGATATCTGTTAAATTATTTTGAAGGTAATTTGCAATATATGGATAGGGATAGCCTGGGTTTATGTAGACAATGCCTCCAAGTTGGTGGACATGGTCAGAGTAGGGTTTGAATCTAACAGAATTGTCTCCGCTGCTGCCCTCATTGTCAAAGAATATGCCATCGGTTTTGACTTGGGGGTTTTTCATGTAATAGTCGATATTTGCAATACTTTGGGAATTGTCAAAGATGTATCCCAGTGTCTTGACTCCATCTGATTTTAGGATAGATATGGCATTTTGCCAGTCAGAAGAGAGCGGGGTGTCACATGGGCCGCTGCATGGATTTATGATGACATAACGTATCGTTCCCGGATACTTTGCTGCCAGATTGTATATTGTCTGCCAGTCATTGTTTGTAGGTGCAAAGTATGGCACCAGAACAATTCCTAGTGTGTGGCTTGGCGGATTGATTTTATGGTTCAAGGTTGTGTTATTTTGGTTAAATGGTGTCGTTTCTGGTGCAACAATCCATCCTTGGGACACAAGCCGTGAAATGCTACTAGATGTTACACAAGCTGGAGTATTGTCACTTGATTTTATCAACAGATGTAGATCTTGATTGCAGGTTATGTTTTCTGGCAAGACCCCCCGTCTTAATTGCTGCAATGGATACATTAGACTGGGCACTTCAGAAAATATCATTGGAATATTTACTAGGAAAAGCATCGCAGTTCCAGTAATTATTAAAAGATGTATAACGTTCACTTGATTTTAAAATTCTTTTTTGTGTATAAAAAATCGGTGTAACATTCTTCTATTTGATTAGTATATCATGCAGATATAGCAACTTGAATATTTCATGCATATTCTAACATGGAATTGAATCAAAAAACAAGGAAATGTGTAAAAAGTTACATCCGTAGCTTGTTTTCACCTCTTTAGAAACAGATTAGGGTCCAAATTTTATTTGGTCTTGACCAAACTGATACTGTCGTAGATCAGTCAATCTTATTTTGCAGGCACAAGCAGGTTTGACGTGACAACAAAAAAGAGAACAAATGATGTAATTGGAAGCGTTTGGTTCAAGAAATTCTTTGATCAAGTTCCTCAAAATGATCCAAGAAAAAAGGAATTTCTTGAAGCATTTCAAATTTTAAAAGAAGACTGTATGAGAGGCAACAAAATACCACACGATCGTTGGCCTACAACATACATCAGAAAATATGGAATAAAGAACTTGTGGAGATACTCATTACGATCAGGCTGGAGATTAGTGTATACAGTATTAGGCAAGAAAGATGGCTTTGTTATTTGTATTCTTGAGGCTTTTTCACATCAAGAATATGAGAAAAGATTTGGTTACTAGTCTAGAGTAGAGATTTTGAAGTTTTGTAGAGTCTTTTTAGTTTTGGATTGTCCATAAAAATCCAGATTATCGTTCCATCCTTATCATACATTATTTTATTTGATTCTTCGAGATAATCCAGGACAGCCTTAAAAGTTGGGTATTGTACTTGCCTTGGCAATTCTCTCCAGAGTTTATTTTTAGAAGAATATTCTGACATTTTAGAAAGTGTTTGCTCTACCATCTTGATAGTATCCAATGTAGGATTAGACACACTAGGTTTGGCTCTAGACAAGTTGCTTTTTGCTTTCTTATTTTTTAATATTACTTTGCTCATATGGTTTTAAAATATGCATACATGTATATATGTAACACTATAATACGTATACATCTAGTACGTATACGACAAGTACGTCAGGCAAGGAAAGTAATTAGTTTGTCATTCTAGCATATGATGTAAAATCTTGATTGCAACAGCGTCTCACATGGCAAAGATCTAGTGGTGCGTATTTATCACATTGATTATCAAAGGCATGTTTCACCTTAAAGACATTTTACAAAATTGTCTTACTGGTACAAGATCTAAAATTGCTGTAACATTCTTCTATTTGATTAGTATATCATGCAACCATTTGCATTTTTAATTATATTTTTGCTTCTTACTTTAATAGCTCTTCAAGCTTTCTGTACCTCTTGATGTACTCTTTGCCTTTAGTGGTGGCTCTGTAGAGAGGTGCATGCGATGTCTTGACTGTGACACGCTCTACAAACTTGCGCTCTTCTAGATATTGAAAATACTGGCCAAGCTGTCTTGAATTGAGGTTTGACATGTACATGACTCGAGTCTTAACTGCCCCTTTCTCGCATATCTGCAGCATTGCGTAGACAATTTCTGCCGTGCCTCGTCTTTTCCAGCCCAACATATCAAGGTCTGGGGAATCATCTTTCATTTGTAGCTCACATACCCTTCTTTAGTCCTTGACAAAAACATTGCTTATTTGGCATACCAAAGAACTGGAGTGTTCAAATTCAAGTGGGAAGAATTTGGTCAGAGATTCTATAAATGATGTAAAGCGTCAAGTAATGGATTTGAAATTCAGTTTAACACTCTAAATCAGAAAAAGCTAAAAGTCTTTCTTTTCGTTACCAAGATCTTCGAATAGTTGTGCATATTCACTCATAAAGTTTTCCACAAATTGGGCCTCGTCCTGGGTCACAATGATTTAGTGTTTCTTCTGATATATAGAATTAATTTGTCAATTACTCCTTTGTTGCAACTGTCCTTGTTCTTCTTTGATCTCAAACATATTTTGTATTGCTGTGTGTACTTGCTAACTTATCTTGTGATTTTACCATATAGAAGCATATGCCAAAGTACGCCTTGTTTATCATTCTAACATTCTTGCTACTAGCTCCCATGACTTTACAATCTGTGCACGCAAGCACTGGCAAGTGGTATCCCGGAATGGGGCTCAAACAAGGTGATTATTTTAGATATAATTTAGGTTGGGTCCAATGGCACAATGGTGCGCCAGTAGAGATAGATTTTTGGGTAAAAAATCAAACCAGTAACGGTCTTAATTTGGAGATGGTAGCTCATGACGGTTCCATAATTCAAAAAGGCCTAGTTACAATAGGATACATTACTCCTGATCCAATGTCATTTGACCCTAACATGTCAGATTATGCAAACTATTTTAAAAGAACCTTGGCATGGCTTGATGCTTTTGCAACACAGGTCAGTCCAATTGACCCACTAAGCATATCATATGGCCGAGCTGGACTATTCGGTGAGGTTACAATCGGTTCAGTTGGAATGCGTGATGTTACTGTTCCAGCAGGCACATTCAAGACGTCTGCAGTCTACTTTCGTGATAGCGGAGTTGATAGCTACATCTGGGTAGACCCAACCATGCCTTTCCCGGTCAAGGCCAAAGTATATGCAATCAAGACAAGTGGGGCCCCAACTGTTGGGTACGAGTATGATTTACTAGAGCATGGAAACAGCCAACAGCCGCCATCTTTTCTTGATGTCAAGTCAACAGGTATGCAAAGTTCTAGCACAAAATGTCCGACACCAGACTTTGCAACAGACTTTGTCCACAATTCCCAAACAACTAGTTCCAATTCTGCTACAATTGAATATCTTTACAGTCCTGCCGTACCACACCAAGGGTGTCCGATGAAGTGGAGAATATGGTTCGAGCCCACATACTCTTCAACTCAACGTATATCCGATATTCATTACGACATTTATACGATGGACAACAAGGGTGCTGAGACTAGCTCATTGGCACAAGAGATTGGAAGACAAGACATCTACTCGTCAATAGGAGAAGATGAAGAGACATTTGTTGTAAAACAAGCCCCGCCTCTAGTCCATTATGTTATCAACATTGCAGGTACTGGATCAGAGTTGGCAGGTGTCACAGATGCAAGTCAGGCAGGTCTGATAGATGTCGATGTAAAGGTGGCACCACCCTTTACACCAGTCTCATTTTCTGGCACTGGAGGTAATGTTACTGCAGTAAATACAATACAAGCTGCACCAGAATTTCCATCAAGTTCTTTGTTGATAATGGCTGGTGTAATTGGCTTGGCAATTTTGTTTGTCAGGATTCATCCCAGT
>JAJPEA010000068.1 GCA_023252335.1 Nitrosotalea sp.
AGAGCCTTGTTCCAGGCAGAAGAGAGGGCCAACAAGAAAAACCAGTACTATTTGTTACAAAAAGCAAAGATACGATTTCCAAAACTATACAAAAATCCAAAAGATATTGACCGACCAGTCATAGTTAAAGTTCAGGAAAAAAAACGCAAGCTAGAGCGCGCCTTTTTTAACGTATCATCATATGCAGAATACAAAGACAAGACAGAAACCAAGATAAAACAAGGGTTGATTTCAAGAGAGGCACTCAAGACTGCAAGCATTGAAGAATTTGTCATAGGAACTTATTTCAATTTCAATTATTTCCACACACCAATATCAAAAGAGGTAGATTTTCTCGGAATAGAACGAAGACTGCAGACAAACCTTCATGACTTTGTTTCACTTCCAGCAAAACAACAACTTGAGACAAATATCGAATTACAAAATATCGAGGTAGGCCATACACCTGCAAGCATCAGAGAATCCCTACTTGAAAAAGTCATAGACATTGGAGACAAGTTTGTCAATGCAGTGAAAAAAGAATATGCGCCTGGAATAATTGGTCCATTTTCTCTCCAGAGTGTAATAACTCGCGACCTAGACATTGTTGTATACGATGTATCACTACGAGTTCCAGGAAATCCAATTCTTGCTACAACAAGCCCATATACAAAATACAAGTATGGAGAAACTTTTGGAGTGGGACGCAGAATTGCCATGGAATTAAAAATTGCACAGCAAGAAGGAAAATTAGCTCAGGTCCTAACCTAGGCTTCCATTTTTTCTTTCAAGAGATTTTTTCGAACCAAGATTGGGATATTGTAAAATGTTGCAAGAGCTATGGAATCAGATGCCCTATAGTTGCGCATTACAAGATCATGTTTTCCAGTAAAGTAGACATTGGCACGCAAGACATTACCGCTTTCATATACTTTGATCTTAACTAGGACAAGCTCGTTTAGTTCTGCAATCTCTTCTACCATGTTGTATATGGTAGGAATTGCATCTCTCTGACCCCCGATAAAATTAGATATGTGTCTTGCCACCTCACCTGAAAATGCACGCATGTGAAATTCCTTGCCATCATCTGCACGTAATATCAATAGTCCTTCAACTCCATACGGGTCTACAAACCCAACATGAGTTATCTTGGTCTCTGCATAATCAGAATCTTGAGGCTCGTCGATCTTCACTACTGATCAAAGATACGAAATTACCCAAGATAAACACTTTGGAGAAAATATGAGATAGAATTTAATGTTAGGACGAAAATTTTTTACAGGTGGAGAAACAAAAGACATCCAGCCGTTCCCATCTTGCTCTAGTACTAGTTGGTTTTTTGGCCATTGCTGTATCATTTCTGGCATATGCAAAAAATAACAATCTGATAATCACTCCTTCTGCCATGCCCGCATTGCAAAACCTTGCAGTTGCAACATATCTAGTATTATTTTCATCATTTGCAGCAATAGGCTGGGGGTTGTACAAGATGTACAAGACAAAGATTTCATCATCTGATTCTACTCTCTCATCAATTATTGCAAATGCAATACACAACAAAAGATCAAAGCGAATTTTTATCATTAGCGCTATAGGATATGGATTATTTTTTGCATTCACTTCTGGAATAATAATCTACAAACCAGACATTAATGCCACAGACTATGGTTTTCCACAACCGCCACACATAGAGCTGTCACCATGTTGTGATCTTCCAGGTTACATGCCAATGATCTTTGCATTCTTTACAGAACACATTGGATTACAGATAATTCCATTGAATTTATTATTACTAGTTATGGTATCATTCTTGGTTGGTTTGAACTTTGCATTATCATCAACTGTATTTTCCATTGCAAAAAGCGGAGGAAAACTTGGTGCATTTGGAGCAGTAACAGGATTGTTTGTTGGGTGTCCCACATGTGCTGGCACAGTTTTTACCATGTTGTTTGGTTTTGGGGCAGGAGCTACAACGTTTACTTTATTTCTGACAAGCTTTGAGGCCCAAATCCAGACAATCTTTATTGCAATATCAATTCCAATTCTTTTTGTAACGCCAATCATAATGGCCAAAAAGATAAAGTCGCAAAATGCAAACTGTGCAATAGATTCTAAATAGATTTTGTCACACGAGGTCTTTTCCAGTCCCCAATATCATATCCGTCTTGTCTGAGATATTTCAGGGTAAGCTTGTACACCAATTCATCATGCTCAACTGTCTCCAAGATTTCATCCCATCCCACTTGACCAGATTGGTTGATCTTGTCTTTCATCTGTAAAGTAATAGTTTTCGCAATATCCCGGCATTGATCAAAAGTCTTGCCATTCTTGTATGCACGTGTTCTGGAATCACATTTTTCCATTGTATGATTATCATTTATGCAAGCCAAATAAAAAGATCAATTATTCTAAAAACATCTTTGCCGTACGAAGTCACATCTTAATACACCAGCGCCTGGACTATTCCATATTGAACAATCCCAATCCCATGGATGTTATCTTGTGGACACTACGGCGTGGAGAAGGAGATACTGTAAACATGTACAATTACCTCTCAGAATTGATGCAGATCTCAACTGGAAGAAATTTTCTAAATTTTGGATATTGGGATGACGCAACAAAAAATCCTGCCGATGCCCAGGTAAACTTGTGTAATATGGTAGGAAACATGGTAGATCTTGAAAAGGCAAAACAAGTTCTTGATGTGGGAAGCGGTTTTTCTGAACCTGCTTTTCTTTGGAAAAAGACACATCCAAACATTACAATCACATGTGTTAACATAAATCAAAATCAACTCAAATTTGCAAGCATACAAGAAAACATGCCTGAGATAAGATTGGTCAACGCCACCGCAGTAAAAATTCCAATATCAAATGAATCATGTGATAAAATAATAGCATTAGAGTCGGCACAGCACTTTAGACCAATCAAGGACTTTATATCAGAAATACAACGAATTTTGAAAAAAAATGGAACTATAATCCTTGCAATACCAGTACTCTCAAGACCATCAAAGTTTAGCATTTTGAAGATTGGCATTTTAAAGTTGACATGGTCTTCTGAGCACTATGATATAGAGACAATCAAAAAAACAATTCAAGACAGTGGTCTTGAGATTACAGAGATCAAACTGATTGGATCAAATGTGTACTTGCCACTTGCAGAATATTACATTCAAAATCGTCAGTGTCTAAGATCAGAGATCCTAAAAAGATACCCAGGATACGTAGAAAAAATATTGTTCAAATCAATGTTAAAAATGAAACAGACTGCAACGGATCATACCATTGAATACGTCTTGATAAAATGCACAAAGTAACCCTTATCAATATAGTAAATCTATAACTTTTCATAGCATACCAATTCCGTCTGGATGTTATTCTGCGTAGGTTCTCTCTACGCAGAGCCTTTTAATTTCTAGAAAGAGATCCTGCCAAGTTTCCTCCGTAAGAAATATTATCTCAAATGTTACGAACAAAACCATGGGACTTTTCAAGAAAAAGGAAGGACCTGTTGAAACAAAATGTAAGGAATGCGGCCTTGAGCTCCACGATCCAGTAAGATTAGACAGGCACATGAAAAAGGCACACAAGCATGCACCACAGAGAAATTTTGATGAACCTGGAACAAGCACAGGCGGAATGTGGTAAGGTACCAGGACTTGCAACAAAAAAATGAGGTAGACTGACAAAACATGGTTACATTAGACATCATAAATAATCTAGCAAATTTTGTAATCCAGACAATATCAAATACAGGATATCTTGGAATCTTCTTTTTAATGGTGGCAGAAAGTGCGCTCATACCAATCCCAAGCGAGATAATCATGCCATTTTCTGGATATCTGGCATCCACCGGAAAACTCAATCCAGCATTGATAATACTTGCAGGATCTATTGGGAACCTAGTTGGCTCTCTTGTTGCATATTTTATCGGCATAAAGCTTGGCAGAGAGTTTATTGTCAAATATGGAAAATACGTTTTATTGAAAAAATCTCATTTAGAGTGGACTGAATCATACTTTAAAAAATATGGTGACAAGTCTACATTTGTAAGCAGACTGTTACCTGCCATTAGAACATACATTTCATTGCCAGCAGGAGTGGCAAAGATGAACCTGAAAAAGTTTTCAATCTACACTTTTGCCGGTTCCATCATATGGAGTGCCATGTTAACATATGTAGGTACAACATTAGGAGACCAGTGGACCAGGATAAGACACTATTCAGATTACATTGATGGTGCAGTCATAATAGGACTAGTCATATTAGCAATAATCATAGCCAAAAAAAGAATTGCCAAGCCAAATAACAGTTAACGATCTTTATACTTGCTTAGCTCTTCTAGAATTATCTGAAGTATGGTCTCACTGTCAAGCAATACACATCTAATATCATTTTCCTTGCACGCATTTCCAATCTCTACATCCTCTGTTACTACAATCATTCCATTTTCATGTGCATATTTTATTACAGAATAGTCACTTGATAGTTTTTTTCCTTCAGCGATTAGTTTTTTTACGCTAAATGCGTCATAGCCAAATTCCTTGAGTTTGGTATCAAATCCGTCATACATCTCATCAACTAGAACTTTCATTGTCAATACTCCGTTTGAGACTCATATTATTATGTTAGGATACATTGGCAAAGATGACCCAAGGTATGTGAACATGGTAACGTGTGGTTCGACCCATATTGCAAGTAATTTTTTTGGAACCATCTATAGATTATGAAAAATGTTAGGTAAGTTTTTGTTCACGAATAAGTGTATATAAGTCCAAATTTTCCCCTATCACATGATCAAGACAATCAGTGTAGCAGGATTACAAGATGGAGTACCGTTCAAAAAACCAACAGTCACCCTAGAAGAACTGTCAGAAATAGCATCCCCAGTGCATCTTACTTGGATTGAGTGTGTGGTGGACAACATCATAGGAGAGACTCCAAAAATTTTAGAAAAATTAAACATTACAATGGACCCTTCCGTGTTACTATCAGGATACGTGTCAAGTTATGAGGACAGGGGTGATACACTGGGACTCATGATACCCTTTGTAGTTCCTGGAAACAACAAAACCTTGACTGCGCCAATTTTAATTTTTATGAAAAAGGATTTGATTGTGACAATTCATGACGATTACGGTGGCAAGATTACACGTCTATACAATTATGCCCCCACACTTTTACGAAAACTTCCAAAAGAAGCTGATAGTTGGGCAGACAGGCAGACCATATTATTGGCAAGAATCATAGATGAAATTAGCGAATCCAATTTTTCCATATTGCGTCTCATAGTGGAAAGGGCAGAACAATTTGAGATAGACATTGCAGGTTCAAGACAAGTTACAAGAGACATATCGTTGGAACTATCAAATGTGCGAACATCACTACTAACATTTTTGAATGCAACATGGGCAAGCTATGACACTGTACACAATCTAAAGTACGGAGATGCAGAGATGGTCTCAGACGATGAAATAATCCTTGCAAAATTTGAGGTAATTCTTGGAAGACTAGACAGACAGATACAAATGTCAGAAAACATCATGCAGATGGTTGCCACAGGAGTCAATGTAGTCCAGACCGAAGTTACAAACAAGGTTACTATTCTAATCATATGGTGGACAGTAGCTGGAACAGCTGAACTTGTGCCAAACACAATTGCCACAGTCTTTGGGCTATATCCAAACCACGAGGCCGTATTTTGGCCCATTGTAACTACAGTCCTCACATCTGCAGCATTGGCAACTGCTGTTGCCTACTTTTATGTCAAGAAATTCTTCGGACAGAGTCTAGGATTTAACAAACTCAAAAAGTTTCGAAAACAATCCACCCAATAGGCTTTTCAAACATTTACCAGTTTTAGTCACGAATTTTTTGTAAAAGTGACATAATTTCTTTTAAAAATTATTCAAAGATACCATAAATCAATAAAACTGCGATCAGACACACAAAGTAAAAGATTCATAAATCCAGTTTACCAATGTCGAAGAATTATAGCTTATGAAAGAATTTGGCACCCTGGAATATGTTCTGGATACATATTCAAAAAACTGGACTTGGAAACTGACCGGCCCCAGAGCAGTAAGCATGGTGGCTCGTGTCATACCTCATGCGTGGTATGGTAACGGTCCAGAAGAGGCCATAGTACCAGATACGATTCAAAACGTAGAGAAGATAAAATGGATAATGGACAGGTATCCACTTGAGATAAGATCAAAGTCAATATGGCATAGAAAAGTACGCAAGGTTATAGTTCCACAAAAAAAATGGACAAGAATTGAAAAGCTCCGCAAGGCAACCCCTGGACATCAATTTCGTGGCAACTTGCTTGATTTTCAGAGAGAGGGTCTTGATTTCCTACTAAAATCATACGGTAACGCATTGCTTGCAGACGAAATGGGCCTTGGAAAAACGGTCCAGACCTTGGCATATCTTGCCACAGAAAAAAAGACATTTCCAGTACTGATTGTGGCCCCGCTTGTCACACTAAACAATTGGCAGAGAGAGACTCAAAAATTCCTCAAAAAACGCAGTCGCAATGGAAAAATTTCTGAAAATGAATATCCGTCATCAGTCTTGATAAGAACAGGTAAGGCACAAGAACTTGGAAAATATGATGTCTATATCATAAACTATGATTTGCTCCACAAGAGAATAGATGATCTTGCGAAACTAAACATCAAGACAGTTGTCTGTGATGAAGTACAGCACCTACGATCAAAGACAACCAAAAAATACACAGCTGTGAAAAAACTTGCTGCACTAGAGTCAGTCAAATACAGAGTAGGCCTATCTGGAACACCAATTTACAACAGAGGTTCTGAAATATGGCCTATTGTAGACATACTAAGACCTGGTCTTCTTGGAACATTTGAGGAGTTTTGTGAATATTTCTGTTATGTAAATGAAAAAGGAAAAGCAATCGTTCTTGAAAACAAGCGTGCAAGTCTTGGAGAAGAATTACGCAAGCATGTCATGCTAAGACGGAAAAAATCTGATGTCCTAAAGGAACTAAAGGACAAAGTTAGGTACAAAGAACTCATTGATTCAGATATCAACTACTACCAAGCAGAGCTTGGCAAGATTTGGGAGAGACTTGAAGAAGAGCAAAAAAGTGCAACAAGTGCCTTTGACAAGTTTTCATCATACAAAAGGGCAATACAGAGTGAGAGACAAGCTGCAGGTGTTGCCAAAGTTCCTCATGTGATAGAATTTGTCAAGAACATAATGGAGATTGAGGAAAGCGTCGTAGTATTTTGCCACCACAAGGCAATTCACGAATTACTTCATCGAAGTCTTTCTGAATATTCACCTGCATCAATCATCGGAGGCCAAAGCGACAAGGAAAGACAAGAAGGAATAGATAGATTCCAAAATGGTGAAACCAAATTAATAATTGCAGGCCTCAGGGCTGGAAATGTAGGCATAAACTTGAGCAGAGCAAGATACGTAATATTTGCAGAACTTGATTGGAGTCCTGCAATACATAGACAAGCAGAAGACAGACTGCACAGAATTGGACAGAAAAATACAGTCTTTGCATATTACCTCATGGGTAATGGCACACTAGATGATCATGTGGCAAATGTTTTGGTAGACAAGAGTTATGAAATTGATGCAATCATGGACGAAAAGGTAGAGACATTTGAGAACAAAGAAAAGGCAGAACTCATCCTAGCACAGATTCATGACAAGCTAACCCACAGTATGATAAAATAATCTACTCTTCTCGTACTCGGTATTGATCAAAAAAGTCTTGGCCTTCACCTAGTTTTTGCGTCAGAAATGATTCTAGTTTTTTTATGACCTGAGCCCTTTCCATCCTTCCCTCAATGGTATCATAATGAGTAGCTTTTGATTCACGGAATTTTTTATAGCTCAT
This sequence comes from Nitrosotalea sp., assembly GCA_023252335.1. Lineage (GTDB taxonomy): Archaea > Thermoproteota > Nitrososphaeria > Nitrososphaerales > Nitrosopumilaceae > Nitrosotalea. The sequence goes on from JAJPEA010000068.1 coordinate 7,864, forward strand.
TGCCCTCATGGTATGAAATACCGTTGTACCCACACAAGTAGTTTTGTGTTGTTATACCACTAGAGAATTATTCCTAGAATTTGGTTGCTATGACAAGTGTTGTCGTAGCAATAACATTTGGAATCTTGCGGATCTTGTTTTCAATGATTTCTTTGAGTAATTCGACAGTATTTGACTCTACAATAACCAAGATATCATGTGGACCGGTTGTTCTAACACACTCTTTTACTCCCTTGATTTCTCTTATCTCGTCAATGATTCGTGCCTCAGAACCTGATTCGCAGTTTATCATGACGCATGTTGTTTCAATATTTCTGTTGAGTTGTGAGGCCTGGAGCATAAATAGTAAACCTATCGTGATTTTTACATATTATATATACTCAACAACATAGCTGATTTTTCATAAAACTAGCTTAATCGATCAGACAAATTACCTTGCGAAAAAAGTTCAGCGTGGAATATTTTGAACTATATGTGTATAAAATTTCGTCCCAAGAATCAAATTGAAAAATAATGTCAAGTAAAAAAATGTCAAGTCAAACATTAAGTGAGCTTGTAAAGACAGCTGACAAGATAACAATAGACGAGATCAAGGGCAAAAAAGTTACCCTAAAAATAAGCTGGTTTGATCTAAAAGGAGTAAGAAAATCAAAAAAGTTTCTGCTCAATGAAAAAGACAAGATAGAATTTTAAAATTTCAATCTGGTCCACGTTATAAATCCCCCAAAACCCTCTTTTTCTATTTTGTCATACCACAATCTAAAACAACATCAATGGATTACCATCAAGGTGGCATAAAACAAGAACAACATCCATTTTCAGAGACATTGCCTCATAAAGATCAAAGTATCACAAAGAAAATTGTCTTTTCAAAATAGATCTGTTTGATCTGGGACATCATCTTCAAAAAATTCACGTAAATCGTCGTGCTCCTCAAGTTCAAATTTGTCAATATCATCAACATCTAAACCAGTTCCGTCAAATTCAAGATTCAATTTATTTGTCATATCACAACTCCCTGCCAAGATCATTTTTTGTAGTAGACAAATGTGGTTGCAATGTCAATTCATAATTATTTTTGCTACCATCTAGCGTGGTAACAAGATTACCTAGTATTACACCACTAGTAGTATTGACAACTTTGAAAACATAGTCACCTGGTTTCATGGACCAAAAGTATCCTTCACCGTGAATATTCAGAGGAGATTCAATTATTTTGTTACCACTTTCATCATACATATCAATTGCATAAGTTTTTCCAGATGAAGTCAAGAGATTAGTTTGGTTGTACACTGTAATTGTTACAAGATTTTGTACTACAGGAGGCCAAGGCGCAATTAGTTTGATATCATTTTCATCGTTAGGCTGGAGTGTTACAGGTATGGAAGAAAATGTAAGATGTTGGTTTAATTTGACATTAACAACATAATGATCACCATATAGCAGTGTAGACGGAAGGTAAAATTTAGATGCAATGCCATCAGGATCAGTAGTTACAGCTTCTCGTGTTTTATTATCTTGTGATACGATGGACACGCTTGCATTTGGAATCGGTGTCTCCCCATCATGATAATAAACTGAAACAAGCATAGCACCACCTGATGGTATATTGATATCCAAATTCTGTGTTGGATTGTCAAGTGTAACCAAGTTTGTATTTGATAACATACCACCAACATAGGTCACTATCTTGTATTGGTGATACAATGGAAGTGTGTCTATAATTACAGGATTGTCAGATACAGATGGCAATTCCAAATATGGTACATGATCAAAATCACGATAAACTTTCACAGACATCATATTAGCACCAACTCGAGCTCCATCAGGATATTTCATATTCAGTGTAAGCGAGCCATTGAGTGGAACATAAGATGAAGTCTTAGGTGATGGTTGGTCTGACTGGGTAGGTGCTAAAACCTGTGTAGTTGTTGGCAATTTGACAGATGAAGACACAATTGGTTTT
>JAJPEA010000069.1 GCA_023252335.1 Nitrosotalea sp.
GATAATGGCTGGTGTAATTGGCTTGGCAATTTTGTTTGTCAGGATTCATCCCAGTTTATCAAATATTAGATTGTGAAAAGGGCTGTATTTTCTTGAATTATCAGTAAAAACAGTCTTCACACTTGTACATTCACCATACCCTCTAAAGTCATAAATTAAATACTTTTTAGAACAAGATTCTGCATGGCAGACTCGGGTTCACTTCTTCTTAGGGCATACGGTAGCTCACCCCAGATGAAGATCCTAGATTATCTCATGGACTTTCCAAAAAATGACTTTACACAAAAGGAGATAATTGAAGCACTTGGAATGAGCAAGACTACGTTTTACAAATACTTTGACAATCTTGTTGATTTTGGCATGATAAGAATAAACAGAAGGATTGCAAATGCAAAGTTGTATTCAATTAATATGGACAGTCCTGTGGTTCAGGGAATGCGAAAAAACACTGATTATATTTCTGAGAAAATCGCAGATGGATCACCAAGATCGGTGTTCAGATAAAGCGCAAGAAATAATGAAATTGTAATTATAGATTGATGTAAAAGTTTCATCTTCTAGCTCTCTTTGAAACGACGGAAATAGAATATCCAAAATCCAATAACTGCCGCTCCTACAAGTGACATTATTACGATTGACCGGAATAATGTTTGATCAGGCGGGATACACCCTACACATCCTGTGTAATTAGTCTTTAAAAATGAAGTTGAAATTGCAGGATATCCCTCAAGGAGATAATCATTTGCGTGTCCATCCACATCTATTGTACCAGAATTTGGTTTCTCAAGTGTTGTAATGTGGTACTTGGAGTCTGCTGTAAAATCAATGTTAGAGATTATTGTATTATGTGGACTGTATGAAAGATCATTTTCACCATATGCAAATACTGTTACTGTTACTTTATGTCCCGCATATCCGTATCCTGCAGTATCATCTAGAGTGTACGTAGGATCATAGAGTGTGTTCCATTGATCAATTGGATGACCTTCAAGCTGACTAGAGTCTATCAGATTTGATTTTACAAAATTATCTTGTTGTATTTCTTTTAATACATCATATGAATAAGGCAGTTGATTTTGTATCACTCCTAATGGAAAATTTATCTCAAGATTACCATATTGTTTGGTTGCAACCATGATTGGATCTTTGATATTAAATTCCACCCATGATAAATCAAAAATAGTTGGAGGATAGTCACTTCCAGACTTTAAGATGTAGTTTGTAAGAGTTGGCCTGAGTGTAACAAGGTAATCTATTGTTGCTTGCTTGTTATCGCCAGAAATTACGGATACATATTGCAGGGTCAAATGTGTAATGGTGGCAGTGGTATTTCCACGCACTGCAATATTGCGGTTTATTTGTTCCATAAATGACTTGATTGTAGGATTGTTATCAGAATCCTCGGTAAATGCTACAGTGACATTTCTTCCAGCCAAGTCAGTTTTTAGTTTACTCTCACTTGGATAATCTATCGTAATAGTCTTGGAAAATTTGAAGATTGGAGTCACAGGGTGCCCATTGATTGGCATGTATGCGTCTAGTTCAACTGATGCAAAAGCAGACCCAGTTCCAAGAACCAAAAATACTATGGAAAGCCCGGTAATTATGGAATGATGTAGTGTTTTCATTTTAGATCAAGGTGGTACAATGGGTAATGTCTCTGTGATTTTTTGTTTTCCGTAAATGAAATTTAGTGTGTATTTGTTTTCTCCAAACTTGCCTGTTACGTTAATGGTGTAATGAAATGTTCCATTTGGCATTATATCACGCGCAGAAATTTGATCTGTTCTTGGACTCATGCTGTATGGATCTGAGATCTCTACAAATATCGGATATCCAGGTATTATCTTGCCAACGTTTCCTGTATACGTATTTGTCTCGTTAAAATATTCAGGTGTGCAAATTAGACATGTTGGAGATGAGTATATTGAACCACCTCCGCCTCCAGAGTATATAGTAAAACCAGATGTGGTGTTTTGAGCTCTCATGATTACGCTATTGGCAACACTTTGTATTTTACTGACAACTGTGAAATGCTGTATTGCAACATATCCCCACTCGTCACTAGCTATAATCGTATATGTTCCGACGGGTGGCATCTGAAATACACCGAGGGTGTAAAATCCATCAAATGAAACGTGATATCTAGCATCTCCAGTGAAATTACCGTTTGGAGTTTCCGAGATGTCCTTGTCACTTGATGGCTCAAAGACATACTTGGTAACTTTTACAAGCATTGGGCAATTGTAAGTTCCATTTTCATACATCTGAAGCCGTTTTGCTTTTGTAACATTTTCAAGGGAATAATTTCCTTTATACACATCAATGCTCACTGGGTCAAGCTCGCACGGGCCCAATCCTTTCGCTGACCAGTTGTTTGATGAATCTTTCACTAGTACATTTGGAGACGTGTTGTTCAATGTAATATCAATTCCAAGTGTTTGATTTGGTTTTATTCTTGTAGAATTTGTTGAAAGCAAGAGTTTTAGCGCATCAGAGCTTGTTTGATTTTTTGTATGCAGTATTTCTGTTATCGGCATGCTTGGGATGATCTTTTTTGCCCAGCCACGTTCAACAAGTTTCTGAGATGACTGGAGCGTCACACATGCAGTAGAATTATTGCGTGATTTGATCACCAGTTCATGGCCCAATTCACAATGTAATCTTTTAGCGTTACCAGTGAAAGATTCATTGTAATTCGCAAAATTGTGTAGTACAGTCAGATTAGTTGATAGTGGAGGAGAAAGAGCATTTGGATTATTGATGGCCTGCCAGACAAATACGTTCACCACATAATTTCCTGCCTTGGTCGGAGTCCACGAAACACTTGGGCTAAATGTTTGAGCTGGAAGCAACAGCCCTGATATCGATGAGAGAGACTCTACATTCTTGTTTTCATCCAAGATTTGGACGATGTATGCAAAGGTTTGGTTTCGGATAGTAACATTGTCAAGTTTTGATCCAATCCGAATCTGTTTATTGACTAGCATAGTTTTCGGCTCCTTTCCCTCATTGTCGGTGATATTGATTCCAGAGGCAGGAACTCTTTCAAATGGAGGACATGATGTCCCAATGAAGGCAGTTGTTGTGGTCCCATGGTTTGTCGCATTCAATGGCCAAGATGTTGTACCTGCATATCTTGCCGTAAGTGTGTCACCATAACTTACATGTATGACATCCTGTGTTGACTGACCTTCAGATATTGTAACAGTTCCTTTGAATATTCCAGAATTGACCGTTGTTTCATAGGCCGTAATTTCTATGCCTTTTTTGTCAGAATCAGACCATACCGATATGGTAACATGGTCTATTGATGTACTGGACTTGTTTGCACTAGGATCTGCGACAGTTATGGTTGTTTTTTTTGGTACCTGACCTAGCGAGAGCATCTTTCCAGTGTCATAATAATAACAGCTCATATTCTCCGTGAAATAATTTGGATGATCAAAGTATATTGTGGATGTGGTTTCATTTTGAGCAGATATCGTATTGAAATGAAAAAGTATTACGACTGTCAACGCTGCAATTATTGTAAGATGTAGTGTTTTCATTTTTCTCTGAGAGATATCTTAAACTGCCAAGGACCTCCATGAATTGCAAATTTCTGGTCAAGAGGAGACATGGGCGTCATCATCACCTTTGTCTGATTTTTTTCTCTTGGAATCGTCTCCTGAGGCATTGGCCGTTTGCTAATGTCCCACATTAGTTGCTCAATTGATATTGTCAATTCACGTGCTTGCACATCAAGTGCAGGAGTCAAGATGCATGATACGTCTGAAAAATTATAGCTAGTTTTTCCCCACAATGAATTCCCAAATTGTGCGCCTCCCATAGACCCACCAAATCCATTGAGCAGGTATTGATTTCCAAGGTCATCCCATGCTCGAATTGTAGGAGTGCACATTCCACTAGTCCAATCCTCCTGATGTGCTATGATGTTTTTTACATACATTCGAAGTTTCATGTAATTGTCATATGATTCGATTGCTGATAGTGTTGCCTCAAAATCATCACCTTGGATTTTTTGTACCACTGGTATGACACTGTTGAGATTACCGCCAGACATCATCATGCGATGTAAATGCTCTGGCGTTTTGTCAGAAATCTCCACTTGTGTGTCCTTGTCAATTATCCACACTTGAGAGTCAGGCATTCCATCTATTACAAAAAATCCTCGAGTGTTTTTTGGATCGACCTGTTTTCCCATTATACGATCTCCCTTTGATACTACTAGTTGCCCTTCTAACCAATCAAGAGGGTAGTCTTTTTTTCCAGCATCATCAGGCATGTAAAGCGGTTTTACCACGATTTTGTTTGCTTTTCTCGCACTTGATTTTTCTACCTGTACTAGATTTCCGGAATGAAAATTTAACAGATTAGAGTATGTCAAATTACTTGTTTTGATTATAGGCATGTTTTTGCTTGATTCGTCTAGAAAAACAAAATTCTGTTCATTTTGTTTATCATAGTTATCATCTAGTGGAAGACAAAAAGCATGTGTTGTTTTCCCTCCAGTTATTTTTACAATGTCGTCTTTTTGTATTCCAAGTTCTTGCATGTGTGTTTTTTTCATCCTTATTCTGGTTTTTTCTGCATCATCAGGATGAGGTACTTGAACTCGAAAAAATCTAGTCATGATATGATGTACTGGATTGACATGGCTAAAAAAATTGTGTAGATTTGTTCTAGCTTTGCCTACATGATTGAGTGTTCCACAGATACCGCTTTAATTAAACACCATGCATCATCGTTCAAATTGCTGATCTTTTGACTTTCTTTTCTTCAGAGTTGTTCTTGTTTTCATCAAATCTGTCTGCCCAGTGTTTTCTCTCTTCGTATTGGAATGCAGGATGCTGTACTGTGTCTTTTTCCTTGTTTAATGATTCTTTCATCTTCTTGTTACTCCACACAAATATTCCTATTGCAACAACTATACCAAAGCCTGCCATTGCATAGATCATTTGAATTGACAAACCAGTAGATGGTGTTAGATTGACATCATCTGATTGTGGAGTTGTAGTAAAGGTCATCTGGCCTTGCAATACTGTAAGATTTGCATGTCCGTCAATCTGAATCGTTGCAGAGCTTGCATGTTGTACTGTCTGGATCTCATAGTTCTTGTCCGCGGTAAAATCCGCTGTATTGATTATAGTGTTTTGTGCAACTCCAATAAGACTTTCACCCACAGTATAAGTTGTAATTGCAATCTTGCTTCCATTATACCCCCATCCACTTGTCTCAGTTATTATGTATGAAGGATCAAACAGGTGCTGCCAGTTAGATACAGGTTGCTTTACAAGTGAACTTGAATCAATTAAATCTTGGTCTAGTAGTTGTTGTGAGTGCAAATCCGTAATATCCAAGTTTGGCAATATCTTATTTACAACTCCTTCAAGTCTACCAATGTCCACATCACCATATTTTGTTGTCTTGATCACAACTGGTCCACTAAGAGAGATTCCCATCCATCCAGCATCAATAACAGTTGTGTCGCCAGAATATTTTCCTACAGTGTAATTTGATATAGTTGGCACCAATGTTAAACTGTAATCAATAGTTGCTGAATTGTTGTTCCCTACTATTGATGCATGATAGTCTACAGTCATATCTGTTATTCTAGTTGGAGTTTTGAGTTCGTGTGCCAGGTTGTTATTTACCCGACTAATTAGAGCCTTCACAGAAGGATTTGATGAATCAGCCAAAAATGAAATACTTTTGTTTTGTTGCGATAAAAGATCTCTTAATTTTCCTCCATTGTGATAATCTACAAATGCAGTCTCTACAAACCTAAACGTGGGTTTTTCTGGAATGCCTTTTGAGCTTAATTCTGCATCAAGGTCTACTGCATAAACAGGCAAACCTCCCAATATGAGAAACATCATAGAAAAGCCAAGTGTAAATGATAACCTACTTGTCATGTGGTATATCACCAAAGAAATGAATATATCCATTGTTTGCAAATATATTGTTAAAAATGGATATATCCACTCATGATAAAACCTCCTTGGAATTATTCAAGATACTAGTCAACCAAGGCCCAATTACCCTCTATTCTGTCAATACTAGTTCCAAACTACCAATCGGGACAATCCACAGACATTTCAAGGAGATGGTAGAGACAGAAAAAATAATGGCATATGAATCATCAAAGTCAGGCAGAAAAAAGATTGCATATGGTCCCACAGTTTATGGTTTTGTCTATTTTTACAGGATGGACAGTCAGATAAGAAAAAATCTCGATTCTTATTTTGACAACTGGACTGGAAGAGAAAAATTTGTAAAAGATTTGGAAAAATCTGGATTTGACAGAACAAAACTAATGTCAGACAAAAAAATGTCAAAAAAGACGTTTGCCAAGTTTGTCTATTTTCATGCAGGAGTTGAGGACCAGCTATACCACCTGGTGCAAAATCTAAATGAAGTGCACAGGGACATTAGATGGTTTATTGGAGGATTTCTTCTAGTTAGAAAAAGAGAATTCATGGAGTTGCAAGAGGAATTGATTACAGAGATGCCAGGATTACGAAATGATATATCAAAATTTTTAGAAATCATGATAGATTCGTATCAAAACCTAAAGAAGATGAACAAATAGTTGGATTTCTCAAATGAACTCCATGATCTAAATCCCAGATTTTGGTTATCGCGATATCGTAAAACTTCTGTTTTATATTTGCTAAAGATGGGAATTTTCTATCTAATCATAGGACTTGGCTTGCAACAAGTTGGAAATAGCCTGGCAGAACACGTGATTGCAAACTATCAGGTTCCATCAGTGCCAATCTCTATGACAATGGGGCTTTCATCTGGACCTCTTGAGGAGATTATCTTTTTTGGCACTCCATTTTATCTAAATGGCAATTATCTCATGGTGTTAGCTGGCGGCATCCTGTGGTCATTGCTACATGTTTTTAATACAAATAATTTTACCGTGACAAATCTGGCGTATGGAAGCGTATTTTTTACCATACCACACATATTTTTTAGCCTCAGAACCTGGACAAGTGGCAAGGGTTGGTTTGCAGTCTTGTTCCACACATCTTGGAACTTGATTGTTTTGGGATTCCAATGCACAGATGGCTCTAAATGCATTGCAATAGGCAATGGCATGTATTTTTACCTAGATCTGTTGGCTGTATTTTCTTCATCATTCTTGACCATTGTACTATACAGAGTGTATCGTCACAATGAAAAAATACACAGTCAGTCTCAATAATTACTATTGCATCAGTGACTTGTCTTAATTGTCAAAACGATAAGTGTTGCAAATCAAATCTCTAAAGATGAATTAATCATGTCGCATTATTCTGGTCCTGCCAAAATACATTGCGATAATTACTCCGATCACAAGTATTATTCCTGCAGTTGCTTGAAATTCAGGAGCTTTTTCTGGCAATACGGTAATCTGTAGAGGTTTTGACCACAAGGTGATTGTTTTGCTGTGTTCCGAAGTTTGGTCTGCACTATAATGGAAATAAATCATGGATTTTACATAATAAATTCCAGGCTCATCAGCTGCAAGCTCTGCTGGTTGTACCTGTAAACTCCAAGGTCCACCACCTACAACATTTCTTGAAAAATCCATTACCCTAAGAGTCATAGTAGTGTTTGAATGTAATGTTTCATTCCCATAAGGTCCTCCATCAAGTACATAGGCACCTCCAAACGAGTCGACAAAGTTACTGTTCTGATCCTTGAGCACTGATGATGTTGCAGGGCCTTGATATCTAACATAAACATCACGAGTTCCAATGTTGCGCAATTGGCCATAGACGTAAATTGTTTCTCCAACCTTGTATGTTGTTTTATTGACATGTTGTTCAAATGTAATTGTTGAATTGTTAAACTCTAGTTGTGTTATAGTACTATCACTAATTTTTTCTAGATCTAAATTACTATGAGTGAACGCTAATGCAGGATGTGCCATAGAACACGATATTAGAATTACAAGTGCAATTCCAAGTTCAGCAATTATGGAATAATGCAGAGTTTTCACTTTCTCAATCTCATCTTGTCAATCATAAATATTAAAACAAGACCGACTAGAAACACAGGTACTGCAAGTGAGAACTCTGGCACTGGCTGGGCAAGTTCAATCTTGAAAATTCTCTGACCCGAGTATGACCATGGCTGAATCTTGGACAAGATGTACTTGCCGTCAGGGCTAATCACAAAGCTTGTAGGATAATCTCCCAAAATAGACTCTCCACTGTGCAAGACTTCGTGATAGGTGTTGTCGGTGCTGACTAGCTCCATAGGACCTCCCGGGGCCTTGCCATCTGATGGCATCACATATACCACAATATCTCCAGATGGTGAAAGTCTAGGGTGTATTCCAAAAGTAGCAAATCTAGAATCAAACGTTTTTGTCTCCACATCAAACATTCCAATGCTGGAATGATCCTGGTACATTCCAGTAGAGTAGGTAGTATACACCAGTATCTTTTTCCCATCACCGCTTACATCTTGTACGTAAAAATGGTCTCGTCCGTCAAACTCTTGTGAATACCTAACACTTGGATCAAATGATTTCTCGTATAATTTTCCGATTTTTGTCCCATTTGAGCTTACAAGCCACATGTCAAACCCAAAGTAATCACCAGTGCTGGAAATATTCTCGCTGTCATAGATTATGCCTCCATCAGGTGCAACTGCAAATGAGGTTATCAGCTCGCTTGTAGAAGAATTTGTAATCTGTAACAGGCTCTTGTCACCTAGATTAAACTTGTAAAGATTTGAAAAAGGTCCACTTGATTTGCCCCCAAGTATGATTATAGAATCACCACTGGGCAAAAATCTTGCCCTGTCAATGTGTGCAAAGCTTGTAGGTATGTCAAGGTGTGTCACGTTCTTTCCATCAGGCGACATTATCCCTAGTAGACGATTACTTGAATAATCAAATAGCACTGATTTGCCATCCCTGCTCCAGTCAAGCAGGTCAATGTATTGCATGGAAGAATCGTTCAAGCCAAGCTGTGCAAATATTTTTTTGGTGTCAACCTCTTCTTGACGCGTGTTTTCAAATATTGCAGGTGTTACTGTAAAATTGATCGGTTTTGTACTTGATTGGTGAGTAGCGTTTTTCCATACCCATCTAATCGTATCATAATCAGACCAAGTGCCAATGGTATTTGCTTTAATCACTGATCTAAGACTGGATGTGTTACAGTCTGCAAGTGGCTCTATCACGTCTTGCTGTATTGTTTTGGTTCCATTTGGAAACGTAATGTGACTCTCCAGTAAGATATTAGAACCAGGGTCTGTTATCAGTCCAGTACTAGGATCTCTCTTTTCTTTCCTGTTATCATCTGTTGGCGGAGTAAATGGGCAGACTTTTAAAAATACCACAGTTCCGGTACCATCATTTGTAAAAGATGACCATGCTGGCCAGATTGTAAGATTGTATGATTTTGGAGATTTACCCGTATCAGATGAGAGAAGGATTTGCTGGTTCCCATCAGGAATCGATCCCTGCATCCATGTTTCACTCACAAGGAATTGAAACAATCCGTTTGCATCTGTCCATTCTGGTACTGTATAATTAAACCAGGTTCCATTGATGACTTGTCTTGACTCTTGATATAGCACATTACTTTTAAAATTTCCAGTATAGTTATAGACTGTAATATGCATTGTAGTTGGAAGACGCTTGCAACCAGTAAAGTCTTGAGATATCTTGATTGATATAACATCTCCTGGGTGATATCGAAGATTAGTGGGGGTGATACCATAAGCAGCAGGGCATGGCTCTATTGAAAGAAATTGAGTAGCGTTGCTTTTGACTGTCTGTGTTTTCCCATGTTCTGTCCATTGA
>JAJPEA010000070.1 GCA_023252335.1 Nitrosotalea sp.
TCCTTAGCATTAGCGACGTAGATCATGTTCGTATTTGGATTTACTCCGACACCAAGTGGCGTAGTTCCTACATGGATTGTACCTACAACACTGTTTGTTTTACCATCAATTACAAAGACGGTATGGTCATCATAGTACTGCCCAGTAGACGGTACGAAATATCCTTGATTTGACACATAGATCATGTTCGTATTTGGATTTACTCCGACACCGTAAACATCATGCCCAACTGGCACCGTGCTTACAATCTTATTTGTAGTGCCATCTATTACGGAGATTGTGCCGTTAGCATAGTCACTATAGCCTCCTGACACGTAGATCATGTTCGTATTTGGATTTACTCCGACACCAACAAAGGCAGTTTTATTTGAAATTTTACTTGTAACACTATTTGTTGTGCCATCGATTACGTCGACAGTTTCATTCCCCCAATGTGCCACATATACCCTATCGGTAATTGGATTTACTCCGGCACCTTTAGTATTAGATCCAACAGTTATATGATCTGTTACAGAGTTTGTATTACCATCAATTACTATTACTGGACCAACGGAAGTGGTAGCTGGATTTGCTGCAACATAGATCATGTTCGTATTTGGGTTTACTGCAATGCCGGTAGGACCTCTTCCAAGAGGTATGGTAGATATCACTTGGTCTGCAAATGCATTGTGTGAAAACACTACAACTGATGCCATGAATATCACAGTAAAGGCAAACGGTAGAAACTGACTGATATTGAAACTTGCTCTTATCATGAGATATTATAATATCAATATCTAAAATAATTATACGTAAATTGTTACATAAAAATTCATCATACTTGAGTTGTCACTATCATGTAATTACGTAGTCCAGTCTTTTCCCAGAATTTTTGTTCATCTGAACAGATCAAGTGATTTTGCGCGCAACAGATCTTGGAGGCCTCCATTTTTTTTCTCAAACTTATAATTGCGCACAATTGCAATTGGAGTATCAAGTGTCTTTCCTCGAACAAGCTCCGTTGCAGAACAAATTTCATCTGCAATTGCAATTGCAGTAACCCGTAGAACTCGCTTGAAATTATCTTGCTTGCCCTCATAGTCAATTATTGGATACATCCCAGATACCCCTATTGCAACATCAGTCTGGCCTTCTCGAAACGGCCTGCCAAATGTATCAGATATCAACACTACAACATTTTTTCCAGTCTTTGCCTTGATGCGTTTTTGCAACTTCTGAGCAGAACTGTCGGCATCTTTTGGAAGAAGTGTTGCAAACCCTTTTTCCATATTGCTCTCGTCAATTCCGGCATTTGCGCAGACAAGACCATGCCGTGTTTGTGATATGATTATGCCATTTTTCATGCGGACAATTCTTTTTGTCTCATCAAGAATTAGCTGCACAATTCGTGGATCCTTTTTGTATGCACTTGCAATCCCTGCTGCAAAAAGTGTCGGTCTTATTTTGGACAAGTCAACTTTGCGTCCCTCTTGTTTTGAGATTATCTTTTGTGTGAATACCAAAATGTCCCCATCTTGCAGTCCCCGGCCAGCCTTGGTCTTGAACAAAATCTCAACCAGGTCATCCCCAGGTTGTATATCACGCGATATCTTGACAGGAATTATTTGCAATGACATGTCATCAAGTTGGTTTTTTACTGCTTAAAATGATTTAGGCAAATGTCTGCAGCGGTATGCTCAGGCCATAGTGTTTGTTGATCAATCCAATAATCTTTGAGAGATCCTTTTCTTCAAGGGTAACAGTTGCAAGCTCCTTTACCACATCTTGTGCTCTAAATGCAATACCTAGGCCGCAGATGTTAAACAGCTTGACATCATTTGCCCCGTCTACAACCACTACGATATTCTCTTTTTTTTCCTTCCATTCGTTGATTTTGATATTTGCAGATTTTGCCTTGTCAGAATCCACCTCAATTGTTACGCCATCAAGCTTGCCATCCTGAAATATCAACTCGTTTGAAAAGACATAGTCAAGGCCTAGTTCCTCTTTTAGTCTATCAGTCATTAGTGTAAAGCCTCCAGATACTGCCATTATCTTCCAGCCTGCAGCTTTTAATGCCTTACAAGCCTCTTTTGCTCCAGTCATTATTTTCAGCGAATCAGACACTTCCTTGCATGTATCATAATCAATTCCGCGTAAAAGATTAATTCGTCTTCGCAATCCCTCTTCCCAGTTTATCTTCCCTTCAATTCCTTGTCTTGTGATTGCCCAGATCTCATCTTGCTTGTTAATTTTTTCGGCAAGTATTGGAAGAAATTCTGCATCAAGTAATACACCTTCAACATCAAAGATTGCTAACATCGGTTTCTTCTTTCAACCATGAATCAGATTATATTAATCTTAAGTGGTTGTCGGATCTTTTTACCACTAGTAATATATTCAAGGTTACCAAGTCGAAGAATATGGCAGAGCTTCCACACAAATACGAAGTACCTGTAAAAGTTGTTCCAAAAGCTATCAAGCTATCAGACCAGACAAAAGAGGAATTGAAGTCATCTGGCATGATGGATGACAAGGGAAAACTCAAACTAAAAGGAGTCAGTCCAAAGATGCTCAAGCGCATGAAAGAAGAGGCAGTAGACTGTCCTGTTGTGAAAAGCGAACTTCCATTTATCCAGTGTTTTGTATGTCCCAATTTCCAGAGCAGGGTGTCAGGCAAAGTTCTCTGCAAAGGCGATCCGCTCTAAAAACCAGAAAAGCTCATTAGTGTAACTAAAAGAGAGACTGGAATTGAGTAAAGATATAGGAATTACAGCAAAAAAGGATGAAAATTTTAGCGAGTGGTATACCCAAGTAGTGCTCAAGGCACATCTTGCAGATTATGCCCCAGTCAAGGGGCTCATCGTACTACGACCTTATGGATATTCAATATGGGAATCATTAAAGTCATCACTTGACCAAAAACTAAAAGCAACAGGACATGAGAATGGTTTTCTTCCGGTTTTGATACCAGAGTCGTTACTAAGCAAAGAGTCTGATCACTTTGCAGGGTTTACACCCGAAGTATTCTGGGTCACACATTCTGGTGAGACAGAGATTGGTGACAAGCTTGCACTGAGACCAACGTCAGAGGCACTTGCATATTCAATGTACTCAAAATGGATAAAAAGCTGGAGAGACTTGCCACTCAAGATTAATTTCTGGAATACTGCATTAAGGGCAGAGATCAAGGCAACCAAACCATTTTTGAGAACATCAGAATTTCTCTGGCAAGAGGGCCACACGGTCCATACCACAAAAGAAGAGGCAGAGAAAGAAGTCACATCAATACTTGAAATGTACAAAAATACAGTTGAAGAAGAGCTTGCAATACCAGTACTCACTGGCAAAAAAAGTGAAAAGGAAAAATTTGTTGGCGCAGTATATACCACAACAATGGAGTCCATCATGCCAGACGGCAAGGCACTCCAGATGGGAACATCACACTTTTTGGGACAAAACTTTTCAAAACCATTTGATGTCAAATTCCTGGACAAGCAAAATGTAGAGACCTTTGCATGGCAGACATCATGGGGAGTTTCATGGCGTCTAATAGGGGCCCTAGTCATGATTCACGGCGATAACAAGGGACTTGTTTTACCGCCACGCGTTGCACCAATACAGATAGTCATAGTACCAATTTATTATTCACCACAAGACATGGAACTTGTTCTAAACAAGGCATCTGAAATAAAACAAGTCTTGGCAAAACACAATCTTCGCGTGCACATGGATGCAAGAGACGAGGTTACTCCAGGATACAAGTTCCACGATTGGGAGATGAAAGGTGTTCCATTACGAATAGAGATAGGGCCAAAAGATATTGCAAAAGGCAAAGTAGTTCTTGGTAGAAGAGACACTAGCACAAAAACTGATCTTGCTTTTGAAAACATTGAAGGTGGAATTTTATCCATGCTTGAAGAGATTCAAAAGAACCTGTTTGAAAAGGCCAAGAACTTGCTAAAAGAAAAGACATTAGAGGTTGAGGATTTGGACAAGTTCAAGTCAGAGATGGAAAAGGGCGCATTTTTGTATTCCCCATGGTGTGGACAGACAAAATGTGAAGAAGTGATAAAAGAATCAACAGGTGCAGATATCAGAGTAATTCCATTTGATGCAAAGACACAAGACTCTCAGTGTATCGTATGTAAAAATCAAACAACAACACATGCAATTTTTGCAAGAAGCTACTAACGATGATTAAGACAATTACAATCAGACATTATATTATACCAAGATTGGTAGGGTAGCTAATGTCAGGATCAACTCCATATCGTGACAGGATATACATAATCAAAGACATCATTTTGACACTTGTCCAATACGGAGAACTCAACCAGACAGCCCTTGTCAGTTTTTGCGGCCTGAACTTGAAGAAACACAAGTCAATACTTGATGAACTTGAAACAAACAACTTGATCCAAAGCGAGGAGAGACACCTTGGAAAACGCATCGTAACCATATACAAGCCATCAGCAAAGGGCATAGAATTTTGTAAAACAATTTTAGAGCCTTATGAGAACCTATTTCCAAGAAAGAAAAACACCCAGGCTGGAAATGAAACCTAGTCTTGGTCAAGACCATACTTTGATGCAATCTTTTTGTCAATATCGTCTTTTTGCTGCAGATATTCGTCGTATTTTTTATTCCAAGATTTTAGTGTCTTGTACTGCCTGATTCCAGTTACCATCCAGCCCACAGATATTGCAATTATCAACCCAAGCAGTATGCTTAGTGCCACCCCAAAGTCGTATTCACGCTCCAATACAATGAAAAAGTTTTTGTGAGTTAGCAAGAATATAGACAGTCCTATTGCAAAAGGTGCCAGGATAAAGCCAGAGAGTGAGACCCCAAGTAAAATCCTGCGAATTTCAAGAATCTTGTCTATGAAACTATCCATTAAATCAAGTACATCAAAACGAGAGTGTTGTGTCTTGTCTTCACTCATATTGATTTGGCCATTTCCTGTTTAAAATTGACAGATTAAGTATTTTGGCAGTCAAGTTTATGGGTCCACAGTCAACGTGCCGTTCATTTCTGGATGTATTTTTGAATAGTACGAGAATTTTCCAGTCTTGTCTGCAACAAAGTCTATCGTTTGAGATTCAAAATACTTCAAGTGTTTTGTATGAACATTAAACGCATCAATGTTCAAATCTTGGTCAGAGCCTGTGTCTTTGTCTTCATTTATCACATGTAACGCAACTAGCGTTCCTTGTGCAACGTGAATTGGAGGATTTGTATTTGTACTACTGATTGATTTTTTTCCAGTCTTAGTAGATTGTTCATCATAATAATATCCTTGGTCATTGTGAGTTGCAAGTATGTATACATGCGAAGCTGTTGCAAATACTGGATGGTCTTCATTTACTGGAATTGACGAAGTCCATAAATAATACACACCGCCTGCAACGGCTAGCGCTATAACTGCAACAGTAATTATCAAACCCTTTGTAATTGGACTAGACTTGGGTTTCTTTTGCTTTTTTACCACTATGAAACCAGCTATTGGTGTGTATATTTAGGTAATGATTACCAAAGTTTAGCAAAAGATAATACTTGAAAATTCAACTCGTTTATTCAGAAATGTACATAGAACAATTGATAGCAAAATATAATATTTTGATATGCAAAATGGGGGCAGAGACTTCACCATGAGAAAACTTGAGATCATACTTGTTGCCATAACCATAGTTCTTGCTAGTACGGTTGCATTGCAATTTACCAATGGAAAGATGCTCGATGCATCACAAGGTGCAGTCCAAGGGCCAGCAGGACCACAGGGTCCACCCGGTCCGCAAGGGCCTCCAGGACCAGCAGGGACAGGGTCAATAGAAGAACAGGGTTCAGTCCTTACACAGATTTACAAAAATACAGAAAATTCCGTGGTACAAATAACAAGCAAGGTCTCAACAGTTGATAACAGTTTCATACTCAATGGACAGCCACTTTCAAGCCAGTCTACAAGACTTGGGTCAGGTTTTGTATATGATACAGAGGGAAGAATAATTACAAACAATCACGTTGTAGAGGGATCAAAGACAGTAAATGTGTCCTTTATTGACGGCAACACATACACTGCCAAAGTGGTTGGAACCGACCCAGGAAATGACATTGCAGTAATACAGATAATAGACAATTTTTCTGACGAGAAGCTAATTCCTCTAACCCTTACAAATTCATCAAATCTTAATGTCGGGCAGCAGGTAATTGCAATTGGAAATCCGTTCGGACTAAGTGATACCATGACTACAGGAATAATTAGCCAGATTGGAAGACTATTACCAGATGAGAGCTCTGCAGGATTTTCAATACCAGATATAATACAAGTTGATGCAGCAATAAACCCAGGAAATTCCGGTGGTCCTCTGCTAGACCTCAATGGGAAGGTAGTAGGGATGAACACTGCAATCAGTACAAGTACCGGAGACTTTGCAGGAGTTGGATTTGCAGTACCTGCAGATGCAATAACTAGAATTGTTCCAGTCTTGATTAAAAACGGAACATACACCCATCCATATCTTGGCATTTCAGGAAGAAGCCTTGACCCAGACGTAGCACTTGCAAATGGACTGGCAAGAAACTTCAAGGGAGTAATCATTGAGAGTACAATCAAGGGAGGGCCAGCAGACAAGGCAGGAATAATTCCTGCAACATCAGACCAGAACAACATCCCTCACGGTGGAGATATCATAACAGCAATAGACGGACAGCAGGTCAAGACAATCTATGATGTCATTGCATACCTTGACGACAAGAAAAATGTAGGAGAAAAGGTAGTCTTGACAGTATACAGAGAAGGCAAATCAGTTGATGTTACCGCTACACTTGGTCCAAGACCAGACCAGACTCCTAGCTAGTCAAAGACATTTCTTGTTGTTTTAAAATTCCACATTTTATCAGTTGCTTTTTTTATTCCAACTCGTGGACCTGCCAAAATTTCAGATGGTTTTATTTCAAATCCGTCCATTATGTACAGGCTTGATTTTTTTGTCAGGTCTGCTCCATACTCTTTTTTTGTTATCATCAAGGCCTGTGTAAGCTTGGCAGGGCCATTTGTGAGGTTTGACACATTGTCTGTCTTGCGCTGCCTTGACATGAAATCAAGTCCTTGCCTTGGCACAATGGAGCGAAGCAGTACGGCACCTGCCTCAAAATCCTGGCTTTTGGCAACGGCATTTACACAGTAATGCATTCCATATGTAAAATAGACATAGGCACATCCAACAGGCCCAAACATTGCCTTGTTTCGTCCAGTCAATCCTCCATAGGTATGGCTTGCAGGATCGTCCCTGTATCGATATGCTTCAGTTTCTACGATTACTCCAGAGATTGTATACCCGTTAATTTTTCGAACAAGTATCTTCCCAAGAAGGTCTTTTGCAACATCAACTGTATCCCGGTTATAGAACGAGCGCCCAAGTACCTTCATTGTGAAATTTCTATGTCCAAACCCTTTCTTAATTTATCCAAGGATTTTGCAAGCAAGACAAAATCGTCCTTGAGTACCTGTCTTAATCCAGGATTGTATATCACAGCAGCTGGATGGACTGTAACAAAATAAAGTTGGCCGTTACTTTTTACAATCTTGCCGCGATTTTTTGTTATCTCACTGCCATCAAGCAGCGAGCGATATGCAGTGTTTCCAAGGATGCAAACTATCTTGGGTTTTATGATATCAAGCTCTTCTGATAAATATGGCCTGCATGCTATTCGCTCTTCTGTCAAGGGCTGTCTGTTATTTGGAGGCCTGCATTTTACCACATTTGTTATGTAGACATTTTCTCGCTCAAATCCTGCATGCTCTAATGCTTCAGAGAGAATCTGTCCTGCAGTTCCAACAAATGGTTGTCCCTTGAGATCTTCATTTTTCCCAGGGGCTTCTCCTACAAAGATTACATCAGAGTTTTTGTTTCCATGTCCAGGTACAGCATTTGTTCTTGATTTGGATAAACCACAGTTGACACAAGAGATTACCCTATTTTTTACATCATCTAGATTACCAGACATTTTATGTTGCCACGCTTTTTACAATAGACTTGCCACGTATATGTGGACCGCCATTTCCCATCCTCATGATTTGCATCGGGTCGCCTTTACCGCAATTTCCAATTGGCCTTACCTGAAAATCTTTTCCTCTTGCATCAATTGAATCAAAAAACTCGGGAGAGTTGCCCATAACAATTACATCTCGTAACAATCCACCCACCTCACCGTTCTCAATTTTTTGTGCATACTGGCACGAGATGCTCCAGTTGTATCTCAACATGTCTATTGATGGAATTTTCATGCCAGATATCAAAAAACCATTTTTTACATCTCGTATCATCTCTGCAGGATCCCAGTTGCCAGGTGCGATGCACGTACATGCCATCCTCACAAGAGGCATGAAAGAATATCCAGTTGCCCTCATTGAAGAGTTGGGCTCTGTATCAAATAGTGAGGCAGTCTCCCTGCTTTGCATGTGGTTAGATAATATTCCATCTTCTACCAACACTTTTCTTGTTGCAGGCACACCCTCATCATCATACTTGTACCACCCAAGGCTGGATGATATAGTTGGATCATCAATTACGTTGAGTTCTGGCGAGCCAATTTTTGTCCCAAGTTTTCCTGCCCACCATGCGCCCCCAGCCCACGCCATCTCTTTTCCAAGAACCCTATCAGCCTCAGAAGGGTGTCCAAGAATTTCATGTGCAAGCAGTGCAACAAAGTCAGGGTTCATCACAACCGTTGCCTTTTCTTCTTTTACTGTCTTTGCGTCAAGCAGTGCATCTGCTTTATCAGAAATTGTTTTTGATGCAACCAGTATGTCATTTTTTCCAGTGATCATTTCCAGCCCTCCCCTTCCCCCTTCAGTGGTACTAACAGATTCTGTCAATCCAGAATAATGTGCTGTTGCGGACAAGTTTGCCATGACATCATCAAAGTCTTGAGTGATTTTCGATCCCTCGCTGTTAACAAAGTACTTGTGAAACTTGTCGTGGTGCATTGATACAGATGATTTTATTATTCTTTTTTTGTCATGAATTATCTTGTCAGATTCTAGACCAAGTTTTACCATCTCGTCCACATTTGGCTCTACTAGAACTTGGAATTTTATACCATCAGTAAAAGAGCGAATCTCTGCCAGTCTTACTTTATGTTTCTTGTATTCTGAATAGTACCTGGCAGTTTTTACTGCATCAACAATGTTTTGCTGTATGACGCCAAATGATTGCGGCTCTGATACAGAGTAAAATCCCCAGGCCCCATTTACTAGGACTCGTATTCCAAGACCAGAATCCCTTGATGAGACAAAGTTTTCAACCTCGCCGTTTTCAATTGTTAACCCTATAGTCTTGACAGATTCTGCCCTCACGTCACAATACTGCGAGCCTGCATCAAGTGCAATCCTGACTGCCTTTTCAGCATAATCTTCAAGTGACATGATTTCTAGATGGGCATTCTAATTCCATCTACCTTTGGAATTGTAAATGAAAATACAGTTCCCTGCGATACTGCGCTTTGCATCCATATTGTCCCCCCATGGGCCTCGACAATTCCCTTGCAAATTGACAGGCCAAGACCGCTTCCACCCTTTTCTCTGGTGCTAGTTGTATCAGCCTGGTAGAATTTTTTGAATATCTTGTCGTTTGCGTCAGTTGGTATACCTTTACCATTATCTTTTACAGAGACCACTACCTCGTTCTCTTTTTCTTCAATCTGTACCTCCACCTTACCTGTCTTTGGAGTTGTCGCCTTGAGACTATTTTTTATTAAATTGCTAAGTACCTGGGTCACTCGATCGTCGTCATAATATGCATAGATGTCTTTTTTCGGAGAATAGTCAAG
>JAJPEA010000071.1 GCA_023252335.1 Nitrosotalea sp.
TAGACAAGGGAATAGGTCCATTAGTTATCGATAATGCCCAAGAGATATCTCCAGGAGTGTTTTCTGTAAATACCGAAGCCTTTGCAATAGCTGGCCACTGGCAGGCGCAGGTTGAAGGTGTAGCAACGCAGGCTGGTGCACTTAATGTTGTTACAACTTTTGGTGACTTGTATGTAAAACCAAACCTGAATCAATTACAAGCTAACATCACAGAATATAAAATTCCAGACAAGACTGCTTTACCACTATACCCAATCTATGACGCCATTAGAAATGCTGTGTGGGTTGGAGACTCGGCAATAAACAGTGGAAGAATATGGGAATTTGATCTAAATTCAAAACAATATACAGAACATAAAATCAATGGAACAAGCAGTATCACTGCATCAGCAATGGATTTTAACAATAATATTTGGTACATTGATCCGACTTCGAAAATTTTAGGTTATTATCAACCAGATAGTAATAAGGACCAACAATATCCCATTCCAATCAATGAAACGGTCTCAGGTCTTGCAATAGACAGTTCTGATAATCCATGGTTTATAGTAGCAAGTACTGGAAAGGTTGTAAAATTTGATGTAGCAACAAAAACGTTTCATTCAATTAATTTGTCAGCAGATTCTGCACCCCTTGGAATTTCCATAGACCAGTCATCTGGTCAGATATGGATAGCAGAAAGCGGTACTGGAAAAATTGCAAACATCGATCCAGCACAAAATTACAAAGTCACAGAATACGCCCCATTCAATAGTACTCTTGTGAGTCCTACGGCCATTACATATGATCCTGTAACTGGCAAAGTTTTTGTCGCAGAACATGATGGTAAAGCTGTATCAGCCTTTGATCCACTAGTCAAAACATTCCAAAAATACAACACAGATGCTAACGGACTACCTTTTGGAATGACCTTTGATCCAAATCATGACTTGTGGGTAGCTCAACACACTCTAGATAAAATTGCAGTAATAGACCCTAGAACTGGTCAGACAAACGAATTTGACATTCCTACGAAGTCATCTTTTACTCAATGGGTAACAACTGATTCTCAAGGTGACATAATATTAGCAGAGCAGCAGAAAAACGCACTTGGAATACTCACTAGTAGCATAACGCCAGGATTTATTGAAAATACTGGACAAAAAAGCGTCATCTTAGGAGTTCCACTTGGATTTAGCTATGCAGATTTGGCAGGACCTGCAATGGCAGGCGGTCTTGTAGCTGCTGCTTTGATATATTCCAAGAGTGTAATAGAACTTCGAAATAACGAAAAACTAGTAAGAAAAAGTTACCAGTCTTGATGACTTGAAATCATAACAAGAACCGATTTTAGATCCTAAATAGATTACAACTAATTCCATCCAGTATTCAATCGTAGATTAGATCTAAACGATATTGCAATGATAGCAATTATTGATACAACCAATGCAATGGATGCAAACGGACCAAATTCTGGAACAAATGTTGTGCTCTTTGAGAAAAGTATAGTGTGGTTTCCACTATTGCCTTCTTCTTCCTGCCATACCATGTATACAGTACTGTTTAGTGCAGCCATTGCATTTTCATATGACTCGCTTTTTGAGTGGCTCAGATTTGTTGGACTCTCAAATGTTGTACCACCATCAGTACTTTTTGTAATCAAGACGTCAAATTTTCCAGTGGAGCTATCTACCCAGCTTACATAGATATTTCCATCTGATACAATTTTTGGCCACCCAGATGGACCAGGGTTGTTGCTCAGATTTATCGGCTGGTCAAACGTATCGCCATTATTTGTGCTCTTTGCAAAAAAGACATCATAGTTTATGCCAGTCATGCTCTGAGTCCATGTGACATAGACATTGTTTTTCCACGCAGTAATCTGTGGATATCCCGAGTCTCCTTTGAGATTACTTATGTCAATAGGCTTTTCAAACGTGGCTCCACCATCAGCACTTTTTGCAAAAAATATATCATAATTTCCAGAGGTGTTATCCATCCATACAGCATATACATTATTTCCAGATATAGCAATTTCGGGCGTTCCAGATTGTCCGGCAGTTGTGCTTATGTCAAGTGGTACATGAAATGAAGCCCCCGAATCACTACTCTTACTTAGAAATACCTCATAATCGCCCTTGCTATTATCCTCCCATAAAAGATAGACATTAGTTCCATCTGCAGATAGTTTTGGAATTCCAGAATTTCCCACATTGTGCGTCACATGCAGTGGAGCACCAAATGAATTTCCTTGATCAGTGCTTTTTGCAAATATGATATTAGTTGAATTGTCTGCAGACTTTTCAATCCAAGAAGAATATACGTTATTTCCAGACAGTGCAACTTGAGGAAATGCAGAAAGTTGAGATCCATCACTTAGCTGAATTGGTTTTTCAAAACTAGTACCATCATCAAGGCTTCTTGTCAATAAAATATTTGAGGTACCAGACAATGCAGATTGCCATGTTACGTAAATGTGATTATTCCCTTCTACAAATTGCGGATAGCTTGATTGCCCATTTGTTGATGCAGACAAGTTTACAGGTTTATCAAATGTAAACCCACCATCAGTACTCTTTGAAAATAACACATTAGATTTTCCAGATTCTGTCTCAGTCCAAATTGTAAAAATTCCATCACTTGAGACCAACAGAGACGGTAACTCTGAATTACCAGAAACAGAACTAATACTAGTAGCATTTGTAAATCCAGGCGGTTCTACTTGAGCAAAGATTGGTCCAATTCCTCCCAATACAGATAAACTCAAAATTATCGCAATTGTAATTTTCATACAGTTATCACAATTTACCATTATAATACAGTAATCATAAGTCAGGATTAGTTCAGATCTACCTTGTCTACTATGAGATTTAGTTCCACATGCTCTTTTGTATTTACTGCATTTGTAAGATGTGTGGTTAATACCACATCACTCTCAATGCCACCAACTGTCAACCTAGTTTTGATTACAATTGGTTTAAAATCAGTATTTGGACCTAGCATGAGCCTTGGTATCTCTGCTGAAATGGATAGGTCTTGGGTAATTGCCTTGATTTTATAGGCCATGGTATCTGTAAAGTACACACCACCTCTTGTAGTTGGTTTTCTCACAGGAATGGTAGACTTGAGAATGGACATTTTTTGAATTGGATAGGATTTTGTTTCGACATACAAGATACAGGACAGATTTTGTATCTCAGACAATTTTACTAGCATGTCTTCGTTTTCCATCATACATATTTTAAAAAAATCAACTACTAATAATCTTCTGTTTGGTACCATACGATACTTTTACAAGATCAATTCCACAGCCAGTATCTTGTGCAAAATCATGAAATTGAAGCAGCCTGGCACTATCACAACGGTACAAAACATCCAAACGGAATGTTACTTAACAGGTTTCACGTATACCATCCTTCTCACAGACCAACACCTTACAAAATTTACAAAAATGTATCACAGATTGACATTCCATTAGATAAAACCCCAATAGGCATTTCTGCACTTGATGCAATCTCAACAGAATATATTGACAGCAACATCACCCCTGATCTTGATGCGCTTGGTAGAATTTTGTATTTTTCATCAGGTATAACAAAAAAAATAAAATTTCAAGGATTAGGAGAGATGGATTTTCGTGCAGCCTCTTGTACCGGTGCACTATACCACATTGAGATTTACCTTGTCTGTTCTGACATTGCAGGACTAGATGCTGGAGTTTACCACTTTGATCCAAAACACATGAAACTAGATACAATACGTCTGGGTGATTTTAGGAAATGTGTATCCCATTCTACCACAGAAGAATCATTTACAAGCCAAGCTCCAGCAATTCTTATTTTCACAGACGTCTTTGCCAGAAATTCCATAAAATACCAATCACGTGAATACAGACATGCGTTTTGGGATAGTGGAACAATTCTTGCAAATACACTTGCCATCACATCTGCCCACAAGATTCCTTCAAAGATAATCACAGGTTTTGTTGATTCTCAAATGTGTCAGTTGCTTGGACTAGATATCAGCAAGGAAGCGCCAATTGCAATTGTACCTCTAGGACAGACAGGACAGAACATGCCGATCTGCCCACCCATGGAAGAAATTAACATCGATGCAGTCTCATCAGACTATGAAATAGAGTATCCAGAGATTAATGCCATGCATGAATCATCCTGTCTTTTAACAGAAACAGAAGTGAAATCATGGAGACACCAAATCACACTAGAGAGAAAACAGCCCACTAGACTTATTCCACTTGGAAAAAACATCACGGTTCAAGAATCTCTAGAGAACACAATAATCAGACGTGGTTCTACAAGAAAATTTTCACTTGAATCCATAACATTTGATCAGCTTTCAACCATACTCAACCATACAACATCAAAAATAAACACAGATTTTACAAGCGCAGAATCATTATCAGATATTTACATAATTGTAAATGCAGTAGATGGACTCGAGTCAGGCTCGTACTATTTTGTTAAAGAAAAAAATTCATTAGAGCAATTGCGTAAAGGCAATTTCAGACATGCATCAGGAAATCTTGGATTGGACCAAGATCTGCCATACGATGCAAGTGTTACAATTTTTTTCATGGTAAACCTTGACAAAATTTTAGAACAGTTTGGAAATCGTGGATATAGAGTTGCCCAGCTTGATGCAGCAATAACAGGAGGCAAGATGTATCTAGCATCATATGCATTGGGTCTTGGTGCAACCGGACTAACATTTTACGATGATCTAGTGACAAATTTCTTTTCACCTCATGCAGAAAACAAGGAAACAATGTTTTTGATTGCCATTGGGAAAAAAGAAAAATCTACCTAGAATCATACTTTAGTTTAAAGAACAGCCAATTCTTTTCTTCTGGTTCAAAATGCACAAGGCAGTATTTTCCCTGCAGCCTAGAGCCATGTATGTTCACAATTATTTTTCTTGTATTATTATCTATGATTTCAAATGTACCCTTGTCCCAAATTTTGACCTGACCTGCGCCATAGTTTCCTTCCGGAATGCTACCCTCAAACAATGCATATCCAATAGGATGGTCATCAACGGATATTGCCAAACGTTTTTCACCGATTTTTTGAGGCGGCTCTCTTGGCAAGGCCCAGCTTTTCAAAGTAGACTCCATTTCAAATCTCAGATCCCAGTGAAGCTTTGAGGCATGATGTTCTTGGATTACATAGACAGGTCTTTCTAGCTTAGAAGGATCATGATTCTTTACAACATCTTGGCAAAATGACTGGGATGGCTCATCTTCCACGATAGAATATAGTGATTGTGATATTAGAAGAATTCTGAATGCTTATATTTTTACTACCTAGTTCAAGATGAGGATGCATTCCAAAACTAGGTACATTATACTTGGCCTGCTTGTCTTGATACCATCATTTGTAAACCTAGGAGTTCCCATATACAACAGGGAATCACCAGAGTTATTTGGACTGCCGTTTTTCTATTGGTTTCAAACACTTTGGCTTGTTGCATGTACTGGATTCTACCTTGCATATTCTAGACTAGTGGAGAATAAATCATGATAGGCGCTGATGTTTTCATCGTATTTGTCTTGTTGTTTATGGTATTCATCGGATTAGGGTTTTACGGCAAGTATTGGAGAAGAGGAGACCTTGACCACATACACGAATGGTCACTTGCAGGAAGAAAACTTGGAACAACCCTAGTATTTTTCCTCATTGGTGCAGACCTATACACTGCGTACAGTTTTGTGGCGATTCCATCAGGAGTGTTTGCAAAAGGCTCATTGTACTTTTTTGCAATTCCTTATGTGATGCTAACTTTTGCAGTGGCTCTAGTTGCAATGCCTAGGCTTTGGACACTTGCAAGAGAAAAAGGATACATCACAGCATCAGATTTTGTCAAGGACAGATTCAACAGCAAAACACTTGCAATCATGATTGCAATCACTGGAATTGTTGCAGAGTTGCCATATATCGCACTCCAGATAGTTGGAATGCAGTCAGTGCTCACTGTAATGCTTGCAGGATATGCCAATTCTCAGATGGTTCAAGAGATATCGCTTCTTGTTGCTTTTGTAATTCTAGCAGCATTTACTTATACAAGTGGCTTGCGTGGAGCAACACTTACTGCAATATTCAAGGACATTCTAGTATGGATAACAGTAATTGCAGTCATTGTTATAGTACCAATTAGCATAGGAGGTTTTGGAAATGCATTCAAGGCAGCAAACAGTAGCTATGCAACATTACCAGAAAATCTAGTTCCAGCATATGCAACCCTTATTCTCGGCAGTGCACTTGCACTCTACCTATACCCACATGCAATAAGTGGTGTACTTAGTGCTCAAAGTGCTCAAAAGCTACGCAAGAGCACATCACTGTTACCTCTCTATGGAATTGGGCTTGCAGTACTTGCGTTGATGGGCATAATGGTCTATGCAGTTCCAGGTGCAATGAAGTTCTTGTCAGGATTTCCAGAGAGCTCACGTGGAATACTTGTGGTTCCTTCATTGATCCTGTACACCCTGCCAAGTTGGTTTTCAGGGGTTGCGCTGCTTGGAATTTTCGTAGGAGGTCTAGTACCTGCGGCCATCATGGCCATGGCCCAGGCAAATCTCTTGACTAGAAATATCATCAAGGAAATAAAACCAAATCTCTCAGACAAGTCAGAGATTAAAATTACAAAGGTATCATCAACAGTTTTCAAGTTCATAGCTTTAGGGTTTGTATTTTCTGTTCCAGCAACTTATGCCATATCATTACAGTTACTTGGAGGAATACTCATAGTACAAATTTTACCAGCAGTATTTTTTGGACTGTACACAAAAATGCTCAAAAAGACGCCGCTGATAGTGGGTTTGCTTGTTGGAATATTTTCCGGCATACTCATGATAGAGATGGCAAATAGTTTTGGTCAATTGACATCATCAGTATTAAAAACAACATTTGGTCCAATATACATAGCAGTTATTTCACTTGGAATCAATCTTGCAATATCATTTGGTGGAAGTATAATACAAAAAAATAGATGTCAAAAGCAGGAATAATAAATTATTTATAAAAATTTAGAAAATGGTTTTACGATTACTCGTATTCCATGAGTTTCTTTTCTTCTAATAGTGTATGCAGATTGTGGACTGCGCGGTAGACTTCGGCCTCTTTCTTTGTTCCGGTGCACACTAGCTTTCCAGATGCAAATATGAGAACCACTGAACGTGGATCAAGCATTCTATGTATCAAGCCAGGAAATTGTTCTGGTTCATACATACTTCTTGGAAGACTTCGAGCAGCCTTTTCCAAGTGAACCTTGCCACCAAGACTAACAGAAGCTACGATGTTTTGAATTGTAATTTCTGGATTCTTTTTTATTTTTATTTTGCCTTTTCGAAGTCTTTGCACCACGGTATTTACAGCATTTACTGCTGCCTCTTCGGATTTTGAACCAGTACAAACCATTTTGCCTGAGCTGAAGATAAGTGTCGCAGTTTTTGGAGACTTTAATCTAAAGACTAGGCCTGGAAATTGTTCAGGGTGGTATTCAACGTCCGGAAATTCTTTTGTAATTGCCACGAGATCAATTTTTTGATCTACTGAAGCAGAGGCAACCACGTTTACGATGTCGACAATCGGTTTTGTTTGTGGCATTTAAATAGGTTATAAAGTGGTACCATATATAACCAATTACATAACTACCATGACTGGAAAGGTGAAAGATCTTACAGTACATTTTGAAAGTGAAAAATTTCGATCAAAAAACTGATCGTGCTTTATGAATTTGGTAATTTTTCAAACAAGTTAGCAAGACAGTATGTTTTCAATAAACTTGATTCACGATCAAAATAAAACATAGTAAGCATGTAACTGCATTAGATCTGTTTTTTCAGATATCAAATTAGATCGTATCATTACACACAATGTCAACCAATGATTTCTACATGTGACGTAAATGAGTTTATTCCAAGACGAGTATTTTTCACTAGTTAACAAGTAAAACAAATGTGTCAAGACATTTTCAAAAACCGCATGTTATTGTGAAATAGTTCTTCAATTTTCTTTGTCCACAGTTGATCACATACAACATGGAATGTTGAATTAAAATCCTGCGAAATTTTCATAGTATATATTTTGGGAAAAAATATTTCAACATTGAATGCATCAAGATAACTCAAAAGGAAGACCAAAAGACGATGAAACTAGAGATTCAGACATATCAAAGATAAAAAATGAAATGGATGTTGCAGACAAGATATTTTACAAAGAACTCTCAAGCAAATATTTTCTTTTAGATAAATTTAACATTAACCAGTTAAGAGACATGTGTCATAACCTGCTTGGCAAGGGACCAGACATGGAATATTATGAAGACAATACTACAAAAAAGAAAATAGAGTTACCCCAATACAAGGAAGATTTCATACATTTCATCATAGAAGAGTTTAGATTTTCAGAGATCAAAGAATATGCACTAGAAAAATCCATAGTTACTAGTCATTTTTTTGAGAAATAATGGTACAGATTACCTTAAGGCAATACGACCAAGTCAAGAAACTTGGTGGTTGTTACCAAGCCATCTGAGGCACTTATTCCAACAGTATAATTTCCAGGATCTACCCCACCATCACTCAGGGTTAATTGTACAGCAGCATCCTGAGGAGGAGTTATCACATTAGAAGAAAACTGGGCTGTCAAATTTCCAAGTGCCGCAATAGGAGTAATTGAACTAGAGGTATTCAAAAATAACCGGTCAGAATTATGCGTATTGCCCATGATTTTCAAACCAATAACAGCTGTACCGTGATGACCCAGTGTTATTTGTGTCGTATTGAGATTTATTTCAAAAGGTATCGGAATATGCCCATTTATCACCCCAACTTTGTCTGTATTCCATTCAGAGAACCAGAGAATTTGTTCATCCATAGGATCTTGTGAAATGTTTAGTGGATAAGTGAGGGGTCCATCTTTTGGCAATGATGGAATCTGGTATTCTGTTAACGTTTTATTAGATAGATCAAAACGCCCAATTTTATTTCCTTGATGTTCATTGAACCATAAAACTTTCGGGTTATCAGCACCTCTAATCCAGAAAGGAAGTGTAGTTGCACCAAAATTATTTTGCGATGTTGGGTATCGTACGGTTTGTCCAGTATTAAGATCATAACTTGTAAGAAAGCTTGTACCATGTTCAGTCAGCCACAAAGTATTCTTGTCTACAAACAGATCAGTTGGAGATGAAAATAGCGTGGCATTATCTTGTGGGATTTTTCGAATAATTGAAATATCTTTTACAGCATAATTATCTTGGTCAATTTTATACTGGAAAATATTTTGAGAACCTATGTTGGCAATCCATATAGAATCATTTTGCAAAAATATTCCAGCAGGATTTGCATGAGGAATCGTACCAAAAGCAGAAACTACAT
>JAJPEA010000072.1 GCA_023252335.1 Nitrosotalea sp.
TGGTGCACTAGGTACCGTGGCAGGAGCTGAAGGTGTCGCACTTGCCTCGTTTGACATAGGACTGGAGTCGCCAGCTGAATTAGTAGCGACAACATAATAGTAGTATGTTACCCCGTAAGCAAGATTGGCATCTGTGAAAGTGGTTGTGTTTCCAGATACAGAAGCAAGTAGCGATTCCTGGCCAGACGAGGTTCCTCGACCTATATAGTAATTGGTTATTGCGGCCCCTCCGTTAGATGAGGGAGCGCTCCATGAAAGCAAGATCTGCCCGTTGTCTGCTGTTGCTGCAAGATTTGTCGGAGCGCTTGGATTTGTGTATGCACTAGGAATGGCACTTGACTCGGCAGACGGTTGCGACTCGCTAAACCAGTTTACTGCTGTTGCCCTGTAGTAGTAGACCGTTCCGTTGATTATTGCCTTGTCAGTATACGAATTGCCATTGCCAACGGTGGCAAGAAGAGATTCGCTGCCCGACGAGGTTCCTTTGAATATCTTGTAATTTGTAATCGAGCTGCCCTGGTATGTTGGAACTTCCCATGTCAGTAAAACGTATCCAGTCATTGAATGAGCCTCGAAATTGAATGGAGGGGATGGAATGGTGTCGGTCTCGTTTGATGGTGGCGACTCGCCAAACGAGTTTACGGCTGTTACCTTGTAGTAATATGTCTGGCCCTTGGCTACTGCCTTGTCAGTATAGGAGGTGGCAGTACCATTTGTGGCAAGAAACGTCTCGTTGCCAGACGAAGTTCCCCTGTATACAGTATAGTTTGTAATTGCAGAGCCGCCATTGCTTGAAGGTGCTGCCCATGAAAGCGTGACCTGTGCATTACCCGCTGTAGCTGTAAGACTGATCGGGGCTGCTGGCACTGTAACTGGATTTAGAGTGGTGGCAGTAGCAGTACTTGATGGGAAGCTTGTTCCGACCGAGTTTATTGCAGACACTCGGTATGTGTAACTAGTACTTGCCGCAAGCCCAGTGTCAGAATAGGTTGTTGCCGTCGAGGATGTATTTGATACAATTGTAGACCAGGTGATACTGCTACCTTGCATTCTCTCAATCTTGTATCCGGTAATGATAGAGCCCCCGTTGCTTGAAGGTGCATTCCATGAGAGGTTGATTTGTGATGACGATACAGTGATTGCTGCAAGGTTTTGTGGAGTGGATGGAGCAGTTGCGTTACTGGATGTGCCAGATGAAGAACTGCCAGATATTACAGTAACTGAACTTTGACAGGGATTAGAAGAACAATCTCTGTAATTAGCTACATAGATCTTGTCCGTACTTGGGTTTACTCCCACCCCGACTGGCTCGCTTCCAACTGGAAGTGTGCTTACCACGCTGTCAGTCAGACCATCCATAACGGAAACTGTATTACCACCGCTGTTTGTTACATAGATCTTGTTTGTTGAAGGATTTGCAGCTATGCCATCTGGACCATTGCCTACTGGCATAGTTTTTGTGACGGTATTAGTTGAGCCATCAATTACGGAAACAGTGTTACTCTGCTCATTAGTTGCATAGACCTTGTCCGTACTTGGGTTTACTGCAATTCCTTGTGGGTCGCTTCCTACCGGTATTGCGCCTATGACACTGTTAGTTGAACCGTTTATTACCGATACCGTGTCGTTGAGGAAAAGATCCACATAGATCTTGTTTGTATTGGGATTTACTGCAACCCCTCTAGGCTCACCTCCAAGTTTGATTGCATTTACAACAGTATCAGTTGCACCATTGATCACGTAGAGATTATGTAAGCCGGTATCGCTCACGTAAATCATGTTTGTACTTGGATTTACCGCTATTCTGTCAGGATCTCCAACAGATGATATCGTGTCTATGACTTTATCAGTCGTTCCGTTGATTACGGAGACTACCCCGCCAGAACTCGACCAGTTTGTCACATAAATCCTGCCCGTAATTGGATTTACTCCGACATCTGTAGCAGAAGTGTAATAGCTGGTCCCAACCGTCACATTGCCCAAAACGGTATCAGTGGAACCGTTAATTACAAACACTTTATTGTTATCTTGAGTATATGAGGGAACTGAAAAAGAGAAGGTAGGAGATGTAACATAGATCTTGTCCGTATTTGGATTTGCGCCGACATTGGCCATAAGTTGATTCCCAAATGGTATTGTAGTCACCACTTGATCTGCAAATGCGTTGTGTGTAAGAACCCCAATTGATACCAGAAACAATGAAGCAAAAACTATTGTTAGAATACCATTCGTACTATTGCTGATTTCCAGTAAGCCCAACGGATATACTCCCGACTTAAAGTATATCATGATATGCTAAAAATATTCTATAATGTTAATACAGATTATTCATCAATAATCAAGTGCTAAATTTTATACATTTTCGATGATAGTATAAAACTGCTCTAGAATATTATTTTCTAGATATCATATCAAAGAATTGTTCAAGATCAGATGTCTGAGGCGGATGATAAAAAACAAAAAAAGCATCTATCGGAAGAGGGGAAAGCAGGTATATTGCATTCAGGTTATCTTGCGGAGTTCCTCTTTTTGGGACAAGAGACAATTCAACCATCACCTTTGTGGACATGGAGTCTTGCTTTACTTGAGATATAGTATCTAGCACATAGTTAAGAAAATCATGATCTTTCATAAACGCCTGAAACTGGATGCTCATTATGTCAGCATGCTTGGCAGCCAGTCCCCAGTTCCATTGAGATTTTCCAAGCTGCCCAAATGGGGGCATGATTATCAACGTGGCATTGCTGCCCGTAATCATGTCATATTGTGATACCGCATGTCTTGCTTGATCAAAATAGATGGCGGATCTAGTTGCATTTGTGGTAAACTCGGGTGAAAAACCGCTTCCTTCTTCATAGTCATAGCCAATATAATCAAATCCCCTAGGAAGCTTTGGTACCTTGTTTACCAGATCATCAATTTTATTGTAAATTCTAATTGCATCTACATTTACGCCCTGATTTACCATGGACTTTATTTTTTGTACCTTTTGTTCGATTTCATATGATGAGCTTTCATTGCCTCCCACTAGCAGATAGTCTCCACGCTTCAAGTGTTTTGCAAACACATGCAAATTATCCTCATATTGTGGACTGGAAGAAGATATGAAAAACAACAAATGATAGTCCGAGGCGGGAACTGCAGTGGAAAAGTTTGCATTTGATTTATTCAAAATTTCTTGGTCTGCAGTCAATGCAGACGTCATTATTGCCCACCCTCTTGTGACAAGCGTATAAACATTAGACTTGTCAACACAAGCAGGCATTGCACTGTCTTTTTTTAAAATCAACACCATTGAATTTCCGCATTTGACATCAAGTACATGAATTCCTTGTTTAATTTGTTTTAATGGAGATGCAATTTCAGGTTCAGCATATGACAAAGTCGGGCCAATGACTAGAGTTGATAGAAACATTACCATCAAGAAAAAAAAGATTGTGTTTTTTTGAGCACATACTTTTTGCATCATTTCATCAGACTTGCTTTTAGTGTTTGTCGCAATACACGAAATGATTCTTTATTGTGAACTTGCCATCGAGATGACCATTCAAGAATAACCTCCATTGCCTCAGTTCGGAAAAGCATTTGGTTTATGATGCTATACAACCGCATGAATGGGATGTATGGAATCATGTCATTTCGTTTGAACTTGTAAACATAATACAGATGAAACACATGCTGCAATCCAAATAATATCAGATCAATTATGACTATACGGTATAGATCCTCAAATACAACAGACTTGGGTATAGTATGATCAAAATACTCTGTTACCAATCCTAAGATAAAAAATGGCAACGATATAGCATATGTAAAATCTACACCGTGTACATACATGCTAAATGCATACATTATAGTTCTAGGTCCACGGAATTCTTTGAACAGACCAAAGTGCGCTGAACGCGTAAAATAGTAACCCATGTTCCACCTTACACGTTGTTCTCGAAGACTGTGAAAGTCTGCAGGTTGATCCGTATGCAGTATGGCACGTGATTCCATCTCATTTTTGTAGCCATATCTTCCAAGCCTAAAGGTAATCTCTCCATCTTCTCCAAATCTGTCGTCCAACCACCCTCCCACTTGCCTCAATGCATTCATCCTAAATACAGAAAATGCTCCAGATTGGACCATGATAGAGTCAACCAACTCTTCTTCTTTTTTATAAAACAAATACATGAAAACAAAATCAAGAAAAGTTATCTTTTGCCAAATGCTTTTTTCCTCTAAAGGTAGAATAACCCCAGATACCGAGCCCACGGTAGGATCTTTAAAGTGGCTCACTATTGGCCTTATTGCATTCTCATCCAAGATAGAATCAGTGTCGATTCTAAATACGATATCTCCTGACAATCTTTCCAAGCCATATCTTAATGCAGATCCTTTTCCCGAATTAGGAATGTTAAACACCTTGCCATTGCAATTTTTCAGATTCATTATTGCATCAGAGGACACTTTTCTGGTATTATCAGTAGACCCATCATTTACAACTATTATCTCCGTTTTGCCTTGATAGTTTGATGCGGCTTGGTCTATACTTTCTATGCATCTCTTTATTGTCTTTTCTTCATTGTACGCTGGAAGCAGAAAAGAGATAGAGATGCCATCATAGATTGAATTTTTGTGCAATTTGTTTTTCTTTAACCAATCAGGCATTTTTGATTCAATGAGAAAATATGCCAAAAAGTTGTTCAGTGAAAAAATTATGGCAATATTTAACACAAGATAGCTAAAGGTCAAAGAGTTGGCATCAACGTGTAAAAGTATAGTCAATGCATACAGTAATGCTGTTGATGATATCAGCATGAAGAAGAGATACAAATATTCATCAACATATGCTCTTTTAATCAGCGGTTTGATCTTTTTTCCTTTTGGCAGTGTCATGCTTGTAAACAGACATGCTTCAATGAAAAACGAACCAATCACAGAGGTAATTATGAAACTACCATACAGATACACATTGTATGCTTCCACATGGAACCAATGAGTAATTGCAATGATGACAAATTCTGATGCCAAGAAACTTAACATACACAACGCAAAATAAACCAAGATTTTCAGACGCATGTGAAATTTACTTGATGTCGATATTGCAAGAGATGTAAAGAAGGTAGCAAATAGCATCTGCATGTGCAATGGAACAGAATACATGACAGGCGAATAGAAACTTCCAATATAGATATTATTATCCAAGTAAGACTGGATTTGAAAAAAATGGAGTAATAGTAATAAAATATTATTTTCCGCAGTTTGCAGATAAGAAAAATTATTTAACAGAATATAAGAAAAAAATATTGAAGCCATGAGAAACCTTGCAGGAAAATAAAAAAACAACTTTCGCACAGGTTGCAGGAGATTTGATATTACCTTTCACGCTCCTTTTCAGCATTAATGTAAAAATCTTGAGCAACGGGTTTAGATCGTCCTGTTTTTTCATTTCTTTTTTCAGCACTAACATCTTCTTTGCCAATTTCTGATTTTAACAAGTTGCTCTGATAGTTTCGGTCCAATTGAAGTGATTCCAACTCTATCATTTTCATTTTTTTCTTTCTCATTCTAACAAAGAGAGCCAGTCCAACTGCCAAAGCAATCAAAATAACAACATAGGTCCACGGAATGGCATTATAATACATCAAATAATTCGGACCATAAGCAACATGGTATGGAACTATGACAGTACCTACAAAAGCATTTGACATACCAGTAGAGTTTTGCGACCAGTCCAGTTCAACAGTGGTAGATTTATCACCAGCCATAAATGCAGGATCTAGATTTACCATGAAAGTTGTAACAAAGGTTTGGCCAGGCAATACGGTTCCAATATCTTCCATGTTACCAACACTTGTTATCGAGTCACTTTTTACACCTGGAACTGAGTTGCCAGCTAACAATTTTGTGGTCAGAGTCTGTGCTGCAATAGTGCCAATATTTTTAATTACAATCTTGAATGGTACATCAGCTGCACCAGGATACAGCTGTGAATCATCTTCAGATATTAATTGAAATTGTGCTTTTGGTGCAACAATAAAGTTCACATCCATTGGCGTCTGTTGATCGCCTGTTTTTACCAACAGCGATAAAGGATAGTTACCTGATGCTATTTCGCTATTTACGTTAACATAAAATGATGCAGTGGCAGTTTGAAACGTGTTTATTTTTCCAAAATATACAGAAGTTGCTCCGCCCCATGCAGGTGACAGACCTGCAGGCAGGTTTAGCGTTGCGTACACATCATTTGCTTCCATTCCTGCATTAAATATCTGGACATCTATCTTGTCAGCAGTATCTCCAGCATATGACAAGGGTGGGCTCACCATTACAGTATTTATTTTAAAATCAGGGTGGTTTTCAAGTTGCAGCCCTGTTTGATATGTCTCGGCATATGAATTTCCATCAGAATCATATTTTACAACAATTGGAATTTGAAGAGGCAGTGTTTCATTTGATGTGTCTATTTGAAGCGTCAGTGTTTTCTTCTCGTTTTTGCCCAGATCTCCCATCCACAGCGGTGTATTTGTGGAAACATATCCTCCCCCTGATGCAGAAACCAATTGCAAATTATGTATGTCCTGGATACCATTATTTTGTACATCCACAACTATTGGGTTGATGGAATTTGGTCGCAAGGTTGTAGAATGAGTAACTAGTGACAATAGCGCACCAGTAGCTATGGGTTTTATTCCAACATTGACTGCAGATGATGCAGAGTTGGAGCCTGCATTAGTAGACGAATAACTAAATGCAATTGTGTAAGAACCTGCATTTTCTGCCTTTAGTCTCCACTTTAAAACCACTTCTTTGCCAGGATCAAGTGAAGATACAGATTGTGTCACATCATCCAAGAGTTGCAGGCCAGCAGGAACTGAGATTTGTGCTAGAATATTAGTGTCAGCAACAGTTGCTGAATTTTTCAACTTGATTGATGCAACAAAGTCATCGTTTGGAAAAATGTTTCCAGGTAAAGATATTCCATCCAATACAATACTGTGCGGTGAACCGACATTTACTGTAACATCAAATGTTTCAGTATCAAGAGGAAAATTAGAATGTGCAGTAATTATCAAGTGATACGAGCCAGTATCACTTGTAAGCATAGTCCAAGACGCTCTCATGGTATTTCCTTGTGAAGTAAATGTCAAGCTTGAAACAATTGGACTTACTACGCTTATTCCCGCAGGTGGTGTCATGTATACAATCAGATCACTCCAGTTTACACTCTGAGACTGGACATCGGCATAAACTGTGAAAGGTTTGTCAGGTACAGGATTTGCATCAACGTGAACGTTTGTAAAAAAAATATTTGGTGTAGGTATGGTATACATTTTTGTTTGGGCAAATGCATCATATGGTAAATTAAAAATACAACTAGTGGATACAAGTAAAACCACAAACCAATATTTCCACATGACTAGTCATTGGATAATATTAATGGATTTGCGATTTTTTGTATTTTATCAGAGCCATCTCGCCATTTTACCAACTGTGTCATTTGCTCTTTCTTTGCGCGTATTCTTTCCTCGTAAACCATAAGATCATCTAGCATGACACTTATTTCATCATCAATGTGCCTTGTTGCTTTAAAGCCCAATTTTTTTAATTGCTCATGATCAGCCTTGTAATAGTGCTCTTCTTTTTCCACACGGGGATTTTCAAGTCTCTGTATGTTAGCATCTAGTCCTTTTTTATCTGCGATTCTTTTTACTCGGTCTGCAAGTTCGCTTACTTTGTATTGTTGATCAAACTGATTTACCACTCGATATTCTCCAGCCTCTGGCGGATTATCTATTAGAATTGACATGCACTGTATCGAGTCTTCAAGAGCAAGAAAGCCACGCGTCTGACCACCCTTTCCATATACAGTAAGCGGGTGCTTTATCACAGCTTGTGCACAATATCGGTTTATGACTGTACCAAAAACCTCGTCAAAGTCAAATCTAGTATGTTTGTTTTGCTCTGTGATTTCACTTGTCCTTGTTCCGTAAACAACACCCTGCATGATATCAGTCGAACACAAGCCCCACAGTTTGCATGCAAATGCTACGTTGTTGCTGTCATGAACTTTACTCCAATGATACCAGCTACCGGCAAATCTGGGATAAGGTATGGTGGACTTTTTGCCTCGAAATTCCACTTCCATAAATCCTTCTGCAATTTCCATGTCAGGTGTTCCATACTCTCCCATGGTTCCAAGTTTTATCAAATGTGCTTTTGGTGCATAATTTTTCATTGCGTATATGACATTTAGTGTTCCCATCACATTGTTGCTTTGTGTATAAAGCGTGTGAGATTGATCAATCATACTGTACGGTGCAGAAGGCTGTTCTGCAAGGTGCACAATAGAATCAGGTTGGAATTTTCCAATAACATCATTTGTAAAATCTGGATTTACAAGATCTCCTTTATGAAAACTAATTTTATCTCCATACTCTTTTTGCAAAATGCTCAATCTTTTTTCAATTGGCAATATCGGTGTGGCAGACCAAGAACCTACTTCTTCAACAGCACGTCTTCTTGAAAAGTTGTCTATTCCACATACCTCATTTCCCATGGCTAGTTGGCGTAATGCAAGAGACCATCCAATGTATCCATCCAAACCGAGAATCAGAATTTTCAATTTAACATCTAACCCCCATTTCCATCTGGATAATCATTGGTGTGATTTTTTTGCTTGTCGATAATTTTGTATATATGTATTTCATCTTCACAAATACATTAAAACAAAACTATTTAGAAATTATCTACAAATAGTCTAGATCAATCTTGTGGAATTATATCATATAACTATGTAATGTAATTATCCGGTACAAATGCATTATAGAATTATTTATCATGATCATTAAGATAAAAATTACAATATTTTAGGGGTTTATATGAAATAAAAAACAAAAATCACGTATTTATGATATAGTTATTTTTCTTGCACTTTATTAGAGAGGAAAGTTACCAAGTTTTCAAATTCAGGAGTCATGGACAAATCAGATGTTTCAAGTGTGCGCGTGCCATCCTTTGATTCCACTGTAATTTTATAATGAAAAAGATCGGCCGTGCCGTTTTTTGGTTCGAATTTTGGAGGATTTGAAAAATTTACGTTATTGCACATGCTATGAATCTGTTCAGATTCACTGGGAGGCATTTTGTCAGTGTCAAGTGAAATAGACCTACGCAGTCCTGCAAATCCACCAGTGCGCTCAAAGTATATCTTCACAAGTATACATACGTGAGATTGGCAATTATTTCTTTACTGTGATTCCCACACCTGTCCAGCCTTTTACCACAGCGTTTTGCTCAAGGCTTTGGTTCCCAAACAGAATACCTGCTGCCTCAAATGTACAATCTGCCATATCCTGAAAATCAGAATCTG